>NZ_SJYZ01000009.1:0-145951 GCF_004337555.1 Microbacterium sp. PI-1 | reverse complement strand
CTGAAGGTGTGACATGACCGACCCCCTCGACCGTGAACTGCTCGACCTCGCGCGCACCCTCGACGCCGCCGACCCGCTGCGTTCGCACCTCGACGCGTTCGCCGACGCCCCGGGGGTCACGGCCTACCTCGACGGCAACTCCCTCGGCCGTCCGCTGCGCGACATCCCCGAGAAGCTCGCCGCGTTCGTGCGCGAGGACTGGGGCACCCGGCTCATCCGCTCCTGGGACGAACAGTGGATGGCGCTGCCGATGGAGTTGGGCGACCGCATCGGACGCGTGGCACTCGGAGCCGGCGCGGGCCAGACCGTCGTGGCCGATTCGACCAGCGTGCTGATCTACAAGCTCATGCGTGCCGCCGCGACCGCCGATCCCACCCGGACGGAACTCGTGATCGAGGCGGGGAACTTCCCCACCGACCGCTTCCTGGCCGAAGGCGTCGCCGCCGAGACCGGCCTGACCCTGCGCTGGCTGGAACCCGACCCCGTGGCCGGAGTGACCGTCGCCGACGTGGCCGCGGTCGTCTCGGAGCGCACGGCCCTGGTGTCGCTCAGCCACGTCGACTACCGATCCGGAGCCCTGGCGGATATGCCCGGCATCACTTCGGTCACGCACGAGGCCGGCGCGCTGATGATGTGGGATCTGTGTCACTCCGCCGGCGTCGTGCCGATGCAGCTCGACGACTGGGGCGTGGACCTCGCGGTCGGCTGCACGTACAAGTACCTGAACGGTGGCCCGGGATCCCCCGCCTTCGCGTACCTCCGCCGCGGGCTCCACGGAGTGCTGCGGCAGCCGATCCAGGGGTGGTGGAGTGCCGCCGACATCTTCGCGATGGGCCCCGAGTACGTGCCGTCCGGCGATATCCGCCAGCTGCTCAGCGGCACACCGCCGGTCACATCGATGCTCGCGATGCAGGGGATGCTCGACCTGATCGAGGGGTCGACGATCGAGAGCGTGCGTGCCAAATCCCGGTCCCTGACCGATCTGGCGGTCCGCGCCTACGATGCCGTCCTCGCGCCCCTCGGGGTGCGCTTGCTCAGCCCGCGCGACGCCGAACTCCGGGGCGGACACGTGACGATCGGCCATGCCGACTTCCGGGACGTGACGCGGAAGCTGTGGGCGGAGGGGATCATCCCGGACTTCCGCTTCCCCGACGGCATCCGCCTCGGCCTCTCCCCGCTGAGCACCTCGCACGTCGAGACGATCACGGGTGTGCTCGCCGTCCGCGACGCGCTGGAGTCCGGTGACTTCTGACTTCCCGGACGCCCCCGTCCTCGACGACATCGATGCGCGTCCCGGCAGCACGGCCTCGCTGCTGCGGACGTTCATCGGCGTCTTCCTGCGTCCTCTCGGCGGATGGATCTCGGCGGCGGACCTGGTGGCACTCGCGGGAGACCTCGGCATCCCGCCCACGCAAGCCCGCACCGGTATCACCCGCCTCAAGCAGAAAGGGCTGCTGCTCGCCGAGCGCGACGACACGATCGGCTACCGGTTGAACCCGGCCGCGATCCCGATGCTGGAGCGCGGCGACCGTCGCATCTTCGAGATGCGCGAGATGACGGATACCGACCCGTGGTGCCTGGTCTCCTTCTCGATCCCGGAGAGCGCTCGCAGCACCCGTCATCAACTGCGTCGCCGACTGCAGTGGATCGGTGCCGGAGTCGTGTCGCCCGCGCTGTGGATCTGTCCCGGGCACCTCAAGGACGAGGCCCTGCAGATCCTCCACGAGCTCGACGCGCGGCGCTGGACGACGCTGTTCCTGGCCTCCGCCCCTGCCCCGGCCGGCACGCTCGTCGAGGCGGCTGCCCAGTGGTGGGACCTCGACGCGCTGCGCGCCGAGCACCTCGCCTTCCAGGCGTCTCTCGCGACGTTGCCGACGGAGCCCTTCGCCGCGTCTGTGCAGCTGATCGACCGCTGGCGGGTGCTGCCGTACACCGACCCGGGCCTGCCGCCGTCGATGCTGCCGACGGATTGGCCCGGTCGGCGCAGCTTCGACGAGTTCGCCCGCCGGTCGGCGGCTCTGGCGGAACCTGCGTGGGAGCACGTGCGCGCCCGGATCACCGAGCGCGCACATTCCGTCTAGTCCGCGCGCCCGCCGACTTCGGCGAGGAATCCCGCCACGTGTTCCTGCAGGCGCAGGATGCGCAAGTCGCGCGCGAACTCCCGGTCGAAGCCCTGATAGGCCAGCGGCGGCAGGATGCGCACGTTGCGGTTGCAGCCGAACTCGGCGCACGTGAGGACGCCCACGGAGTCGCCCTTGCGCCCCGCAGGTCCGGCTTTGCGCGCGACGTACAGCTGCACGTCGTTGCGGAGCGTGACGTCTTCGCACCACGAGCACTGGGCGCGGGCGAGCACCCGCTGCTCGGCGCGCTGCAGGAAGACGCCCACCACGGCGTCGTCGACCCAGGTGACGACGTAGGCCCGACGGGGGATCTTCGGGTCGACCCAGCCGAGGAAGTCGAGCCGCTCGAAGTCGATCTCAGCGAAGCCGGGCGGAAGGGACAGGTCGGAGACCTCCTTGCGGGAGGCGTTGAGGAAGGAGGCGCGGATGGCGCGCTCGTCGATGGGACGCATGGGAGCAGTGCTTTCAGGTTTTCGCCGCGACGGGCGAGTCGATCGGAGTGAGGAGCCCGGACAGGGAAGCCGGGTACGACGCGACACCGGCGACGGGGTTCCGCCTCCGGCCGGTCCTCAGCCTCTGTCTGCGGCGCGAGGGGCGCCTGCAGCTCCGCTCTGCGCCCGAGGGGCGCTCATCGACGACAGCACCCGGCGATTCTACACCCGTATGTTTCGCCGCATGTCGGGCCGCCTCGCCCGGGATCGGCAGGCGACCTACTCTTTTCAGAACATCGATCCGAAGGAGACCACCGTGTCCACGCCGCTCAACCGCCTTTCGCCCGTCCCGGTGCGTGAGCGTGCGGCGTGCATGTGCAGCAACGGCGGCCGCTGCTCGTCCTTCGCTCCGGGTCACGCTCTGCACCTGATCCAGGCGCGCATCGCCTCGGCGACCTCCGCGGAATGGGTCGACGGCATCGTGGAGGCGTCCGACCCGGTGGCGGGCGACCTCGTCGTGCGCACGCTCGACGGCGCCGTGCACGCGCTGTGGAACGCCTCGGGCGCGGCACTCGAGGCGGGGCCCGGAACACCGGTGGCGCTGCACGCCCGCTACGCGGTCCTCGCGGTGGGACGCACGCAGTTCAACGTCGCCGCCGTCTGAGCCGACCGCGGCTCAGGCACCCGCCATCATCATGTCCCTCATCGCCGCGCACGCGTCCATGCACGCCTGGCAGGCCTGAGCGCACAGGCGGCAGACCTCGCTCATGTCGGCGTGCTCCATGCACTCATCCATGCAGGTCTGACACATGGCGATGCACGCATCGAGCATGGCCATCATCGAGGCCGGCGTCATCCCCTGCATCCGCAGCATCGATCGCATCATCGTGCTCGCCATGTCCGCGCAGTTCATGCAGGCCGGAGAACAGTCCATCATCTGCGTCGAACACACCGTGCAGGCCTGTTCGCACGCCGCACACGCATCCATGCACGCCTGCACCACCGACATGTCCATCATCTGCATGTCCGGCATCGACTCCATGTTCTTCGACATGGCGCCCATCATCATCGAGTCCATCGCACACCGCTTCCTCGGTCGGGTCGACGGGCACGACCACCCGCCTGGCGCCAGGCTAGTCCTCCGCACCCGCTGCGTCGATGGGGGGGCAGAACGTTGACACGACCCGCCTCGATTGTCAATCCCGTAGCTGCTTCCGCGCCCGCGTGGAAAGGTCGGACCCAATCGAATCCGCCCACGAGAGGAGCAGAACATGAGTGCTGCAGACGACATGAAGCACGCTGCCGAGAAGGCCGCCGGAAAGGTCAAGGAAGGCGTCGGAAAGCTCACCGACAACGAGCGACTCGAGGCCGAGGGCCAGGCGGACCAGGTGAAGGCTTCGGCCAAGCAGGCCGGCGAGGACGTGAAGGACGCAGCCGGCAAGGCCGGAGACAGCGTCCGCGACGCGTTCGACAAGAAGTAAGGACCGGTCCCCCGGACACCGAAGAGGTGAGGTCCGCCGAAGGGCGGGCCTCACCTCGATGGGTCAGACGTTGTGAGTCGTCAGACCTTGCGGCTGCCGCTGATCGCTCGGATCAACCAGGCGATCACAGCGATCGCGAGGAGGACGAGCCCGACCCACAGGAGGAACTGGAGCGACTGCACCAGTCCTCCGGTGATCGCAAGGATCACGGCGACGACGATGACGATGATCAGGAGGATGTTCATCGGTCTTTCCCTTCTTTCGGCAGGCGCGGACGCCCGACTGCGGTGCCCTCACGCTAGCCCGAGAAGACCATCTGCCCGAGGGGGTTGACTTCCACCCTCCGAGTGCGCGAAGGAGACGAGCACATGCCAGGAAGACGCGAGAACTCGCTGAAGGATCCCGAGCTGTACGAAGAGCTTCGGAACGACGGGGCATCCAAGGAGAAAGCCGCGCGCATCTCGAACGCCGCCGCGAAAGAGGGCCGCAGTGCGGTCGGGCGCCGCGGCGGGGAGCACGGCGACTACGAGGACTGGACGGTCCCCGAGCTGCGCAGACGCGCCAAGGAGCTGGGCCTGACCGGCTACAGCGGCAAGCGGAAGTCGGAGCTGATCTCCGCGCTCAGAGATCACTGAGGCTGCGGATGACGCGCTTCGGCATCGAGGAGGAGTTCCTCTTCGTCGATGCGCGCTCCCTCACGCCGGTCACCCTCGCCGCGGGGACCCGCGAGCGCATCACCCGGCTGCGGACGGGCGGTGAGGTCACGAAGGAGTACCTGACCTCGCAGATCGAATGCCTCACGGAGCCGGTGTCGACCGCCACGGAGGCGGAGGAGCAGTCGACCCATCTCCGCGGCCTGATAGGCTGGCACGCCCGCGAGCAGAGCGCGATCGCCGCGGGTACCGGCACCCCCTTCGCGACGACCCGCTCCTCGACGGTGTCGCCCTCCGCGCACTACCACGACGTCGCGTCGTGGCTCGGCCACCTCACCCGTGACCACGAGGTCAACGGCCTGCATGTGCATGTGGAGGTGCTCGACGACGAGGAACGGGTGCGCGCACTCAACCGGGTGCGGGGCTGGCTCCCGGTGCTGCTCGCCCTCACCGGCAACAGCCCCTTCGCGGGCGGACGCGACTCGAGCTTCTCGAGCTGGCGGAGCATCCTGATCCGCCGGTTGCCGGGATCGTGGAGCCCACCCCGGTTCCGCGACGTCGACGACTACCGCACGCAGGTGGAGCGGCTCGTCGATCTGCGGGCGATCACCGACCCGGCGGCCCTCTCCTGGGCGGCGCGGATCTCGGATCGCTTCCCCACGGTCGAGCTTCGGGTCTTCGACGCGCAGCTGACCGCGGAGGATGCCGTGTTCGCCGCCGTCCTCTCCCGCGCCATCGTCCTCACCGACGAGCAGCCGCACGGGGATGCCGGGATCGACGGCCTCGACGCCTCCTTGTGGACGGCCGCCCGCCACGGGATGGACGCCCGCATGATCGATCCCACGACCGGAGCGGTCGCCGCCGCCTGGGCGGTCGCCGATCGGATGCTCGCCGTCATCGCCCCCACTCTCCGTGACCTCGGCGACGACGAGCGGGTCCGCGAAGGGATCGCCCGACTGCGGGCGGTCGGCACCGGCGCCGACCGGCAACGTCGGGCCCTCGACCAGGGCGGGACGCCGATGCTCGCCCGTCTGCTCGCCGCAGGCACCCCGGCACCGGTGGCCTGACCCCCCACCGCCCCCGGGGTCCGTCACCGGGAGTAAGGTCGGCCTGTGGCATCCTTCGCCCCTCTCCAGCGCCTCGTGATCTCGATCGCCGTGCTCGCCTCGTTCGTGACGTTCCTCGACGGCACGGTCGTGAACGTCGCACTGCCGGCGATCAGTCGTGAACTCGGCGGCGGCATCACCACACAGCAGTGGGTGGTCGACGCGTATCTGATCACTCTCAGCGCCCTGATCCTGCTCGCAGGCTCCGTCTCCGACGCGTACGGACGCGTCCTCGTGATGCGCATCGGCCTGGTCTCCTTCGGCATCGCCTCCATCGCGGTCGCCGCCGCCGTCGACCCGCTGATGCTGATCGTCGCCCGGGCCGCACAGGGCGCCGCCGGAGCACTGCTGGTCCCGAGCTCGCTCGCGCTGATCACCGCGACCATGCGCGCCGATGTCCAGGCCCGGGCCATCGGGGTGTGGACCGCGTTCACCACGGGGGCGCAACTGGTCGGGCCGCTGCTGGGCGGCTTGTTCGTCGACTTCATCTCCTGGCGGTTCGTCTTCCTCATCAACGTCGTCCCCATCGCGATCACCCTGTTCCTGCTGGCCCGTCTGCATCTGCCCGAGCATCCGCGCGGTATCAAGGTCGACTGGTGGAGCGGTGCCCTGTGCGCGATCGGGCTCGGCGCCGTGGTGTTCGCGCTGATCGAGCAGCCCAACATGGGATGGCAGTCGCCCGCCATCTGGATCCCCGCGGTCGCCGGCGCCGCGCTGTTCGGGTTGTTCCTGTGGCGCCAGCAGCACTCCGCCTCCCCGCTCATGCCGCTGTGGCTGTTCCGCGTGCGCGACTTCGGCTGGGGAAACCTCGCCACCCTCTTCGTGTACGCCGCCCTGTCGCTCAACGGCTTCGTCGTGGGCGTCTATCTGCAGCAGGGTGCCGGGCTGAGCGCGACGGCCGCCGGCCTCGCGAGCCTGCCGATGACCATCCTGATGATCCTGGTGAGCTCGCGCGCCGGTCGCTGGGCGGGCAGGTGGGGTCCGCGCATCTTCATGACGGTCGGACCGCTGATCATGGCCGTCGGAGCACTGATGCTCTTGTCGGTCGCCGACGATTTCGACTACTGGTGGCAGGTGCTGCCCGCGATGATCGTGATGGGTCTCGGTCTGTCTCTCACCGTGGCCCCGCTGACCGCCGCGATCCTCGGTGCGATCGATGAGAACCACTCCGGCATCGCCTCGGCAGTCAACAACGCCGTCTCCCGCGTCGCCGGGCTGCTCGTGGTCGCGATGCTCTCCACGATCGTCGGAGGGCAGCTCGACCTCGACGGGTTCCACAGTGCGGCGTGGGTCACCGCGATACTGCTCGTGATCGGCGGGGTGGTGTCGTGGATCGGCATCCGTCGCAATCCGGCCGAGCCCGTCCCGGCGGACATCGCGGCCTCCGGCACGGATCCGCATTGACCTCGTCGAGGGGCCCGCGCAGACCCGACGGTCGGACGCGCCGGGGCGCGCCGCTCTCCGCCCTCGTGGCACTGGTGCTCACGCTCGGAGGGTGTGCAGCTGCTCCGGCGACGCCCCAGTCCGAGCGCGCCCCTGCGCTCCCGCCGGCCGGTGCCGTTCCGGATTATCAGCTCGGTGGTGCCTATGATCCCGCGTCGGAAGTCGGCATCGTGGGGCGCGACCGTGGTGCCGATCCCGCACCGGGCGTCTACTCGATCTGCTACGTCAACGGTTTCCAGACCCAACCGGCTGAGCTCGGTTCCTGGCCCGACGATCTCCTGCTGCGGCACGACGGCGAGGTCGTGTTCGATCCGGATTGGCCGGATGAGGCCCTGCTCGACACGGCGAGCGCCGAGCGCCGAGAGCGGATCGCCGACACCGTGACCGCGTGGATCGAGGGCTGCGCCGAGTCGGGTTTCGATGCCGTGGAGTTCGACAACCTCGACTCGTACTCGCGGTCGGACGGCGCGCTCTCGCTCGAGGACAACCTCGCGCTGGCGACCCTCTACGTCGAGGCCGCCCACGCGGCGGGGCTTGCTGCCGGACAGAAGAACGCCGCGGAGGACGCTTCCGCGCTGCACGAGCGAGCGGGCTTCGACTTCGCGGTCACCGAGGAATGCGCGGTGTACCAGGAGTGCGGCGTGTACACCGCGGTCTACGGAGAGCACGTCATCGACATCGAGTACACGGATGAACTCCCCCGCCCGTTCATCGAGATGTGCGCAGACGGCGACGCGCCCTCCTCGATGGTCCTCCGCGACCGTGATCTCGTCACGCCCGGTGACGACGGGTACGCGTTCGAGACCTGCCCTTAGAGAGGCGTCGGAGCCGCCGCGTCAAGTCCCTGTACCTGTCACAGGTTTGCGCACAGGATGCTCCTGTCCCCATCGTCAGGAGCCCGACCTATGACCGCATCCACCCTCGTCGCCCCCACTGCCCTCGCCTTCCGCGATCGAGGCCCGCTGAGCCGCGCAGTCATCGCACGTCTCACGGAGGGCACCGCGTCCGACCACACCGCACTCGCCGCCGACGCCGTGGCAGCGAGCACCGACGTCGTGCGCGACGACGACATCCAGCTCGCGCTGTTCGTCCTCTACGCCTCCGCCTACGGATCGCTGCCGCAGCTGGACGCCGGCCTCGAGTGGGACCCCGCGCTCCTGCGGACCAGACAGGTCCTCGAGGCGGCGTTCGAGAGGTCACTGCGCGCGCGCATTCCGACGCCCGACTTGCCGGACCCGACCGTGGATGCCGTCGGCCGCGCCCTCTTCGCCCTCGCCGAGGCCGACACCGGGCCGAGCCTCTCGCGCTACTTCGTGAAGAAGGCGACCGAGGAGCAGGCGCGGGAGATGCTCATCCAGCGTTCGGCCTACACGCTGCGCGAGGCCGACCCGCACTCGTGGGCGATCCCGCGGCTGGACGGTCGCGCCAAGGCAGCGCTGGTCGAGATCCAGTCCGACGAGTACGGAGGCGGGCGTCCACAGCGTGTGCACGCCGCGCTCTTCGCTCGTGCGATGACGGCCGCGGGTCTCGACGCGACCTATGGCGCGTACATCGACGATCTGCCCGCGCTCACCCTCGCCTCGCTGAACATGATGTCGCTGTTCGGCCTCAACCGCCGCCTGGTGGGCGCGATCGTCGGACACCTGGCGGCCTACGAGATGACGTCCTCCATCCCCTGCCGCCTGTACGCCGACGGCTTGCGTCGTCTGGGTTTCGACGACGCGGTGACGGCGTACTTCGACGAGCATGTGGAAGCGGATGCGGTGCACGAGCAGATCGCCGCCCGTGATCTGGCGGGAAGCCTCGCCGAAGACCATCCGGAGTTGCTCCCCGACATCATGTTCGGGGCCGCCGCCTGCCTGACGGTGGACGGTTGGGGTGGCACCGCCACTCTGGAGGCGTGGACGGCGGGGGCCTCCGCGCTTCGGCAGCGGGCGGGCGTATGAGCGCCGCACGGGAGCCTGTGACGATCACGCCGTACCCCGATGGCCCGCTGCTGGTGCGGGGTGACATCGAGGTGCTGACCGTCGAGGGGGATCCGATCGCGCCGCACCGCCGGACGGTCGCCCTTTGCCGCTGCGGCCTCTCCGCCCTCAAGCCCTTCTGCGACGGCACGCACAAGGTGGCCGGCTTCCGCACCGACGACTGACCCGGGGGAGGGGTGTCGACTCCGCTCCCCCCGGTCAGCTCAGGCGTCACGAGGAAGCGACGAGAACCGCTTGAGCTGCCTCGAGCCCGCTGGAGTGCGCACTCGCGACGGAGCTTTTGATCGCACCAGCCCAGAACAGGGTGTCCTTCGCGGGCCGATAGATCGTCTCCTGGTCGCGCTCACCCGTCGCATACGCGCCGAGAGCGAACTCATCGTTGCGCCAGTCGTAGTTCGAGGCACCCACACAGTTCAGCCCTTGATCTCCGGCAAGCTTGCGGACGCCGGCGAGCGCGGCGTCGTATCGCTCCTGCTCCGAGAGCGCGAGCAGTTCCCGTGCGCGGTCACCGGTGTCCCACGCCACGATGAGCTGTCCGTTGTAGCCGGGCATCCCGGTGGACTCGTCCCAGAATTGGCAGGGCCCCTCATCGTGCTGGTTCACCATGTCGAAGTCTTGCGGCCGCACTGGGTGATCGAATTCGAGGATGGTCTTGTAGGCGACCGTCTGCTTCACCGCGTCGATGGCCGCCATCCGGTCGTCTTCGAGAGGCGGTGAGAACGTGATCGACCGCGCCTGCAGCACGCCGATGGGAACGGTGACGACGCAGGCGTCGGCCTCGAAAGCCTCCTCCCCCGCCTGAACGCTCACTCCGGATCCCGAGTAGTCGATCGTCTCGATCGGCGTCTCGAGACGCACGTCCACTCCCTTTCCCACGGCGTTCAGCACGTCGACGTACGGGCCGAGCAGCTTGTAGTCGCCCGCATAGTCGTCGGGCTCGATCACGCCGGTCTTCGAGACGGTGAGACAGGTGGCCAGGGTGTCGACCACACCCGAAGCCGGGTACACAGCGAACTGCTCCGTGTCGACCTGGATTCCCAGAAGCGCCAGGGGGTAATTGCTCGAAGCGATGCCGAGGCGCTCCAGGTACTGCAACGCTGACTCCTTCTCCCCCGGCTGCGGCAGCGGGAGCGGGAGCCCCAGCGCCCCCTCCGGGAACGCATAGAAATCCGGAGAGTCCCATCCGACCCACGGCGTGCTGGGGCTGTAGCGAGAGAAGGTGTTCTCGAACTTTCTGGCCTTGATCCCGAGCTGTTGCGCCCATGCCCAGGTCTCTGTGTCGGGGCCGCCATGACAGAGGGAAGCACCGCGCTCATGCGGGATGGACAGGAGCGTGCGGTCGGTCCACATCCGTCCGCCCACGCGATCTCGCGCTTCGAGCACGATGACCTTCTTGCCCGCGTCGACGAGTTGCCGTGCCGCCGCCATTCCCGCGGATCCCGCACCGATGACGATGACGTCGTAATGTCCTCCGCTACTCCCTGCCGACGGCGACGGTGCCGTCTCATCCGGGCCGCAGCCGACGAGCATGATCGCTCCCGCACCGAGCATTCCGCCCAGCAGCGCACGTCGCGAGAACACGACGTCGCCCATGCGCTTTTCCATCAACGAACTCCTTTGATCGTAGAAACCACCTGTCGTCCCCAGATGTCACGCGCGCCGGGTTCGGCGTCGCCCCCTCGTGCACTGCATCAGTTGCGCTCGTCGACCTCCTTCCCCAGCCGCTGTGAGATCCACACCGGGATGAAGGACGCGACGATGACGACCGTCGCGACGACGTTGACGACGTTGGCCTCGTTGGGTCTCGCCATCTGGTTCATGATCCACAGCGGCAGGGTGTCGACGCCCGGCGGAGCCGTGAAGATCGTGACGTACACCTCGTCGAAGCTGAGCGCGAAGGCGAGGATCGCTCCGGCGATCAGCGCACTGCGGAACTGCGGGAGGGTCACCAGCAGGAAGGTCTGCCACGGGCTCGCACCGAGGTCCTTCGAGGCCTCTTCGATGCCGGGGTTCATTCGTCGCAGCCGGGCGAGCACGTTGTTGAACACCATGACGATGCAGAAGGTGCCATGCGCGATGATCATGCCGTAGAAGCCGACCTGGATGCCGATCGGCTCGAGGATCTGGTTGTACGTGTTGTTGAGAGCGACGCCGGTGACGATGCCCGGCAGCGCGATCGGCAGCACCACGAGGAGGTTCACGGCGCGCTGGCCGAAGAACGAATACCTCTGGAGGGCGAAGGCCACGAGCGTGCCGAGGATCACGGCGATCACGGTTGCGCCGGAAGCGACCAGCACGGAGTTCAGGAGCGCCGCGCGCACCGGTTCGCTGGTGAACGCCTTGCCCCACCACTCGAGCGAGAACCCGCTCACGGGCCAGCTCACGATGCGCGCGGCGTTGAACGAGTTGAGCACCACGAGCGCGAGCGGGATGTACATGAAGGCGAGGACGACCGCGACGATGACGCCGAGCACGACCTTCGAGGTGCGGGACAGTCTCAGCATGCGACTCACATCCTTTCGAGAGCACCGGTGCGCTGCACGCTCACCAGATAGATGACGACGAACGCGATGGGGACCAGCGAGTACGCGGCCGCCAGCGGCGGGTTCAGGTTGATGTTCGACGCGATCACGCTGCCGATCATCTGCGTGTCCCCGCCGACGAAGCGGGCGACCAGATAGTCGCCGAGACTCAGCGAGAACGTGAAGACAGAGCCGGCGATGAGGGCCGGCTTGATGATCGGCAGGACCACCGATGCGATCGTTCGCCATGATCCGGCACCGAGGTCGGCGGACGCATCGAAGAGGTTGGGCGGCACCTGGCGGATCGCGGTGTACACCGGGACCGCCATGTACGGCAGCCACAGGTAGGTCAGGGTGAGCACGACGGTGAGCACGCTGAACCCCGGACCGGAGATCCCGAACGGTGCCAGCAACCAATTCGCGAACCCCTGCTCGGTGAAGGTGATGCGCATCGCGAGCACCTTCACCAGGTACCCGGCCCACAGCGGCAGGGTGATCGATACGGCCAGGAGCGCCCGGAGCCACGGCGACGCGATCTTGGCCATGAAGATGCCGAGAGGCACCGAGATGAGGATGGCGAGCACCGTCACCGCGAGCGCGATGCCCAGCGTCCGCATCGATGTCGACAGGTAGGCGGGATTGACGAGGAGCTGCTCGAAGTTGCGCAGCGTGAACCCCGGCTTCACCTTCGAGGTGAAGGGGTCGGTGATCCAGAACGCGGTCACCAGGAGCATGACCAGCGAGAAGATGTAGATCCCGATGAGCCAGGTCATCGGAAGGGCCAGGAGCCCGGCGATCCGGAGGCGGCGCTTCATGTCGATCCCGTTCGTGGTTGCGGAAGATGCGGGCGGATGAGGGGATGGGCCTGCCGACCCACCCCCTCGAGGCGGCTCAGCCCTTGACCGAGAGCCAGGCGTCCGTCCACTGCTGGAAGTTGGTGCAGGTGACGTCGGTGCGACCGTCGATGCACTGTTCGATCGGCGTCGTCCAGAACCAGACGTTCTTGAAGTACTCCTCGTCCGTCGCGTTGAAGTACTCGCAGTGCGCCTTCGCCTCCTCGCTGGTGTCGCAGAAGGCGGCGTTGGCCGGCGCCATGCCGAAGTTCATCGCGATCGCGCCGTTCACCTCCGGGGAAGACGAGTAGTCCATCCATGCGTACGCGCAGTTCGGGTTCTTCGATTCTGTGGCCAGCATCCAGGCGTCCGACCAGCCGGTCGAGCCCTCTTCGGGCAGCACGCTCTTGAACCTGTCATCCTCCGTGAGCTTGCGCAGCACCTCCCAGGATGTGCCGAGCACGGTGGTCCCGCCCGCGAAGGACGTGATCTGTGCCGCGGGGTCGGACCAGTACTCGGAGACGATCTCGTTCTGCTGCTTGAGCAGGTCGATCGCTGCCTCCAGTTGTTCCTCGTCGAGCGCGTACGGGTTCGTGATGCCGAGGTCGGGCTCGTGCGCCATCAGGTACACCGCGGCGTCGGCGATGTAGATCGGAGCATCGTAGGCGATGACCTTGCCCGCATACGGGCTGTCCTTCTCCCAGGCGACGTCCCAGCTGGTGGGCTCCTCGGTGACGATCTCGCTGTTGTACTGCAGGATGTTCGCGCCTCGACCGATCGGGATGCCGTACGACTTGCCGTTGATCGTGTCGTAGATCTGGCCCTTCATACCCTCGACGATGTCGTCGCCGAAGTTCGGGATGAGCTCCAGGTTGAGCGGCTGCACGTCGCCGCCGGCGATCAGACGCAGGCTCGCATCCCCCGAAGCGGAGACCAGGTCGTAGTCGCCCGTGCGCATGAGCTGGACCATCTCGTCGCTGGTACCGGCGACACGACGGTTCACCACGCACCCGGTCTCGCTCGTGAAGGCGTCGCTCCACGCCGGCTCGACGAATCCACTCCAGGCGACGATGTTCACCTCTCCCTCGTAGTCGCCGAGGGCATCCTGCATGGCGATGTCGGGAACGTCGATCTGGAGTTCGCCGGAGCCTTCGGTGGCCTCACCTCCGGTGGTACAGCCGGACAGGGCGAGGACGGCGGCGGCTGCCATCGCCGTGGTGGCCAGGATCTTCTTACGCATGGATCGCTCCTTCGTGATCAGTGCTGCAGGTGTGCATCGGGTGTTCGGTTGTTGCGTTCTTCAGGGAAGCCGAGCCGCCTGGTCGGGAGACCAGACGACACGGACGTGGTGACCGCGGGCGAGATCGTCGTCGGCGGAGTGCCGGGCATTGGGACGTTCGGCGGTGACGTCCATCCCCGCGTCGGTCGCGATCAGGTAGCGGGTGGCCGGGCCGGTGTAGACGATCTCGGTGATCGTGCCGTCGAGGAAGACCTCCCCCGGGGAGAGCGCCGCATCGCGGCCCCTCAGCCGCATGCGCTCCGGTCGCACGCTCATCGTCCGCCGGTCACCGGTGAGGGCCTCGGCGAGTTCCCCGCCGATGAGGTTCGAGAGGCCGAGGAACCGCGCGACGAACTCCGTCTCCGGTCGCTCATAGACATCTCGAGGGGCACCCACCTGTTCGACCCGGCCGCCGTTGAACACCGCGACCCGGTCGCTCAACGTGAGCGCCTCCTCCTGATCGTGGGTGACGAAGATGAAGGTGATTCCGACTTCGCGCTGGATCTGCTTGAGCTCGATCTGCATCTGCTCGCGGAGCTGCTTGTCGAGCGCGCCGAGCGGCTCGTCGAGCAGCAGCACCTGCGGGCGCAGGATCAGCGCTCGGGCCAGGGCGATGCGTTGACGCTGGCCGCCCGAGAGCTGGTGGGGCAGTCGGTCGGCGACATGGTCGAGGCGAACCTGTTCGAGGGAGGTGTGCACCCGGGCGGCCCGGGCGGCCTTGCCTTCGCCGCGCACGCGGAGCCCGTAGCCGACGTTGTCGGCGATGGTCAGGTGCGGGAAGAGCGCGTAGTCCTGGAAGACCGTGTTCACCGGGCGCGAATGCGGTGGCGTACGCGTGACGTCCACCCCGGAAAGGAGGATGCTGCCCGCGGTGACGTCTTCGAAGCCGGCGATCATGCGCAGCACCGTGGTCTTGCCGGAGCCGGAGGGGCCCAGCATCGACAGGAACTCCCCCGACGCGACCTCGAGGTCGAGGTCGCGGACGGCGGTGAACTCGCCGAAGGACTTGGTGACGCCGCTCAGAGTCACCCTCCCGTCCGGGCGTGTGCCCTCGGGTGTTGTGGGTGCTGCGGGTGCCGTGGCGATCATCTCGCGCTCCTCAGATCGTCGTCGAACTCGGAAGATTCACCAAAACATATAAACCCATAGGTAATATGTCAACAGGAACTTCTTGGGTATCGTGATCGCGGAAGGGAGAATCGCAGGATGGGATCGAGCTCGACGACGCACCCGACGCACGCCTCTGCGGAGCTCTCCCCCGGACTCGACACAGAGACGGAGCATGCGCAGCCGCATCGACTCCAGGGGGCGTTGTTCCAGCCGATCGGCGACGAAGGCAGGGCGGAACTCGTCGAGCGTCGCCTGGTCGATGCGATCACGCGGGGGCACCTCCGCGCCGGCGAGAGACTCCCATCGGAAGCAGACCTGAGCAAGAGCCTCGGGGTCGCCCCGGTGACGGTACGTGAAGCACTCCTCGCCCTCCGGGGCCGCGGCCTCGTCGTCACCCGCCGCGGGCGAAACGGAGGCAGCTTCGTCGCCGCGCACGCCGATCCGCTCACCTTCGCCAGAGAGGCCGTGCGCCGCACGTCGCGCCTAGCACTGCGAGACCTCGGTGCCCACTACGCCGCCATCACCGGAGCATGCGTCCGACTCGCGGCGAGGCGCGCCGATCCCAGCGAAACACAGCGGGTGCGTCGCCGGCTGGAGCGGATCGAAGACCTCGACCCCGAAGCACAGCGCCGCCTCCTCGACGACGTGCAGATCGAGATCGTCGCGTTGAGCCAGTCGGCGCGACTCACCCGCGAGCAGATGAAGCTGCAGGCGGAGCTCTCCCCCTTTCTGCGCCTCGTCGCCTACGAGACCGAGAACCTCCGACGGCAGGCCGCTCACCTCGCCGCCGTGATCGACGCCGTGGAGGCCGGAGACCCCGATGCCGCCGGGGCGAGAACCGAGCTCATGGCGGCGGAGACCATCGATGCCCTGATCCGGCTCCAGGCCACCACCGGCTAGAACACAGCCCCCATCGACGTGCACAGGAGGACGCGATGATGAACACAGCAACCGACACCGCCATCCAGGCCGCAGCGGCGATCGTGGAGGACTACTTCACGGCGCCCGTGCGCACGCTCCTCGACTGGGTGGATCCGTTCGCCGCCCAGGTCACCGAGGCGAGAGCGACCGGCCCGCTCACCCGCTCGAAGATCGACACGCTCGTGGAACCCCACGCCCTGACGACCCTTGCCCTGCAGGAGAGACCCGTCTATGGAGCAGGATTCATCGCGGCGATCGACCTCCTCACCGACGCGCACAGTCACCTCGCCTGGTGGCAGGGCGAGGATCGGAGACAGCTCGTTCTCGCCTCCCAGTCACTGAACAAGGAGAACATCGACTACAGCGCGCTGGAGTGGTTCCGGGTGCCGATGGCCACCGGAGAGCCGCACGTCGCCGGCCCCTACGTCGACTACCTGTGCAGCGACGAATACACGATCACGATCGCGGTCCCCGCCGAGGTGGACGGCGCGCGCATCGGAGTCGCCGGACTCGACCTGCTGGTGTCGGCCGTCGAACAGGACCTCACTCCGCGTTTCGCCGCACTCGGATGCGAGGTGACCTTGACGAACGGCGTCGGTCGGGTCGTGGTATCGACCGATCCTCGATGGGCCACGGGAGACTCCGTGCGCGGCAGCGGTCTCGCCGCTCTTCCGCGCGTCGGCTGCGAGGGAGTTGCGCTCGACGTGATCGTCGAGCCCGGTGACGAAAGAGGTAGCGCCCTTCGATCCGGATAGCCCTCGTCGGAGGCCCCGTGCACGATAGGAGCATGACCGACGGCTACGACCCGGACTTCCTCGGCACGCCACTGCCGCTTCCGCGCCCCGCGCAACCGAGCCGTGAACTCCCCTACCCGCGCTTCACCGTGCTGCTCGACCCTGCACGCCGGCTGGCGGCGGTGACGGCGGTCAACATCGACGGGGCCCGGCTCCGGGAACTGCCCCGCACGGGCGAGTGGCGGCTCGATCCCCGGATCCCCGCCGATGAGCAGACGGGACCGGCGGTCTACGCGCGCAACGATCTCGATCGCGGCCACTTGGTGCGGCGACGCGACCCGGGCTGGGGCGAACTCTCCGAGGCGAGGTCGGCGGCGGAGGCGACCTTCTTCTATCCCAACGCCGCACCACAGGCGGCGGCGTTCAACCAGTCCAAGGAGCTCTGGCTCGGCCTCGAGGATCACGTGCTCGCCTACGCCGAGACCACAGACCAGCGCGTGTCGGTCTTCACCGCGCCGATCCTCGCCGACGATGACCCGCCCTACCGGGGTGTCCGGATCCCGCGCCGCTTCTGGAAGATCGCCGCGTGGCGCAGCGGAGACGAGCTCACTGCGGCCGGCTTCGTGCTCGATCAGTCCGCGCTGATCGACACCCGTGAGACGACACTCGTCGTCCCACCATTGGCGGCGTTCCGCACGTTCCAAGTGCCCATCTCCGACATCGCCACCCTGACCGGGCTCGACCTCGGGCCACTGCTCGCCTCCGACGTGCTCATGCAGCCGGGAGCACGGGAGACCGGATGGCGAGCCCTCGACACGGCCGGTGACATCGTGCTCTGACCACCGCCGTCCGCGCCTGAGACAATGACGGGGTGTTCTCCGAGTCGCGCCTGCCCCACGGAGCTGCACTGTGGCGTTCTCGTGGCAGCGTGGGTGGCGGGCCCATCCCCGCAGACGGCTGCGTCGACCTGATCCTGCGGGACGGTTGCATCTCCGTCGCCGGGCCCTCCACGCGGTGGATCACGGCCGGCGGCGACGGGGCCGGCGACTCGTTCGGCTTCCGCCTCCCTCCCGGACGCGCCGGGCACCTGCTCGGCCTCGACCTCGCGGAGATCGCCGACCAGCTCGTTCCTCTCGAAGACGTCGCCTCTCGGGGGCATGCCCGACGACTGCGCGCGGCGATGGTGCCGTTCGCCGACGGCGCGCGCTCGACGGGCGCGGTGTCCTCACTCGCGGGAGACGCGGCGGAATCGAGCCGCTGGTCCGCCGACGTGTATCGTTTCGCGGCGACCAGCGAGTCGGCGGCCCGCGCAGCCGCGGCGCACGGGACCTCGGAGCGCTCCTTCCGGAGGAGGATGCTGTCGACGTTCGGCTACGGGTACGCCACCCTGATGCGCCTCGAACGTTCCCGCCGTGCGCAGGCGCTGCTGCGGCGAGGAGCCCCCCTCGTCACCGCTGCCGCGGAGGCCGGTTTCGCCGACCAGCCTCATCTCTCGCGCGAGTTCCGACGGCTGGTCGGCGTCAGTCCGGGTCAGTTCGCGGCAAGCTCCGCATAGAGGTCGACCGAGTTCCCGTCAGGATCGAGCAGCGTGGCGTAGCGCTGACCCCAATGTGCGTCCCACGGCTCGACGTGCGCCGTGTGCCCTGCGCTCACGAGAGCAGCGAAAGCCGCGTCGACCCCCGCTGCCGACCCCTTGTCGAAGGCGAGGGCGATGCGGTGCCCACCGGTCGCCGGCACGAACCCGGGGTCGAAACCACGGATCGTCTCGATCGTGTCCCAGGCCAGGACCACGCCGTCGTCGAGCTTGGCGTCTACGTGCGGGGCATCGTCCTGCCCCGCCGCGATGTCGACGCCCAGGGCGCGGTAGAAGGCGAGCGAGGCCGCCATGTCGTGGGTCACGATGCCGATGAAGCCGAGTCTCAATGTCATGGACCCCACGCTACGGCCGGCCCACCGACCTGGTCGTGAACAGAACGGCCACCCTCCCACGGATGAGCAGGTCAGGCTCCGACGCGCACCGACTCCAGCGATGGGTAGTCGGTGTACCCCTCCGCGGTCCGGCCGTAGAACAGCGCGGGGCGGGGTTCGTTGAGCTCGGAGTCCTGACGCCAGCGCTCGATCAGGTCGGGGTTGGCGATCACCGGACGCCCGGCAGCGACCGCATCGGCGATGCCGTCGGCGACGAGTGCCTCTGCGGCGTCCCGCGTCGTCTCGATCGCGAAGCCGGTGTTGACGATCAGCGGGGCGCCCGCCGTGCGGCGGATGTGCTGCACGAGCTCGCCGGCAGGATCGGCGTTGAGCACGTCGATGAAGGCGAGGCCGAGCGGCGCGAGCCCGTCGGCGACGGCCGTGTAGGTCGCGTGTACGTCGGCGTCGTCCTCTTCCAGCACACCCTGGATGTTGTGCTGCGGCGAGAGACGGATGCCGGTGCGATCGGCTCCGACGGCGGCAGCGACGGCCGACACGACCTCGATCGCGAAGCGTGCCCGGTTCTCGGGAGACCCGCCGTACGCGTCGTCGCGGACGTTCGACACGGGCGAGAGGAACTCGTGCACCAGGTAGCCGTTGGCACCGTGCACCTCGACGCCGTCGAAGCCGGCGGCGATCGCGTTACGTGCGGCCTGAGCGAACTGCTCGACGACCTCGGGGATCTCCTCCAGCGTGAGGGCGTGGGCGACGGGCAGATCGGCCTTGCCTTCGGGCGTGTGGGTCTGTCCCGGTGCGGCGAGCGCGCTCGGAGCGACGACCCGGGGCTCCCCCGAGATCGCGGGGTGACCCACACGACCGCCGTGCATGAGCTGCATCACGATCGTTCCTCCCTCAGCATGGACCGCCGCGGTGATCGACTTCCACGCCTCGATCTGTGCGGGCGTGACGATGCCCGGCTGCCCGGGGTAGGACTTGCCTTCAAGAGCCGGCCACGTGCCCTCGGAGATGATCAGTCCCTGTCCTGCGCGCTGCCGGTAGTACTCCGCCATCGTCGCGGTCGGCACACCGTCGTCATCGGCACGCGTGCGGGTGAGCGGCGCCATGACGACGCGATTGGTCAGCGGGAGGGCGCCGAAGCGGGCGGGTTCGTAGAGATTCACAGTGGGAGGTAAGGCCCGGCGCGCTCCCCGTATTCCCTCAGTTCCCGCCGAGCGCCGCGAGCAGGTCGGCGAAATGGTCGAGGTCGGCTGCCGTCCACCTGCGCAACCGCTCCCCCATGCGCCCCTCGTATTGCGACCGCGCGAGCGCGACCCGCTCCTGCGCGAGGTCGGTGGCCACGAGGACGCGCGCCCGGCCGTCCTCCGGATCCGGGATGCTCTCGACGAGCCCCAGCTGTTCGAGCTGGCGCACCTGGCGACTCACAGCCGACTTGTCGGTCTGCAGGCGTTCGATGATCGCCCCGGCCGAGGTCGCCTTGCCCGTCGCAATGGAGGTGAGCACTTGGTAGCCGAGCGGCTGCAGGTCGGGGTGCACGGTGGCCGCGGCCTCACGCCAGCTCACGCGGATCCGTGCGAAGAGACGCCCGAGTTCCTGTTCGACCCGGGTGATGGCGTGATCGATCTCCGCGTCCCCCAGCAGTTCCGCGTCGGCGTCGGATTCGGGGGTCTCGGCGGGGGCGTCGGAGGAGGCGCTCATGCTCGCCAGTGTACGTCGAAGGGGGTGGCCAGCTGCTGCGCTACTGTCCCACCATGAGCATTGCTCGTCACCTGCGCCGCAGCATCGCAGCAGCGGCCACCGCCGCTGTCACGGCGCTCGCGCTCACCGCGGGCTCGCCCAGTTCCCCATCACCGGATGAAGACCCTGCGGACGATGGGCCTGCCGCACCGGTACGTGACGGTCTGTAGTCGCGCCGCGAGGGCGACGTCGGTGCCGGTTGAGGACGTTCGAGGGGCGGAGCGGCCCGGAGGTCAGTGCTACATTCCGTTCATGAGGGTGTGGATTGTGCACTTGGAAGATACTCCTGGCTTCATCGGTGTTTTCGATGTCGAAGATGACGCGTACGAATTCCAGGACAAATACGCGGCTGATAGCGGACTCCCAGTTCTGCTTACGCCTGTTGCGGTGCCCTATCGGGCCACGGGACTAGATGCGGCTCTCTATTCGGAGTAAACACGACAGAGCGCGCAACACGCGTCAAGCGGTGCGTGCGATCACCCTGGATACGCAAGAACGAGCGGCATGGTGTAGCTCGTGAGCCGGGGTGAGGTCCCCTACTGATGGGTTCGCCGCACCAACGCAGCCAGAATCCGATCCTTCACAAGGTGAAGCTCGCCACGGGCATATCGGATCTGGATGTGACCGTCGATGTCGGGTACGGGCCGCGAGCCCCCGCCACGGACTGCACGAGAACGCCAGTGTACGGCGAAGCCCCGCTGTCGATCGTGACAGCGGGGCTTCGTCTCACACTTCTGCGAGCAGCCGGAAGACCTTGGACGCGGCGCGGATCTCCTCGGGGGTGAGCTCATCGATCACGGCTTGGAGGCGGGAGCCGTACTCGCGGCGGACCTCCGCGAGCGCCGCACCCGCACCGGCCGTGACCGTCAGCACCCGGAGTCGTCCGTCGCGCTCATCCGGTCGTGACTCCAGAAGCGCCAGCTCCTCCAGCATCCGCACCTGGCGACTGATGACCGATTTATCCATCTCGAACCGGTCTGCGAGCTCGTGCGCGTTGGCCGTACCCGCTCGATCGATGAACGTCAGCAGCTTGTAGCCGGCGACCTGCAGCTCGGGGTGGACCCGAGCTGCAGATTCCTTCCACAGCGACCTGGTCCGCGCGAAGATGAGGTTCAGATGCGCTTGCAGGTCGCCGAGCGCACTGTCGACATCCGTCGAGGCGACCGCTCCCGGGGACGACATGTCAGCGCTCCTGGTCCCGATCTTCGCGTTCGAGCACTCCCACCGAACCGGTCTTCGGAGTCGCGGACTCCCCGCCGTCGATCCGGATGGCTCCGGTCGAGAGCGAGGCGCCGACCTCGGCCTCGGAGACCTCGATCACCGACTCCTCCGCCTGCTCGAGCATCTGCTCCGCGGCGTTCTTCGTCGACAGCGGCTTGTTCTTGATGAACGCGATGGCGACGATGGCGATCACGGCGAGCGGAATCGCGACGATGAAGGCGTCGGCGATGCCATGACCGTAGGCGCTCTCGACGATCGAGCGGATCGTGTCCGGCAGCTGCCCGACCTTCGGGACGTCACCCGAGGCGAGGTGCTTCAAGGCGTCGACCTCTTCTTGCGAGGTCGGCGTGAAGCCGGCGAGCCCGTCCGTGACGTACGTGCCGACGCTGGTGGACAGGAGCGAGCCCATCACGGTCACGCCGATGGTGCCCGCGATCGTGCGGAAGAAGTTCACGTTCGACGAGGCGGCCCCCAGCTGCTGCGGGGCGGTGTCGTTCTGCACGATGAGCGTGAGGTTCTGCATGACCATGCCGAGTCCGGCACCGAGGACGAACATGTACACGGCGACCAGCGGGAACGGGGTGTCGTAGCGCAGCGTGGACATCAGGCTGACGCCCACGGTCGCCAGGACCGAACCGGTCAGCATCCACCCCTTCCACTTGCCGAACCGGCTCACGAGCTGGCCGATGATGATCGACGCGCCCATCTGACCGATGATCATCGGGATGGTCATGAGACCCGACTCGGTGGGCGTGGCGCCCCGAGCGAGCTGGAAGTACTGCGCGAGGAACACCGAGGTGGCGAACATCGAGACGCCGATCGCGATCGACGCGACGACCGACAGCGTGAAGGTGCGATTGCGGAACAGCGACATCGGCACGATCGGTTCCTTGACGAAGAACTCGACCGTGATGAATGCGGCGATGGCGACGCCGGCCGTGACGGCGAGCATGATGCTGGTCGAGGAGTCCCAGTCGAACTGGTTGCCGCCCATCGAGACCCAGATGAGCAGGGTCGAGACACCGACCGCGAGCAGCACGATGCCGAAGTAGTCGATCGACACCTTCGAGTCGCGCTGCGGCTTGGGCAGGTGCAGGGTGAACTGCAGCAGCACGAGGGCCAGGATCGCGAAGGGCACGCCGACGAAGAAGTTGGAGCGCCAGCCCCACACGTCGGTGAGGAGTCCGCCGAGCAGCGGGCCGCCGATGGTGCCGAGGGCCATGATGCCACCGACGACGCCCATGTACTTGCCGCGCTCACGCGGGGAGATGATGAGAGCCACCGCGATCATGACCAGCGACATCAGGCCGCCGACACCGATTCCCTGGACGACGCGGACGGCGATGAGCATGTTCGTGTCGGTCGAGAAGCCGGCGATCACGGTGCCGACGGTGAAGAGGATGAGGGAGATCTGGACGAGCACCTTGCGGTCGACCAGGTCGGCCAGCTTGCCCCAGATCGGGGTCGAGACCGCGGTCGCCAGCAGGCTCGCCGTGATCACCCAGGTGTACTGCGACTGCGTGCCGCCGAGGTCGGCGATGATGACCGGCATCGAGGTCGACACGACCGTGCCGGAGAGCACGGCGACGAACATGCCGACGACGAGCCCGGAGATCGCGGTGAAGACTTCGCGTGCCGAGCGTGTCTCGGATACTGCGGATGGGGTGTGTGCCAAGGGGAAATGCTCCTGCGTAGAAAGTTGATCGAGGTCAACCATACGCCTTTAGTTGCCAAAGTGCAACTAAAGGCGCCGGTGGGGTGGTCGCTGAGAGAATCGATCCATGACCGATTCCTTCGAGGCACTGATCGAAGCCGGAAGGACCGCCGACGTGACCGGATGGGACTTCGGCTGGCTGGACGGAAGAGCCACCGAGGAGAGACCTCCGTGGGGCTACGCCCGCCTCCTGTCCGAGCGCCTCGGCGGTGCGTCCGCGTCGCTCGACATCCAGACCGGCGGCGGGGAGGTTCTCGCCGAGGCCACGGCCTTCCCGCCCGCCGCCGTGGCGACCGAGTCCTGGCCACCGAACGTGCGTCGCGCGACGCGGCTCCTGCATCCCCGTGGTGTGGTGGTCGTCGCGGACCCCGACGAGCCGCCGCTACCGTTCGGCGATGAAGCCTTCGACCTCGTCACCAGCAGGCACCCGGCGACGATCTGGTGGTCGGAGATCGCACGGGTGCTGACGCCGGGCGGAACCTACTTCGCACAGCACGTGGGGCCAGCGAGCGCGTTCGAGCTGATCGAGTTCTTCCTGGGCCCCCAGCCGGAAGCGCGCCGCGGACGCCACCCCGACGATGAAGCCGACGCCGCGCGGGCTGCGGGGCTCGAGGTCATCGATCTGCGAACCGCGAGGCTTCGCATCGAGATCCACGACGTCGCCGCGGCGGTCTACCTGCTCCGCAAGGTGATCTGGTGGGTGCCCGGGTTCACGGTCGAGAACAGTCTCGACCGGCTCCGTGACCTGCACGACAGGATCCAGGCCGACGGACCGTTCGTCGCGCATTCGACCCGTCACCTGATCGAGGCCCGACGCCCGTAGCGGCGCCCCGGCGCTCGGGGCTCGGGGCTCGCGACTCGACGCCTCAGCAGTACACGGTCCCCATCGCCTCGCGCACCTCGTCCAACGTCGTTTCCGCCTCCGCATTCGCACGCTCGTTCCCGCGGCGCAGGACCGAGCGCACCAGCTCGCCGTCTGCCGCAAGACTCCGCCGACGCTCACGCATCGGCGCCAGGAAGTCGTTCACCGCCGCGGCGGTCACGGTCTTCAGCGCGTTGCTTCCCGCGTCACCGACGTCGTCCGCGAGCTCGGCGGGCGTGACATCCAGGCATAAGGCAGCCGTCGTCAGCAGTGCGGAGACACCGGGACGCGCTTCGGGATCGAACGTGATCCGCCGTTCCTGATCCGTCCGGGTTCGGCGGATCGCCGCAACGGTCTCCTCCGGTGTCATCGAGAGGGAGATCGCGTTGCCGTAGCTCTTCGACATCTTCCGTCCGTCCAACCCCGGCACCTCCGGTGTCGCCGTGACGAGCGCATCCGGCACAGGGAAGAGCTCGCCGTAGCGCTCGTTGAACCGTCGGGCGATCACCCGGGTCATCTCGACGTGCGGCAGGTTGTCCTTCCCGACCGGAACGAGGTTGCCCTTGCAGAAGAGGATGTCGGCCGCCTGGTGCACCGGATACGTCAGCAGCAGACCGCTCAACGCGCGGCCGGACGCCGCGTACTCCGACTTGACCGTCGGGTTCCTGTGCAGTTCCGCCTCTGTGACGAGACTGAGGAACGGCAGCAGCAGCTGATTCAGAGCAGGGATCGAGGAGTGCGTGAAGATCGTGGTGCGCTCCGGGTCGATTCCGGCGGCGAGGTAGTCGAGCACGGCACCGTGGACGTTCTCACGGACGTTGTCCGTCGTATCGCGGTCGGTGATGACCTGGTAGTCGGCGAGCACGAGAAATGTCTCGACTCCGGCTTGTTGCAGCCGGACGCGCTCCCGTATCGTCCCGAAGTAGTGGCCCAGGTGCAGCGGTCCGGTCGGCCGCTCCCCCGTGAGCACTCGGAACCGCTCCGGGTGTCGGTCCACGGCGGCCGCGACCTCCGCCGAGCGCTGCGCCGTTGCAATGAAGGACTCCATCGGTCTTTCTCCCATCGATAGGGAGCCACACGGAGTCCTCGCGTGCTGCCACGAGCTGCCGTGCAGCCCGTGAACACACTTCAACCGGCCGCTAGTGCAGCCACCACCATGCCGAGCGGTTGAAGTTCATGGAGTCGATGCTAGCGCGCAGCCTCGTCGTTCGGTCGATCCGCGGCCCGCGCATCTCCCGGCGCGCGCTCCGCCCGCGCACCGGAGCGCGGGAGTACCGTGTCAGCGTGTCGACGGATTCGCGAAGTGAGCGGGCAGCCGGATCCGCCGCCGCGCTCGATGCCGCGATCGGTGACATCGATTGGACGATTCCGCCCGTCGGCTCAGTGAGGTCGTGGTTCTCGGCGCCGAGCGGTGAGCTGGCCGTCGTGTCGCTCGGTGATCCGACGCACCCTCGTGCGGTCCTGGTGCCGGGTGCGACGGGATCCAAAGAGGATTTCGCGCTGATGCTGCCACTTCTGGCACAGGCCGGATACTTCGTGCAGTCCTTCGACCTTGCCGGCCAGTACGAATCGCATGCCGCCGGCGCGGACCGGGCCTACACGTACGACCTGTTCATCGACGACCTCGTCGCGTTCCTCGAAGCAGGCGCCCCGGCCCATCTGCTGGGCTATTCGTTCGCGGGCACGATCGCGCAGTCCGTGGCGATCCGCCGCCCTGAGCTCGTCCTCTCGCTCGCCCTTCTCACGACTCCCCCGGGCGCCGGCAACGTCTTCGCCACCATGAAGTGGTTGGGTCCGATCGCCCCGATCGCGAGCCCGCGGCGCGGCGCCGGCCTGATGATCTGGGGCATCGTGACGAACAAGAACCGCGTGCCACCCCGGCGGCTCGAGTTCGTGCGCTCCCGGTTCGCCCTCACACGGAGGCGCAGCGTCGACGAGATCATCGGGCTGATGATGGCGACGCCCGACCTGCGCAGCAGCGTGCGCGCACTCCCGGTGCCCAAACTCGTCGTCGCCGGCGCGCACGACCTGTGGCCGCTGGCCGCCCACCAGAGGTTCGCCCGCGACATCGATGCGGATTTCCGTGCTTATGCGACAGGGCACAGCCCGAGCGAGACCACTCCGCACCAGCTGACGGCGGATCTACTCGACCTGTACGCTCGCGCCCGCGGCTGACTCACCGGCCGCGCGCCGACGACTCCTCCCGCCGCCGGGCCTGCCGTCGCCGATACAGCGGCTCCTGCGGCAGATGCAGCCACACGGTCGGAAGCACGTAGCTCAGCCGACGTCGAAGCGAAGCCCAGTCCTGGAACGGCCGCGCCGAGACCTCGACGACGAGACGACGATCACGCAGCACGGTCATCCCGGGTCGGATGTGGAACGACAGGTCGAAGTCGTCGTGGATGTTCTGCGGCTCGCGGTGCACCTCACCGCTCAGGATCCGCCAGGTCTCGGCCCGCATGGCCATGTTTGAGCCGAAGAGGGGCGCGTGTCCGAGCAGCGGAGTGAGGGCGGCGTACATGCCACCGATGTAGAGGCGTTCTCCCACCCAGTGCACGAGCGGCGTCGAGCCGTAGAAGCGTGGGTCGCCTGTGACGAAGTCGAGATCGTCCCGTTCGCGGAACGTCCGCTCGATCCGCTCGATCCAGTCCGGTCCGGGGCGGGAATCGGCGTCCAGGCGCGCGATGATGTCGCACGACGCCGCGTCATAGCCGGCCGACGAGGCGCGAGGGATCCCCTGCACGGGTTCCGACACGACGCGCGCTCCGTGCCGTTCGGCGACCGCAACGGTGTCATCCGTACTGCCGTTGTCGACGACGATGACCTCATCGGCTCTGCGCGTCTGCCGCTCCAGGGCGCGGAGACACTGTTCGAGGAGGAGGGCGTCGTTGCGCACCGGGATGACGACGGAGACGGAACGAGGGAACACGGTCGTCATCGCTCTCCTGTTCTGCACGTCTCAGCACTCAGTGACAGTCTCCCTTCCTTCCCCCGCAGGTGCGGGGATTGAGAGAAAATGGACGGGTGATCCGTCCCGTGCTGTCCGACGCGCGCCGGAGGATCCTCACGGCCGCTGCGAGCGTCGCCCTCCTGGTGGGCACCATCGCTGTGATGTATCGAAGGATCATGTATCCGCCGGTCCCCCGCCTCAGAGAAGACCGGATCCGAGTCGCAGCCGTCGGCGACAGCAACACCTACGGCGCGGGCGTGCTGTTCCGAGGCCGTGCGCGGCGCGCGTACCCCGGCCGCCTCCAGCGGATCCTCGGCGACCGGTATCAGGTGCTCAACTACGGCGTGAACCGGCGCACCCTGCAACGCGACGGCGACTGGCCGTACGACGAGACTCCGCACGCCGCAGCATCGCTCGCGTCCCAGCCCGACATCGCGCTCATCATGCTCGGCTCGAACGACGCGCGCGGCGACAACTGGAATCCGGAACGATACGCGTCGGAGCTGGCCGACTTCGCCGAACGCTACCGCGCACGGGGAGCGACCGTGTTCCTCCTGACGCCACCCGTCGCCTTCGAGAACCGCCGCGGCGTCGATGAGCGGATCATCGCGAGCGAGGTCGCCCCGCTGGTGCGACGCGTGGCGAGCGACCTCCACATCGACCTGATCGACGTCTTCGAGGTCACCGCCCGGACCGTGACGAGCCACCGCGACGGCATCCACCTCGGCGCCCGCTCCAGCGCGCTCGTCGCCGCCACGGTCGCCGGCGCGATCCGGCTCAGCCGCAGAACGCCGACGCCGACTCCTTGAGCTGCTCGACCGCTTCGATGGTCTCGGGTGCCCGCAGATCGGTCATCCCGCTGATCTTCTCGGCGCCGGAGCGGATGGCATCGCCCAGCGCCCCGTCGACGCCGTCCGCGAGCCCGTCGAGCGACGCGACCAGTTGATCCCGCGCCGCATCCGCCTGCTCCGCCGACACCTCGCCCTGCTCGAGCAGCGCCTGGTACTGACCGTAGGCGTCGTCGATCGTCGCGCACGTCGCCTGCACGTCGACGCCGAGAGCATCACCGGCCAGCTGCGTGACCTGCGAGCATCCGGCGACGAGGAATCCGGCAGCGAGCACGAGGGGCAGAACGAGGAGACGGCGCATGTGACTGAGGGTAGTCGGGGATGCTGGGGCGGGCATGGGAGCAGGGTTCCGGCAGTCGGCGGATGCGGGGCGCTGGGCACCCCGCATCCGCCGACGCGACTACCCGGCCGTCACGGTGAAGCGGACCGTCGTCGCGTTGCCCGCGACGTCGTACACGACCAGCGTGTTCGCCCCTTCCACCGCACCGAAAGCACCCGGCTTCACGGCATTGAGATCGGACCACGCGTTGTCCGTCAGATCCTTCGCCACCCCGTTGAGGGTCAGGCGATCCACCTTCCCGGCATCGTGGAGCTTGAACGACACCAGACTGTACGTGCCGTTCGCACCGACCGTGAAGGAGCCGCCCGTTTTGACCGTAACCGTGGGAGCCGTCGCATCGAGGGTGAAGCGGACGGTCGTCGCGTTGCCCGCGACGTCGTACACGACCAGCGTGTTCGCGCCTTCCACCGCGCCGAAGGCGCCGGGCACCACCGCGTTCAGATCGGACCAGGCGTTGTTCGTCAGATCCTTCTCGACGCCGTTGAGCGTCAACCGGTCGACCTTTCCGTCATCGTGGAGCGTGAACGACACCTTGCTGTAGACGCCGTCCCTCCCCACGGTGAACGTCGCGCCGCTCTTCACGGTCGCCGTGGGCGCGGTGGTGTCCGTCGCCGCCATGGTGACCGACAGATCACGGAGGCGTCCGAAGTTGTCGAATGAGCCGAAGCCCACACGCCCCTCGGTGAACGTCTTGTCGTTCGCCGTCATCAGCGGTGTGTCGATCCCGTCCACGAAGACGGCGATGTCACCGCTGTCCGCGCATCGGAGCAGCCGCACCTCGTGCCACTCCTCGTCGGTGACAGCCGGTGGCGCTCCGACCGTTCCATCCCACTGGTCGTCGATCCGCTCGCGGTCGGCACCATTGACCTTGAAGATGCCGTTGTGGGCATAGATGGAGTTGTCCTGCGAGAGGTGCGCGTAGTAGTACTCCGTGTCGGACTTCCACCCGAAGACGATGATCACATCGCGGTTGTTGACCGACGCCTTCTCGTCGAGGCGCACCTGGCCGGTGAGATCGAACGAACCGAGCTCCGGGCCCTCGGTGAGCACGGCGTACTCGAACGGACGGCGGATCCCGTCGTTCGGGTTCGTCCCCGCTTCCGTGAGGATGACCTGGTCGCCGGGGAAGTCCCACTTGGCAGGGGTCTTCGGCGCCCAGTCATCCTGCGACATCACATCGGTGATGACGGTGCCGTCCGGCGTGCAGGTCGGCGGCGTCGGAGGCTCGACCTCCGGCACGTCGTACAGTGCATACTGCGCGGCCACCTGCTCGGCCGTGGGCACCGTGTCGAGCAGCATGATGTCGTCCATCCGTCCGTTGAACGGATTGGCCTCTCTGGTGTTCTGCGGGAAGCTCCCGCCGATCTTGATGCCCGCAGGCGCGGTGTCGGACGTCGAGCCCTCACCCCACGGATTGGCTGCGGTGTACTTCCCCGCGAGCTCCTCGCCGTTCATGAAGAGCTTCATCTCGCCCTTGCCGAAGTCGAAGGTCGCCGCCAGGTGCACCCAGTGCCCCTTCTTGAGGATCTCGTTCCAGGGCAGATCGGCCGCGAACGTCCACGAGCCGGCACCGTCGACGCGTCGCCCGAGCGCGACGAGCTTGAGCTCGCCACCGACCGTGATGACCTCGAGCAACGCGCGCACCGCGTGTCCGTCCGACGTTCCGGTGAGCACCCCCGCGAGACCGATCGCGTTGTACACGTCGTCCGGATTCGTCGTGCCCGAGTTCAGCGCCGGGTGATCGCCGGTGGGCTTGAACCAGCCCATGACGGACGCCTTGTCCGTGCCGGCGAACCTGTCCAGCGACTCGACACCGTCGGCGTCGTAGATGCCCGCCTTCCAGTCGTCGTTCGACGCCGTCCGCGGACTCATCTGCTGCGTCTGCAGCGCCTCGCCCGCGCCCGGATAGGCACGATCGGCGACCCGCATCTCGATTCCGCCGTTGATCAGGGAGATGTCGGTACCGGAGCGACCCTGATCGGTCTCGATGGTCGGCTTCGCCGCATCGGGGTGATCGAAGTCGTAGTGCGTGACGAGGTTCGGAGCGAGCGCCGGGAGCACGAACGGTGACGAGGGCTCGTCGACGGTCCGCGCACCGGTGACCTTCCAGATCTTCCCGTTCGCCTTCGACACGAGGTAGAGCTCGCCGTCGGCGTCGGAGCCGAATCGCAGATCGACGCGCTTGTCGCCGACCAGGTCCTGGAACGTCGTCTCCTCGCCGTCTGCGAACACCCGCAGCTCCTCGATCGTGGCGAGGTCACCGATGTCGCCGTCATTGCGGATCATCTCCTCCGCATCGGTGGAGAGCACCCACCCGCGCACCAGATCGGTGAAGAGGTAGCGCCCCTGCAGCTCCGCGATCTCGCCGCGGTAGACGAATCCGCCGTTCACAGCCACTCCCGCGTCGCCGGTCTGACCGGGATCGCGATTGTGATCGTAGGCCGCGACGGGATAGGTGAAGCCGTTCTCCGCATCGTCCTCCGGAAGCGGGAAGATCTGCCGGTTGTCGGCCACGAAGGATCCCTCGCGAACAGACCAACCGAAGTTGTCCCCGGGTTCGACCGCGTAGATCGACTCGACCTGCCATTCGCCGATGTGGGCGAGGTACATCGTGTGGTCGCCCTCGGGGTCCCAGCTGATGCGGTGGGGGTCCCGCATGCCGACGGCGAAGATCTCTGGAAGGGCATCCGACTCGTCGACGAACGGGTTGTCCGTCGGCACACCGTATTCGCCGTTCGCGCTGTCGTCTCCGGTCGGGTCCACCCGGAGGATCTTGCCCTGCGGTGTGGCGAGGTCTTGCGGATTGCCGTTGCCGACCCCGTTGCCGCCGTCGCCCACGAGCACGTACAGGTTGCCGTAGTCGGCGTCACCGGCCGAGACGGTCGGGTTGAAGGCGATCTGCTGCACGGTGTGGACACGACCGGCGAACGGGATCCTCATCACCTCGCGGTGTGTGCCCGCGAAGGTCTCCGCAGACGGGTCGTCGGCCTTCCACTCGGTGATCACACTGTGGAAGGCGGTGTTCCCGAAGGCGGGGAAGTCGGGAGTGTCCTCCGTGAGAGCCGATCCGCCCTCGGTGTGCACCGTGTAGAAGAGCCCGTTCTCGGCGAAATCGGGGTGGAACTCCGCCGACCCCAGACCGGTGCCGAGGCCTGCGCTGTTGTGGAAATTGTCGATGAACTCGTCGCGGACGTTGAGGTAGGGAACGTACTCGCCCAAGTCCTTGTCGACCAGATACAGGATGTCGTTGTTGTCGGGCACCATCAGCCGACCGGAGCCGTCGGGCACCTCGTCGAGGTGCGTGATCCGGTTGTGGCGCACGAGGCGCTGGTCCTGCGTGGCCGGGGTCGTGTGCGACTCCGGCAGCTGCGCCAGCTCGGTCACCTCGATACCGAGGTCGGCGAGCGCGGGATCGGGGAGCGGGTTGAGCAGGGGTTCGGTCGCGGTGCCTCCGGGTGCGCAGTCACCCGGGTTCCCGGTGGCGATCGCGAGGTTCTCCCCCGTGGTGTCGACAGCCACGTCGTCGAGCAGCAGTCGTCCTGTGCTCGATGCGCCGTTCTTCCAGAAGAATCGATCGAGTGCGCCGTTCACCGCCTGACGGAAGCCGAACTGCTGCTCGGTGCCTTCGGGCAGCCGGGTCCTCTCTTCGTACGCACCGCCCTGGCTGTAGACGGTGACCTTGTCGGTCGCATTGTCGGCGACGATCCACACGCACTGCCAGGCGTCACGAGACCAGACACCGGCAGATTTGAACGCTCCGCCGTCACGCACGCGAAGGATGTCGTCGTTCTGATTGTTCACGTAGGCCCGGCTGTGCACGTAGTCGTTCGGCGCGTCCACATCGGTGAGGCCGAACGAGGTGTCCACGCTCCCGGTGCGCAGGAACCGGAAGAACAACGTGCCGGTCTCTCCCTGCGCGATCGCGGGGATCTCCCGGTACGACTGCTGCCCTCCGCCGACGGATTCGACGACCTGGTTGTTGCCGTTCAACGGGTCGGCGACCACGCGCGGGGCCGTCGAGGCCACCCACCCGTCCTGCCCGTTCAATGCGACCCGTTCATAGGCCTCGAAGTCGATCAGCTCGGTGAAGGGTTCCGCGGCGGCCGCAGGAACCGCCGTCAACAGGGCTCCGACCACGGTCGCCGCGGCCACCACGGCTGCAGACCTTCGAAGTCGTCGGGAGCGCGGAGGCGCATCCGCTCGGGTCTCGCGGTTCGCCGGTCGCAGGGTTCGTTCGTGCATCACAGACCTCTCAACGTCATCGTCTTGCGGTGTCGTGCCGATAAGTACCGTGTGTGCATCTCCTCCGGGGCGGCACTGCAGCGGAGGAGCAGGAACGAAGGGCCTCAGCCCGCGTCGGTGACCGAGGGCTTGCCGCCCAGGTACAGAGCGGCGAGTGTCGGATCTGCGAGAAGCTCGGAAGCCGGACCGGAGATGTGCACGCGACCGAGATCGAGGACACAACCGATGTCCGCGGTCTCGAGCGCCCTCCGCGCGTTCTGCTCCACGAGCAGCACGGCGGTGCCGGCATCGCGCATTCGCACGATCTGCTCGAACACCTTCTCCGTGGTCTTGGGATCGAGTCCCATCGACGGCTCGTCGAGCAGCACCACCTTGGGGCTGACCATGAGCGAGCGTGCGAACTCGACCTGCTTCTGCTGACCGCCGGAGAGGAGACCCGCGAGCTGCTTCCACCGTTCCCCGACAATCGGGAACAGGTTCTGGACGAACTCGATGCGCTCCTGGATGACCGTCTGGTCCTTCAGCGTGAACGCACCGAGCATCACGTTCTCACCGACCGTCATCTCACGGAACACGCTGTGCCCCTGGAGGACGTGCGCGAGACCGTGACGCAGCATCGACTGCGGTCCTTCACCGGTGATGTCGCGGTCATCGACGCGGATGCTTCCGGACCGCGGCTTGAGCATGCCGCTGGCCACCTTGAGCACCGTCGACTTGCCTGCTCCGTTCGGACCGACCAGACAGACCACCGACCCGGGCGGCACCTCGACCGTGAGACCGCGGAGCACGAGGGCCGCACGGCCGTATCCGGCCTCGATGTCGCGCAGCTCGAGCAGATTCTTCGCTTCAGACTCCAAGGTAGGCCTCCAGGACTCGGGGGTCTTGCTGGATGATCTCCGGGGTTCCCTCAGCGATCTGGCGGCCGCGGTCGAAGACCACGACGTGGTCGCACAGGCTCATGACCATCTCCATGTTGTGCTCGACGATGATGAACGTCTTGCCTTCTTCGTTGAGCTCGCGCACGAGCGTGGCGATGCGGCCGATGAGCGCGGGGTTCACCCCTCCGGCGGGTTCGTCGAGCATGATCGTGTCGGGCTCGCCCATGAGCACACCTGCCAGCTCCAGGAGCTTCTGCTGTCCGTAGCTGAGGTTTCGCGCCTCGGCGTGCTCGAGGTGGTCGATACCGACGCGTCGAAGCCAGTTGCGCGCCCGCTCGAGCTCCTCCGGATCGTGCGCCGAACGGAGCTGCTGACGGATGTTCGTGCTGCGCACCGCGACGAGCAGGTTCTCCATCACCGTCATGCGCGGGAACACCCGGCACAGCTGGAAGCTGCGCCCGATGCCGGCGCGCGCGATGCGGTCGGGCGACTTGCGCGTGATCGCCTGCCCTCGGTAGCGCACCTCTCCGGAGTCGGGTTTGATCATCCCGGTCACGCAGTTGAAGAAGGTGGTCTTGCCCGAGCCGTTCGGCCCGATCAGACCGTTGACCTTGCCTTCCTGGAAAGTGACCGTGGCGCCGTCGACCGCGGTGACGCCGCCGAACGACTTCGTCATCGAGACCGTGCTCAGGCTTTCGAGTGTGGTCATGGGCTGTGCCGTGGGGGCGTTCATGACGACGTCTCCTTCGTCGAGGCGTCCGCTGTTCGCGTCTTGTTCTGCTCGAGCAGCTCGCCGGCGGTGACCTCACGGATCGAGGCCGCGTTCGACGAGCGGGTGAAGAGCCCCTTCACGGCCGGGATGATGCCGTCCGGCATGAAGAGCACGACGATGCCGAGCAGGATGCCGGTGGCGATGAGGTGGAACTGCGTGTCTCCGAACTCGAGCTTGAAGTACTCGAGGGCGACCCCGACCACGACAGCGCCGAGCAGCGGGCCGAAGAGGTTCCGCACCCCGCCGAGCAGCGCCATGAGCACCATGTAGGAGCCGATGAGGATCGAGAACTGGAAGATCGGATCCAGGTCGCCGAACCACAGCGCGTACAGACCACCTCCGAGCGCCACGAAGAGCGCGGACAGGACGTAGGCGATCAGCTTGTACCGCGTGGTCGGAACACCGAGCGACTGTGCCTTGTCCTCGTCCTCGCGGACCGACTTGAGCGCCGTGCCGAACTTGGACCGATCGATGATCCACCACACCACCAGCGCGAACGCCAAGAGTCCCGCGAACAGGTAGTAGAAGATGCGGTGGTGCTCCGGCCGCAGAACGTCGAACGGACGCGGGACGTTCAGGCCCTCGGATCCACCGGTCACGTCGCGCCAGCTCTGGAACACCAGCAGCATGATCAGCACGAAGGCGATCGAGACGATCACGAAGGAGGCGCCGCGGACGCGAAGGGCGGCGATGCCGATCGGGATCGCGATGATCGCGACGACCACGGCTGCCACGATCCAGGCGAGGAATCCGGGAAGGTCGAGGAACTTGATCAGCAGGCCGGTGCCGTAGGCGCCGAGCCCGAAGTACGCGGCGTGTCCGAGGGAGATGTATCCCGTGAACCCGCCCATGAAGTTCCACCCCGTCGACAGCACGGCGTAGTTGAGGATCACCACGCCCGCCGAGAGGATGTACGGGTTCGGGGCGATCGTGGGGAAAGAGAGGACGAGCGCGGCTCCGACGACGAGGAGCACGAGTTTCACCCACGTCGTCGACCTTCTCCGCACGGGAGCGGGTGGCGCGATCACGACCGTCTCGGTGGCGATCGGCTCTCTGCTAGAAACGCTGGGCAAGACGACCTCCGAAGAAACCTTGCGGACGGAACATGAGCGTGGCGAAGAGCGCGACGTAGAAGACCGTCTGCGCCCAGGTCGGCCCCAGCGGAAGCTGGAGCAGACTCTGCGCGACGCCGAGGATGAGCGCCGCGATCGCGGCACCGGGGATGCTGCCGAGCCCTCCGACGACGATGATCGCCATGAGCGGTCCGATCCAGTGCCAGTGGAGCGAGGGGTAGATCGTGGCATCGAGTGAGAGCGCGGTGCCGCCGATCGCCGCCGTCGCGAGTCCGAGACCGAACCCGTAGCCGGCGACACGATCGGTGTTGATGCCGACCAGCCGTGCGGCTTCCGGATGCTGGATGGTCGCTCGCAGCGCCTGACCGAACTTCGTGTACTTGAGCAGGACGAAGAGGAGAGCGAGGGCCACGGCCGCCAGCCCGAAGGCGATGAGCTTGACCACCGGCACCTGCGCGCCGAACACCTCGAGGCTGGCGCTGGCGTACGGCAGCGGGATGCGCCGCTGGGTACCGGTGAAGAAGAACCCGAGCGCTCCCTCGATGATCAGCGCCACCGCGAACGTGAGCAGCACCGACATCATGGTCAGCGTCAAGGGCTTGAGCCTCGACACCAGCAGCCGCTGCATCACCACACCGGTCACGAAGAACAGGGGCACCGTGACGACGAGCGACACGAGCGGATCGATCCCGGTCTCCCTGTTGAACCACCACGCGAGGTAGGCGGCCAGGATGAGGAAGGCCGAGTGCGCGATCATGACCACGCGCATGATCCCGAAGTACAGCGTGAGCCCGGCCGCCAGGAGGGCGTAGAGCCCTCCCAGCAGGACACCGAGGATCAGGCTTTGCAGCAGCAGTGCTCCACTCACGATGTGCGGATCACCACGTCGGCTTCGGGTACAGGAACTCGGCTTCCTTGACGTCCTCGGGGAGGACGATCAGGATCTCGCCGTCGATCCACTGCTGGATCAGGTGCGCACCCGTGGGCTTGCCGGTCTCATCCCAGCTGAGTTCTCCGACGACCGTGTCGACGGAGTTGTCCCGCAGCCAATCGATGAGCTCCTGCTGGCAGTCCCCCTGCTCGGCGCAGCCGACGGCCTCGACCGCGGCCGCGACGACCTGACCGGTCGTGTAGGCATTGGCTTCGTCCTCGGACGGCGGGTTGCCGTGCATCTCGGTGTACTTCTCGACGAACTCGATGTTGCTGGGGAACTGGGACTTCGGCGAGTACCCCGTGGGGGCGAGGATGCCTTCGGTCGCACCACCGATCGCGGCGGCGAACTCCGGATTCGTCGGAGCGGTCGAGAACGCCGCGAGCTCCGGCTGATAGTTCAGCTGCTGCAGCGCGATGATGAGGTTGACGGCATCCTGATACTGCGTGCCGCCGATCACGATGTCGGCATCCGACTGCGCGATCTTCGCGGCGATCGTGGAGAAGTCCGTGGTGTTCGGCGGGTAGACCTCGTTCACGAGGATCTCGACGCCGGCCTCTTCGAGCTTGTCCCGGAGTCCGTAGGCGGTGCCCTGGGCGAAGGGGTCGTCCATCGCCGCGACCGCGGCCGTCTCCGGCCTCTGGTCCTCAGGAAGGGCCAGCAGATAGTCCGCGAGGTTGTTGTAGTGGTCGTTGGCGATGGCCGGTGCCGCGTAGAAGAGATTGTCGAAGCCCTGCTCGAAGACCTCCTCGGCAGCGCCGGCCGGTTCGACGAACAACATCCCGTACTCCTGCGCGACGCGCGCCGAGGGCACGACCAGTCGTGTCGAGAACGGACCGAACACCAGGTCGACGCCGTCCTGGGCGATCAGCGACTCGTAGTCCGAGACCACCCGGTCGGCATTGGACTGATCGTCGAGGATCTTCAACTCGACCTGACGGCCGAGGAGACCCCCGCTCTCGTTCACGATGTCGCGCCAGGCCTCGTAGCCTCGCTCGACACCCTTGCCCGGTTCGGAGAAGTCGCCGGTGAGCGGCAGCGAGATGCCGATGACGATGGGATCGTCCGAGCCACCTCCCTCCGCCTCATCGCCGGGGGCCGAGCAGGCCGAAACCGTGAGCGCGGCGATCGACAGCGTCCCGATCGCCGCAGCGATCCGTCGACCGTGTCTGGGTGCAGTCATCCGAGTCTCCTACGTCATCGTAGCGAAAGCGCTTTCGTAAGCGCTTCCGCCACTATAGTGGGATCGAAGAACGAAGAGCAACCTACCTCGCAATCAGCGTTGATCTTGCTCCACAGGGGGAGGTTTCGTGAAGCGTGAAGGCGCGCCACGACTCATTGATGTGGCCGAAGCCGCAGGGGTCTCCCTCGCGAGTGCGTCGCGGGCGATGACGGGCGGACCGGGGATATCGCCCGAGGTCGCCGAACACGTGAGAACGGTCGCCAATCGGCTCGGCTACGAACCGAACATGCACGCGCGAGGACTCGCCGGCGGCCTCGTCCCGACGATCGGCCTCGTCGTGCACGAGATCGGCGACCCCTACTTCTCGGACATCGCGAGCGGTGTGATCCGCAGCGCGACGCTCGAGAACCGCTCCGTGCAGATCGCACAAGCCGACCGCACGCCCGACAGCGAGCTCGCTCAGGTCAAATCCCTGCTGCGCCAGCGCGTGGGATCCATCATCATCGCCGGCTCCGGCTACGCCGACCACCGCCGCGAGCTGGGCATGTCCGAAGCCCTGTTGGACTTCACCCTCGCCGGTGGCCGCGCCGCCGTCATCGGTCGACACCACCTTCCGGTCGACGCCGTGCTCCCCGACAACCACCGCGCCGGTATCTCCGTCGGCCGTCACCTCGCCGCGCTGGGACACCGCCGCATCGGCGTCGTCGCCGGGCCCCTCGACCTCAACACGGTCGCCGACCGCATCGCGGGTCTGCGCGAAGGCACCGCCGACACCGACGTCGAACTCACCGTGGTCTCGCAGGAGTTCACCCGGGAGGGCGGCATCGCGGGGGCCAGAGACCTGCTCGATCGGGACGTGACGGCCATCGTGGGTCTCAACGACGCCATGGCCATCGGCATTCTCAGCGAACTGCGCCAGCACGGCATCCGCGTGCCGGAAGAGATGTCGGTGGTCGGCTTCGACGACATCGCCGTCGCACCGGATGTCGCCCCCGCGCTCACCACCGCGCGGATCCCGATGTTCGAGATGGGGCAGCATGCGGTCTCGCTCATCCTTCGCCCGGCGAGCGATGAGGCCCGTACGATCACGACCGCGCACGAGCTCATCATCCGTCAGTCCTCCGGCCCGCCCCGGAGCTGACCCCCGCTCCGCCCCGCTCCGGTCGCTCCGGTCGCGATATGACAGCCTCCGGGCCATTTCTGGCTGCCATATCGCGACCGGAGCCTCGCGGGAGGGGGGCTTAGGAGCTGCCGGCGGTCGACGCCTCCAGCTTCTCCATGACCTGGTTGATCGTGAACGACGCCGATTCCTGCCGGGCCGGGAATTCCGCGAGGGTCTGCAGCATGCGCGCCACATATGCCTGCGCCGGCACGAACAGGAAGATCCGGTCGAGCACCCAGTCCCAGTAGGTGTTCGACGTGATGTCCGCCCGCTCGTAGGGATCCGTGCGGAGGTTGAACAGCTTCGGGAATCGCAGCTCGATGTACGGTTCCTGCCAGATCTGCAGGGTCCCGGAGGCGCGCTGCTCGAGGAACACGAGCTTCCAGTTGTCGAAGCGCAGTGCGGTGAGGTCGCCGTCATCCGAGACGTAGAAGAAGTGTCGGCGCGGACTCTGATCGACGGCACCGGTGATGTAGTCGAGCTGGTTGTTGCCGTCGAGGTGCACCGTGAACTCGGTCCCGTGCAAGTCCGTGCCCGACTTCAGCCGCTCCGCGATGTCCGTATCGCCGACAGCCGCGAGCAGGGTCACGAACCAGTCGTTGTGGCTCACGATCCCGTTGAGCGTCGTCCCGGCGGGGATGTGACCCGGCCAGCGGACCATCGCGGGCACGCGGTAGGCGCCCTCCCAGTTCGAGTTCTTCTCGTTGCGGAACGGCGTCATGCCGGCGTCCGGCCAGCTGTTCATGTGCGGACCGTTGTCGGTGGAATACATGACGATCGTGTTCTCGGCCAGTCCCAGCTCGTCGAGGAGGTCGAGCAGACTGCCCACGACGCCGTCGTGATCGATCATCGTGTCGTGGTACTCCGACTGCCAGCGTCCGGCCTGCCCCTTGCTCTCTTCCTTGGTGTGGGTGCGGAAGTGCATGTGGGTGGAGTTGAACCAGACGAAGAAGGGGGTGTCGTCGTCTGCCTGCGTGCGGATGAAGTCCGCCGCCGCATCGCGGAACTCCTCGTCGACCGTCTCCATGCGCTTCTTGGTCAGCGGTCCGGTGTCTTCGATCCGTTGCGTTCCGTCGGCGTTCGCCCAGCTGTGGAGCACACCACGCGGGCGGAACTTCTCGCTGAAGCCGGGGAACTCCTCGTCGGTCGGGTAGTCCGGATGCTCGGGCTCCTCCTCCGCGTTGAGGTGGTAGAGGTTGCCGAAGAACTCGTCGAAGCCGTGCGCGGTGGGCAGGTGCTCGTCTCGATCTCCGAGGTGGTTCTTGCCGAACTGCCCCGTGGCGTAGCCGTGATGCTTGAGCGCGTCCGCGATCGTGGGGTCTTCGGGCTGGAGGCCCAGCTTCGCGCCGGGCATCCCCACCTTGGTGAGTCCGGTCCGATAGGGGTTCTGGCCGGTGATGAAGGCCGCACGTCCCGCCGTGCAGCTCTGCTCGCCGTAGTAGTCGGTGAACTTCACGCCCTCATCGGCGATCCGATCGATGTTCGGCGTCCGATAGCCCATCAGACCGTCGGAGTACGTGCTCAGGTTGCTGATGCCGATGTCATCGCCCCAGATGATGAGGATATTGGGCTTCTCGGCCATGGGTGACTCCTTGCTTCAACCGGTGAGAGGGGGGCGGATGCCCTCGGTCGAAGCCAAACAGGTCCACGGGCCGAAACCCAGGACGCCTCACTCGGAGCGGGTGAGGCGGAACCCGATGTGCGACATCCCCGTGTCCTCCGCTTGCGGCGAGCGCGCGGCAGGCCGGAACCGCAGGCAGTAGTCCGGCGAGCACAGGTGGGATCCGCCTTTGAGCACGCGACGGGGGATGCCGGGGAAGCCTTCCTGCGCGCTCGCTGCGGCGAGGAGGTTCGTCCGCTTCCCCGCATCGACCGGGGTGTCGGAGAGACGCAGGTGCCGCGGGGTGTAGAAGTCGGTCGTCCACTCCCAGACGTTGGCGATCATGTCGTACAGGCCGTAGCCGTTCGGCGGATAGGAGCCGACGGGCGCTGTGCCGCCGACACCCTGGTTGTCATAGGGGAAACGACCGAGCCAGGAGTTCGCTTGGGCGACGCCGCCCGGGTACGGCTCGTCCCCCCACGCGAACGGCGCGCCTTCCAGGCCGCCGCGCGCCGCGTACTCGTGCTCGGCTTCCGTGGGCAGCCGCATCCCGACCCAGTCCGCGTAGGCCACCGCGTCCTCGAACGCGACGTGCACGACCGGATGCTGCATCCGGTCGTCGATCGAGGAGTCCGGTCCGAAGGGTCGACGCCAGAAGGCTCCGGGCTGCCAACGCCACCAGTTGCGCCAGTCCCCGAGATTCGTCGGTCCGGACGTCGGAGTGAAGACCATCGCTCCGGGGACGAGGTCGGCAGGGTCGGCGCCCGGAAACGCGGCCGGATCGAGCTCCCGTTCGGCGACGGTCACGTACCCCGTCGCGTCCACGAACTCGGCGTACTGCGCGTTGGTCACCTGATAGCGGTCGATGAAGAACGAGGCGACCTCACGCTCGTGCACCGGGCGTTCATCGGGGTAGAAGTCCTCGGACCCCATCAGGAACGTGCCGCCCGGGATGTGGACCATGTCGCGCGAGTTCGTCACGTGACTCAGCGTAGTGTCCGACTCTCCGCGGCTGCAGGGGTGTTCTCGGAGGGGGTGTCAGATGACGCGGGCGGTCGTCCACGCGAGTTCGGCGGCACCCAACAGCAGGCGGTCTGCCGCGAGGGAGGCGGGGAGGATGCGCAGACCTTCCGCGTTCTCGGTCATCGCTCGAGCTGCCACGTCCGCGGCGAAGCCCTCCACGTCGACGCTCTCGAGGAGGGCGAGGAATCCGCCGAGGACGACGACGGAGGGGTTCAGGATGTTGACGGCGTCGGCGATCGCCTGCGCGAGGAAGGCCCGCTGGCGGGAGCACTCGGCGCGGACGGCGTCCTCATCGGCAGCCGCGGCGAGCGCGCTGGCGAGCGTCGCCTCGTCTGCCACCGCGAGACCGAGCGCCGCCAGCAACCGCGCCCTGCTGACGACGTCTTCCAGGACCGCATCGGAGGAGACGTCGACGCGGTTCTGGCCGAACTCACCGGCGAATCCGCCCACACCGCCCACCGGCGCCCCGTGCACGATGATCCCCCCGCCGATGCCGGAGGGGCCGCCGTTGAGGTAGACGAGATCGTCCACGCCCTGGGCGGCGCCGAAGAGGTGCTCGGCGAGCGCACCGAGACTCGCATCGTTGCCCACCGCCACCGGGAGCCCGGTCGCCGCGGCGATGGATGCACGCAACGGCAGATCGGTCCATCCCAGGTGCGGCGCATTGCGCACGAGTCCGTCCGCGGCACGCACCAGACCGGGCACCGCCACCCCCACCGCGATCACGCGCATCCCTGCGAGCGCACCGCGTGTCCAGCGGTCGATCACTCCGGCGACGAGGGGCGCCACCTCGTCCGCACCGAGCAGTGAGGTCGACTCGATCCGTTCCCGCACCGCGATCGTGCGCGCGAGGTCGATCGCTGCGATCTCGACCGCGTCGACCTCGGGGTTCACGGCGATCACGACCGTCGTCGGAGCTGCGGCGACCACGGGCGACGGGCGCCCCACCCGGCCCACCGGTCCCGGCTCGCGCTCGACGACCCAGCCGTCACCGGCGAGTTCTGCGACGAGGTCCGCGATGGTCGAGCGGTTCAGTCCGGTCGCGGCGGTCAGCTGGGCGCGCGACTGCTCGCCGCCCAGATGGACGAGACGGAGCACACGGGCGAGGTTGCCGGCACGCACCCCGCCGTTCGCGTCCTTGGCGGCGGCGCCCTCCCCGGGTTCGGTCACGTGGTCCTCGCATTCCCGCTCGGTGTCTCAGTCTAGGAGGCTGGACATCCTGCTCTTCTCCGTATAAGTTGCTGTCAACAACATATACGCGCACGCCGCCGTGCGCCCGTGCGAAGGAGCATCATGAGCCTCACCCCGACCCGCGCCGACAAGTTCTCGTTCGGTCTCTGGACCGTCGGATACAACGGCTCCGACCCCTTCGGCGGTCCGACGCGTCCGGCCCTCGACGTCGTGCACGCCGTCGAGAAGCTGGCGGAACTCGGCGCCTACGGTCTCACCTTCCACGATGACGACCTGTTCGCCTTCGGGTCGACGGATGCCGAGCGCCAGACGCAGATCGACCGCCTCAAGGGTGCGCTCGCCGACACGGGTCTCGTCGTGCCGATGGTCACCACGAACCTGTTCAGCGCCCCGGTCTTCAAGGACGGCGGCTTCACCTCGAACGACCGCCAGGTGCGCCGCTTCGCGCTGCGCAAGGTGTTCCGTCAGCTCGACCTGGGCGCAGAGCTCGGTGCGCGCACGTTCGTCATGTGGGGTGGTCGCGAGGGCGCGGAGTACGACTCGGCGAAAGACGTGCGTGCCGCGCTGGAGCGCTACCGGGAGGCCGTCAACCTGCTCGGCGACTACGTGACCGACAAGGGCTACGACATCCGGTTCGCGATCGAGCCGAAGCCGAACGAGCCGCGCGGCGACATCCTGCTCCCCACCCTCGGCCACGCGATCGCGTTCATCGACTCCCTGGAGCGCCCCGAACTCGTCGGCGTCAACCCCGAGGTCGGACACGAGCAGATGGCGGGTCTCAACTTCACGGCCGGCATCGCCCAGGCTCTGTACCACGGCAAGCTCTTCCACATCGACCTCAACGGCCAGCGCGGCATCAAGTACGACCAGGACCTCGTGTTCGGCCACGGCGACCTGCACAACGCCTTCTCCCTGGTGGACCTGCTCGAGAACGGCGGCCCGAACGGCGTGCCCGCCTACGAGGGACCCCGTCACTTCGACTACAAGCCCTCTCGCACGGAGGACGAGACGGGGGTCTGGGACTCGGCTGCCGCCAACATGCGGACCTACCTGCTGCTGAAGGAGCGTGCTGCGGCCTTCCGCGCCGATCCCGAGGTGCAGGAGGCGCTGGCCGCCGCGAAGGTCGCCGAACTCTCGACGCCGACGCTCGACGAGGGCGAGTCCTACGACGCCTTCCTGGCCGACCGCAGCGCCTACGAGGAGTTCGATGCCGACGCCTACCTCGGCGGCAAGGGCTTCGGGTTCGTCCGCCTCCAGCAGCTCGCGACCGAGCACCTGCTGGGCGCCCGGTGATCGGCTGATGGCGCTCGTCCTCGGCGTCGATTCGTCGACGCAGGCATGCAAGGTCGTCGTCGTCGACGCCGAGACGGGAGCGGTGGTGCGCAGCGGTCGCGCCCCTCATCCCGACGGCACCTCGGTCGATCCTGAAGCGTGGTGGTCCGCGCTGACCGCCGCGATCGAGGCTTCCGGGGGTCTCGACGACGTCACGGCGTGGGCCATCGGCGGGCAACAGCATGGGATGGTGGCGCTCGACGCCTCGGGCGCCGTCATCCGCGATGCGCTGCTCTGGAACGACACGCGCTCCGCGGAGGCAGCGGCCGACCTCGTCGCCGAGTTCGGTGCGCAGGAGCTGGCCGAGCGCACGAACGTGGTGCCGGTGGCGTCGTTCACGATCTCGAAGCTGCGCTGGCTGCGCGACCACGAACCCGAGAACGCGGCTCGTGTGGCGGCGGTCGCCCTCCCCCACGACTGGCTGACGTGGCGACTCCGCGGCTACGGACCGGCAGGGGCCGAAAGCGCGCCCCTCGGACCCGCGTTGGATCAGCTCGTGACCGACCGCTCCGATGCGTCCGGCACCGGATACTGGAGCCCCACGACCGGACGCTACGATCGCGAGCTGCTGATCGCAGCCCTCGGACACGACGTCGTGCTGCCGCGCGTGCTCGGTGCGGACGAATCCGTGGAGGATGCGAGCGGCCGCCGGGTCGGGCCGGGGGCAGGCGACAACGCGGCGGCCGCACTCGGACTCGGCGCGGGCCCCGGCGACGTCGTGGTCTCGATCGGCACCAGCGGCACGGTCTTCGCGGTGAGCGCGGAGCCCTCCGCCGACCCGTCCGGCATCATCTCGGGGTTCGCGTCGGCCGACGGCCACTTCCTCCCCCTGGTCTGCACGCTCAATGCGGCGCGGGTGCTCGACGTGACGGCGGCCCTGCTCGGAGTCGACCATGACGAGCTCAGCAGGTTGGCTCTGTCGGCGTCGGCCGGAGCGGCAGGGCTCTCGCTCGTCCCCTACTTCGAGGGTGAGCGCACCCCGAACCTGCCCGATGCCACGGCGACCCTCAGCGGTATGACCCTCGCCTCGACCACGCGCGAGAACCTGGCGCGCGCCGCGGTGGAGGGCATGCTGTCGGGGCTCCGCGCAGGACTCGACGCCCTGCGGGAGGCGGGAGTGCCGCTGCGGCGAGCGCTGTTGATCGGCGGCGGGGCGCAGTCGGAGGCCGTGCGGGAGATCGCGCCGCAGGTGTTCGGCATCCCCGTCGAGGTGCCGGCCGCGGGTGAGTACGTCGCCCTGGGCGCTGCCCGTCAGGCCGCCGCGCTGCTCTGACCCGCCCTTTCACGTCCGCGCCCCGTCCCCCACATCCGGTTCCGCATCCCGTCCTCCACAGCCGATCCGCATCCCGTCCTCCACAGCCGGTTTTGTCGGCGCACGCACCCCACGCTCCGGTCGCGATCTGGCAGCCAATTCGCCTCCCAGAGCTGACATATCGCGACCGGAGGAGGAGCAACCCTGGGGAGAGCCGTCCACGCGGCACGCGTCCGGTGCCAGCGTCGAGGGATGGGACGCACACGAGACCCCCTTCCTCCGAACCTCGGCGACAGTTTCAGTCTGCGAGCCGCATATCGCGCGGGGGTCGGACGAGGCCGACTCAGCGCCGACGATCTGGAGCGCCCGTTCCCGGCCGTACGGCGGCGACTCCCTCCAGACCGCTCAGAACAGCCGGACCCGTACCGACGCCAACGGGATGCGCGTGTCACCGCCGCCCGGGCCTACGCCCACCGCATGCACGAGCGGCAGCACATCAGCCATGAATCGGCGGCTGCGCTCTGGGGTGCTCCCTTGCCCCTGACCCGCACCCTGGAGGGGGCTATCGCGGAGGCGGACGCGCTCGGCGTGCATGTCACCACGATCGGCACGGGCCCACTATCCCGGGTCCGCGGCGTGGTCAGGCATCGCGGGAAGGAGGATCGCACGGCCACGACGCACCTCGAGGGCATCCGTCTCTCGGATCCCGCGACCACCTGGGCCGCTCTCGGCCGACTGCCCATCTTCGATCTCGTCGCACTCGGCGACTACTTCTGCCGCGCCTGGCGCTCCGGTCATGGTCGCCCTACACCGGGACGGGCACCGCTAACGACGATCGCTGAGCTCGAAGCTGCCCTGAGCACAGGCCGCCGCGTCGGAATCCGCAACCTGAGGGAAGCGCTCCCGCTGATCCGCGAGGACTCCTGGTCGCCGCGTGAGAGTCGGGTGCGCTGCCTCCTGGTCCAGGCCGGACTGCCGGAGCCCGAGCTCAACGTCGACATCTTCGAGGATGGTGTCTTCCTGGCCTGCGGTGACCTCGTCTACCGCCGACACCGGGTGCTCATCGAGTACCACGGCATGATGCACGGCGCGCAGTGGGCGGCGGACGTCGAGCGTGCCGCGGCGCTGCGTGCGGCGGGGTGGACGGTGATCGAGGTGACGGCGCCTCTGCTCGCTCAGCCCGAGGTGCTCGTGCGCCGCGTACGTGCCGCCCTTCGCTCCGGTCGCGGAATGGCACCGAATTGAGCCGGGAGCCATGCGTTTTCGCGACCGGAGGCCGCTGGACGTGAGATCCCGAAGATCCGCCACGAGGCGGCGTGCGCCTCACCCGGCGCCAGGGTCACCAGGTCGACGCCGGAGTTGAAGGCATCGGGAGGACACGTCATCGGTTCGACCGCGAGCCCGATGCGATGGGTCGACGCAACGGCGGGGGTGTCGGCGGTATGCACCTGCACCCATGGGCACCGCCGGTCCCACGCGATCCCGACGCCCTCCCCCGTAGCCGCGACGACGCGGACCTCCGCGATCTCGTCCGCACGAGCGAGCGAGGTGAACGCGTGGTCGATGAACACATCGCCGATCCGCCTCCCCTCGCGGAAGTCCCATTCCGGGTGCTCCGTCACGGACTCCACGGTGACCGGGCTCAGCCGCTTCGGGGTCACCGTCAGCACCTCGGATGCCGGAAGGGTGAGCGTCCAGTCGTCCACGCGTCCGGGCCCGGCCACGAGGTAAGGATGCGGTCCGGTACCCCACGGCGCCGTATCCGCACCGAGGTTGCGCGCCGTGACGGTCTGGTGCAGTCCATCGGCATCGAGGCGATAGTCGACCTCGACCTCGATGCGGAACGGGTAGCCGGCCTGAGGCTCGATCACAGCGGCCAGTGAGACGCGATCCTCGCTTACGAGGCGATCTTCGAACTCCACCCAGACGAGGAGTCCATGGAGGGCTTGGCCGCGCTCCGGTTCGGTCAGTGCCAGCTGGTGCTCGGCACCGGCGAACCGGTAGCGTCCGTCGACGATGCGGTTGGGCCAGGGAGCGAGTGTCGCCCCACGATAGGCCGGGCGCACCTCATCCGCATCGAAGGGGACCACCAGGTCGCGCCCGTCGAACGTCAGCGTCCGGAGAGTAGCGCCGACGCTCGCGATCTCCGCCGCATAGCCGTGGCCGGTGAGACGCCGCTGTCGACCGGAGCGAGGCGCCACCATCAGAGCCCCTGCGCCAGGCGGTAGTACGCCTGATTCCAGCGCACCTGCTTCTGGAACTCCGGCAGCGTCGTGCTGTCGTCGATCACCAGCAGCTCGACCTCTGCCATCTCGGCGAAGTCGCGGAACGCCTCGATGCCGACCGCGGTCGACATGACGGTGTGGTGTGCGGCCCCCGCCGTCAGCCACGCGGCGGCACTCGTGGTGAAGTCCGGTTGCGGCTTCCAGACAGCACGCCCGACCGGGAGCTTGGGCAGCGCGGCGCGCGGTGGCACGTTCTCGACCACGTTCGCGGTGAGACGGAAACGGTCGCGCATGTCGCTGAGGGCGACGACGACCGCGGGCCCCGGGTCCGCCGTGAAGACGAGTCGCACCGGGTCGTCCTTGCCGCCGATGCCGAGCGGATGGATCTCGAGCGTGGGCTTCGCGGTGGTCAGCGACGGCGAGACCTCGAGCATGTGGGCGCCGAGGATCAGCTCGTCGCCGGGCGTCATGTCGTAGGTGTAGTCCTCCATCAGGCTCGCGCCACCGGGGAGACCGGAGCCCATGACGTTGGCGATGCGCACGAGCACCGCGGTCTTCCAGTCTCCCTCGGCGCCGAAGCCATAGCCCTCCGCCATCAGTCTCTGCACTGCGAGACCCGGCAGCTGCGTCAGGGCGCCCAGATCTTCGAACGAGGTCGTGAAGGCGCTGAAGCCGCCCTCCTCCAAGAAGGACCGGAGCCCGAGCTCGATCGCGGCACCGTCGCGCAGCGAGGAGTGCCGGTCGCCGCCGCGGCGGAGCTCGGGGGCGACCTCGTACAGTTCCTCGTACTCGGCGACCAGCGCGTCGATCTCACCGTCGGATGCTGCCGCGACGGCATCCGCTAGCTCGTTCACACCCCAGGTGTTGACCTGCACGCCGAAGCGCAGTTCCGCCTCGGTCTTGTCACCCTCGGTCACGGCGACGAATCGCATGTTGTCCCCGAAACGGGCGAGCTTCAGATCGCGGGATGCCGCCAGCCCGGCGGCCGCACGCTGCCAGGTGCCGAGCTCCCGGCGCACACGCGGGTCGGAAGCATGCCCCACGATGGTCTTGCGCGGCACGCCCAGGCGCGTCTGGATGTATCCGAACTCACGGTCGCCGTGCGCGGCCTGGTTCAGGTTCATGAAGTCGAAGTCGATGTCGGCCCAGGGCAGCTCGACGTTCGCCTGCGTGTGCAGATGGGCGAGGGGCTTGCGCAGGGCGTCGAGGCCGGCGATCCACATCTTCGCAGGGCTGAAGGTATGCATCCAGGCGACGAGACCGATCACCCGATCATCGGCGTTGGCTTCGAGCGCCGTCCGCTTGATGGCCGCCGCATCCGTGAGCACCGGCTTCCAGACGATGCGCACCGGGATCTCGGCGGACTCATCCAGCAGCCGGGCGATCTCCTGGGACTGCGCCGCGACCTGCGCGAGCGTCTCGGGGCCGTAGAGGTGCTGACTGCCGGTGAGGAACCAGACTTCGTAGCCGTCGAGCGAGGTGGTGAGAGCCATGGGGCGTGCCTTTCGAGTGAAGCGCAGATGCGTCAGAGGGATGCGACGGCCGCAGCCTCGACGGCCAGACCCGCGCGGTAGCGATCGAGGTAGGACGAGAAGCCGGCGACGTCCGCCGGATCAGGGTCGACGACAGCGACGGATGCCGAGGCGAAGACCCGCTGGTCGAGGTAGTCCCCCAGCGTGAACTCGTCGGCCGCGGCGAGGTAGGAAGCGAGCACCGCGATGCCCCATGCCCCGCCTTCCGAGGCGAGGTCGCCGACCGCGACCGGAGCCGCGAGCGCCCCGGCGAGGAACCGCTGGGCGACCCCGGCGGTGCGGAACATGCCTCCGTGGGCGAGCATCCTGTCCAGCTCCACGCCCTCCGCGGTGAGAACCTGCATACCGAGGGCGAGGGTGCCGAACACGCCGTACACCTGCGCACGCACGAAGTTGGCGAGGTGGAAGTCGCTGTCGGGCGTGCGGACGAACAGCGGTCGCCCGGCGGCGAGCCCGGCGATCGGCTCTCCGGCCAGGTGGTTGTAGGCGAGCAGCCCGCCGGCGTCAGCTTCTCCTACCAGTGCCTCACGGAACAGCACGTCGAACACGGCGTCCTCGTCGAGAGGCTGCCCCGCCGCTGCGGCGAAGCGTCCGAACAGGCCCGCCCACGCGGCGAGCTCACTGGCCCCGTTGTTGCAGTGCACCATCGCCACGGCGTCTCCCGCCGGGGTGGTGACGAGGTCGAGTTCGTCGTGCTGCTCCGCCAGCGGCCGCTCCAGCACGACCATCGCGAAGATGCTCGTGCCGGCACTCACGTTTCCGGTGCGCGGAGCCACGGCGTTCGTCGCCACCATCCCGGTTCCGGCGTCCCCCTCGGGCGGGCAGAGGGGGATGCCCGGCCGCAGCGCTCCGGTGGGGTCGAGGAGGGCGGCACCGTCGTCGGTGAGCGTCCCTGCCGCCGCCCCCGCCACCCGCACCGCCGGGAGCAGCGCGGTCAGCGGGGTGGGAAGCCGATCGCCCGCGAGCTCGGTGTAGGACCGCAGCATCCCCGCGTCGTAGTCGGCCGTGGCCGCGTCGATCGGGAACATGCCCGAGGCGTCGCCCACCCCCAGGACCCGCTCGCCGGTCAGTGCGTGATGCACGTACCCCGCGAGCGTCGTGACGAAGTCGAGGCGGGGCAGGTGCGGTTCCGCATCGATCACGGCCTGATGCAGGTGCGCGATCGACCAGCGCAGCGGGATGTTCACCCCGAGAGCCGCGCGGAGCTCGGCGGCGGCGGGCCCCGTGTTCGTGTTGCGCCAGGTGCGGAACGGGACGAGCAGCCCACCGTCGGCGTCGAGGGCGAGGTAGCCGTGCATCATCGCCGAGATGCCGATCGCCCCGAACGTCTCAGGGCGGATGCCGTGCCGCCGCTCGACGTCGTCCACGAGCCCGGCATATGCGGCTCGCAGCCCGGTCCAGACGTCGTCGAGCGCGTAGGTCCACAGGCCGTCTTCGAGGCGGTTCTCCCAGGAGAAGGTTCCGGTGGCGAGCACCTCGGCCGGGTCCGAGCCGACCAGGCAGGCTTTGATCCGCGTCGACCCCAGTTCGATGCCGAGACTCGTGCGGCCGGCGGCGATGTCGTCGCGCGCGCTCATCGCCGGGAGTCCGTGCTCTGGCCGTAGACGTGCTGGTAACGCTCGTAGAGGCTGTCGATCGCTGCCTGCGGAATCGGGATCAGGGGCCCCGCCTCCCGGGCGAGATGCACGGTGCGAGCGACATCTTCCACCATGACCGCCGCCTTCACCGCATCCTTCGCGTCGGCGCCGATGGTGAACGGCCCATGGTTCTGCATGAGCACCGCCCGCGAACGATGGCCGCTGAGGGTCTCGACGATGCCACGACCGATCGAGTCGTCGCCGATGATCGCGAACGGCCCGAGCGGCACCGGACCGCCGAACTCATCGGCCATGGCGGTGATGACGCAGGGGATCTCCTCGCCGCGCGCCGCCCAGGCGACCGCATAGGGCGAGTGCGTGTGCACGACTCCGCCGACCTCCGGCATGTGCCGATAGACGTAGGCGTGCGCGGCGGTGTCGCTCGAGGGTGAGCGTTCACTGCCCTCGGTGCCGGCGATCACGTTCCCGTCGAGATCGCACAGGATCATGTTCTCGGGCGCGAGGTCGTCATAGCTCACCCCGGACGGCTTGATCACGAAGAGATCGGCACCGGGGACACGCCCGGAGACGTTGCCTCCGGTCCAGACGACCAGCCCGTAACGGACCAGTTCGCCGTGCAGGCGGGACACATCCGCGCGGACGGTGGCGATCGCCCTCTCGATGTCGGGGGCGAAGGTGGGGGCGTCGTCGCTCACGGCTACCTCGATCGTCGTGACCGGTCACTGTGACCGGTCACGGAAGTCTGTCACGGCTGCTCGGCACCCGTCAACCCGCCGCCCCGGCGAGCGCAGCTCTCAGCGCGGAGGAGCGATGGAGGCGCGCGAGACCAGCACCGGCGCCACGGCGGCGAGATCGGAGGGGGCCGCGGCTCCGTCCCCGATCACCGCAGCGACAGCCCTCCGGGCCAACTCGTCGAAGTCCTGGCGCACGGTCGTGAGAGCGGGCCAGTAGTAGGCGGCGTCAGGAGTGTCGTCGAACCCGACGACACTCACGTCGTCCGGGACGTCGAGCCCCGCCTCGTGCAAGGCGCTCAGCAGCCCCAGTGCCATCTGGTCGTTCGCGGCGAACACCGCGGTCACGCCGGACCGTCGCACCGCTTCGACCGCGGCGTGCCCCGACCCGGCCGACCAGTCCCCCGCGATCACGGGGCCGGGCGTCAGGCCACGGGCGGCGAGCTCCGCGGCGAATCCGTCGGCGCGCGACTCCGCCTCCAGCCAGTCGGTCGGCCCGGCGAGGTGCGCGATCCGCGTGTGCCCGGCGTCCGCGAGCGCGGCCACCGCCAGTCGCGCACCCGCGACCTGATCCACCGACAGCCCGGTCTCACCGAGCCCGGCCGAGTGCAGGGTCACGACGGGCACCCCGATCCGGAGTGCGGCGAGTGCCTCGAGCGTCTGCGCGTGCGGGGCGACGACGACGATCCCCTCCACACCCTGCACGACGAGGTGATCGACCGCAGCGACCACGGCCTCCGCATCCGCCGCGTCGGCGAACGCGGCACTCACCCAGTAGCCGGCCTCCCGCGCCGACGCCTCGAGCGCGGCAAGACTCCGCGACGGACCGTACTGCAGGGCGTCCGACGCCAGCACCCCGAGAGTCCGGGACCGTCGGGTGCCCAGCGCCCGGGCGGCGTTGTTCATGCGGTACCCGAGCTCCGTCATGGCCGCTCGCACGCGCTCCTGCGTCTCGGGAGCGACGTCCGGGTGGTCGTTCAAGACTCGCGACACGGTCTGACGGGACACCCCGGCCCGGGCGGCGACGTCACGGACGCCGATGGATCGGCCGCGGCCGTTGCTCGTGTCACTCACGCCGACGAGTGTACGGCGTGGGCGTCCGCCACTCCGTCGGCATGGCACCCTGGTGACATGCGCATCGCTCTCACCGGTTCAACGGGCAAGCTCGGACGCGTCGTGGCACGGGAACTCCGTGCGAGCGGCCACGAGGTCATCGGCATGGACGTGGTGGGGGCCCGAGAGCCGGACTTCGTACAGGTCGATCTGACGGACTACGGCCAGGTCGTCGACGCGTTCGCGGGGGTGAACGACACGCACGCCGGCATCGACGCGGTGGTGCACCTCGGAGCGATCCCGGCCCCCGGCATCCGCACCGACGTCGCCACGTTCCACAACAACATGCCGGCGACGTTCAACGTGTTCTGGGCCGCCGTGCGGCTCGGGATCCGTCGCATCGTCTACGCCTCGAGCGAGACCGTCCTGGGGTTGCCGTTCGACGCGCCGCCTCCCTACGTGCCGGTCGACGAGGAGTATCCGCCACGTCCGGAATCCGTGTACTCGCTCGTGAAGACGCTCGAGGAGCAGCTGGCGACCGAACTGGTGCGGTGGCAGCCGGAACTGTCGATCACGGCCCTGCGGTTCTCCAACGTGATGGTGCCGGAGGACTACGCGGAGTTCCCCGACTTCGACACCGACGCGCTGCGCCGCAAGTGGAACCTGTGGGGCTACATCGATGCCCGCGACGGGGCCCAGGCGATCGAGCGGGCGCTCGAGAACGCGCCGGTGGGCTTCGATCGGTTCATCATCGCGGCGGCCGACACCGTGATGTCGCGGCCCAACGCCGAGCTGCTCGCCGAGGTCTTCCCCGACGTGCCCGTCACCCGCGCGGTGGCTCCGAACGAGACCCTGCTGTCGATCGACAAGGCCCGCCGCGTCCTGGGCTACGCCCCGCAGCACTCCTGGCGCGACCACGTGTGAGCCCCCCGCCCGTCCGGCCGATGCCTGTGCTCCGGCCGACGCCTGTGCTCCGATCGACGCCCGGTGCTGCGGTCGCGATATGGCAGCGAGAAACGCTGTTTCGGCTGCCATATCGCGACCGGAAGCCACGGGGACCGTGCTGGGACCGGACGGACCGGAGCGCGCAGGGGCGGGACGCGAGCGGACTAGAGGCCGAGCCGCTCCAGGTAGGGGTTCACCAGGCGGCGGTCCGGGTCGTAGCGGGCGGCGAGTGCGGCGAAGTCGTCTCCGCGCGTGTATCGCGAGCGCGTCTCGGCGCCGTCGAGGGTGAACACCTTGCCCCAGTGCGGACGCGCCGTTGCGGGAAGCGCTGCCTCGATCGTCGGCAGCAGAGCGCGCACGGCCTCCTCATCCGGCTTCCAGGTGAAGTGGAGACCGACCGCATCCGTCCCGTACGACGGGCTGAGCCACAGACTGTCTGCGCGCACGGTGCGTATCTCGTTCACCAGCAGCAGGGGCGCGATCTGCCCCGCGAGGGTCCGCACGGCCTGGATCGCGGCCACCGCATCCTCACGCGGCACGAGGTACTCGCTCTGGATCTCGGCGCCGGCCGAGGGGGTGAAGTCGAGCCGGAAATGCGGCAGCCGCTCGAACCACGGCCCGGCGACCCCGAGCTGTTCGGTGCAGGCGATGGGGTCGACGCCCAGGATGGGGTGCCGCTTGCTCACGGCAGCGACCGCTCCGAGCCGTTCGAACAGGGACACCCGGGCGGCCTCGCGCGCTTCGGGCAGACGCTGCTTGACCCAGATCTGGTCGATCACATCGGTGCGCTCCCACGTCGAGAACAGGCTCACACTGGTGCCGATCGAGGTGACCTCGTCGAAGTCGGCGAGCACCGCGTCCCAGTCCGGATGCTCGAAGACGTGCTGAGCGATCTCGTAGGTCGGCTCGACGTCGAGGGTCACATCGAGGACTGCACCGAGAGCTCCGAGGCTCACGACCGCGCCGTCGAAGTCGGCGTCCCCCCGCTCCAGTCTGCGGGTCTCGCCGGAGGGCGTGAGGATCGTGAGGCCTCGGACCGCGCTCGCGAGCGAACCGATGGCGTCGCCCGAACCGTGCGTGCCGGTGGCCACCGCTCCGGCGACGGAAATGTGCGGGAGTGAGGCCAGATTGGCGAGCGCGAGTCCCTCCGCGTCGAGCAGGGGCGCGATGTCGCCGTAGCGCGCGGCACCGGAGACCCGCACGGCCGTCCGGTCGGCGTTCACCTCGAACACCGAGGGCAGACGGTCGAGCGCGAGGAGCACGCCTTCGGTGTCGGCGATGTCGTTGAAGCAGTGCCGTGAGCCGAGCACGCGCACTGGCCCGCCCTGCCCGAGCAGGGCGCCGAGTTCGTCGACGGACTCGGGGTGCGCGACCGCCGAGGCCCGGTACGTCAGGTTGCCTGCCCAGTTGCGCTCGCTGCTCATTGCGCCATGATAGCCACCCATCGATCGACTACATCGATGTACTCCGCGCATGCCAGTCTCGGCGCTAGGCTGACCGGATGACAGCGCTGCCGCCGCCCCGCGCCACCATGAAGGACGTCGCGGCCCTCGCCGGGGTCTCCCCCAAGACGGTGTCGAACGTCGTGACCGGCACGGTTCCCGTCAATGAGAGCACTCGGGCCAAGGTCGAGTCCGCGATGGCGCAGCTCGACTTCGTTCCCAACCTCAGCGCGCGGGGACTGCGCAAGGGGCGCTCCGGGATCATCGCCGTCGCCCTCCCCGATCTCGCGACCGCATTCTCGGCAGAGCTCGTGCATCGCATCGTCGAGGCTGCGCACGGCAAAGGCCTCGCCGTGCAGATCGAGGAGACGGCATCAGAGCCCGAGCGTGAGAAGGAGTTGGTCTCCCGCGCCCGCGCGCACCTGGTCGACGGCCTCATCCTCAACCCCATCCGCCTCGAGGACAGCGTGCTGAAGTACGCCGACCGCCTTCCGCCGCTGGTGGTGATCGGCGAGGTGGAGCAGAACCGTGCCGACCATGTGCGCATCGACAGCCGACAGGCTGCCGCCGACGCGACGCGGCATGTGCTGGCCCGCGGCGCGACACGGGTCGCGGTGGTCGGCGCCGACGACGATCCGTCGATCGCGACGGCCACGAGCCGGCTGCGCCTCGAGGGCGTGCACGATGCGCTCCGCGAAGCGGGCATCGCCCGGGATACTGCCCTCGAGATCAATCGTCTGCCCTGGTCGATGGCCGGTGGCGCGGAGGCGGTGCGTGTCCTGCTCGATCGCCGTGTGCCCTTCGACGCGATCGTGGCATTCACGGATTCGCTCGCGCTCGGGGCCCTGCACACCCTGCACGACAACGGCATCCGAGTGCCGCACGACGTCATCGTGACCGGCTTCGACGATGTCGAGTTCTCGCGGTTCACCTCCCCGGCACTGACCTCGATCGCGTTCGATCGACAGGCGTTCGCGATCGCGGCACTCGGCCTGTTGGAGTCCCGCATGGACGACCGCACGGCTCCGCCGCGGGCACTCACCCTCTCGCACCACCTCCTGGAACGCGCGAGCACGGAGGGCCGCCCGGCCGGCTACCGCCCCTGACCTCCGCCGGCATCGGAGCACGATCGATGCTTGCAGATCCGATTACATCGATGTAATGATGAGTCGTCCACCCGCCCTGTCACGAAGGAGTGACGATGACGCCCCCGCTCGATCTGTCCAGAAGGCAGTTCCTCGCTGCCACCTCCCTCGCCGCCGGCGCGGCCCTGCTCAGCGGGTGCGCTCCCGGTGCGGCATCCGCCACCGGCCCGCAGACCCTGCAGTTCTGGCACCTGCTCAGCGGAGGCGACGGTGTCACCATGTCGCAGCTGTTGGATGAGGTGAACGGTGCACAGAGCGCCTTCCGCATCCGCCCGACCGTGCTCGCGTGGGGCACTCCGTACTACACGAAACTCGCGATGGCGGGTGCCGGTGGTCGCGCCCCCGATGTCGCGATCATGCATGCGACCCGCACCGTCGGCTGGGCCCCGGGCGGACTCCTCGACCCCTGGGACCTCGACCGCCTCGCCGAGCTCGGCGTCGACAGCGCGACCTTCCCCGCTCCGATCTGGGAGAAGGGCTTCGTGGGCAGGGACATGTACAGCGTCGCCCTCGACGCCCACCCCTTCGTGATGATGTTCAACACCGACATCTGTGATGCCGCAGGCGTCCTGGACAGCGACGGGGCATTGGCAGAGACGTCTTCTCCCGAGGAGTTCCTCGACCAGTTGCGCGCAATCGGGGGCTCTGCCGAGGGGCATGCGCTGTCCTACGGCTACCTCGGCGACGGCGCCCAGATGTGGCGCCTGTTCTACACCTTCTACTCGCAGCACGGCGCGGCCATGGAACTCCCTCCGGGCGGGCCCGCGACGATCGACAAAGACGTCGCCGTCGAATCACTGTCTCTGATGCGCACCCTGCTCGACGGGGAGATCGCCCTGGCACAGGCCGACTACGGCAGCGCCATCGCCGAGTTCGCCACCGGCAAGAGCGGCATGCTGTTCACCGGTGTCTGGGAACTCCGCACCATGCAGGCCGCCGGGATCCCGTTCGACGCGACGATGATCCCCACGCTGTTCGGCACACCGGCGGTCTACGCCGACTCCCACTCGTTCGTGCTCCCGCATCAGTCCCACGCCGACCCGGTCCGACGCGATCTCACCTACGAGTTCGTGGCCGACATGCTCAAGAACTCCTTCGGGTGGGCCGAGGCCGGGCACATCCCCGCATTCCTCCCCGTGACCGAATCCCCGGAGTACGCGGACCTGATCCCCCAGGCGAACTACGCCGACGCGGCCCAGCACGTCGTGTACGACCCGACCGCATGGTTCACCGGGTCCGGTTCGAACTTCCAGTCCGAGTTCGGCGCGGCCGTCCAGGGTGTGCTGCTCTCGGGCGACGACCCGGCGACCGCGATCGACCGCTTCGAGGCGCGGGTCAACACCCTGCTCCGACAGCCGAACCCGGCAGACCCCGAGGGGACGTTCGAATCATGACCGCGCTCACCGATTCCACGCGCACCATCGTCACCGGGTCCCGCACCACCCCGCGGGGTCGCCGCGCCGGCTCGCGCAACCGCGAACAGCTCATCAGCTGGGCCTTCCTCGCGCCGTTCCTCGTGGCCTTCGTCCTGTTCCTCGTCTGGCCCATCATCCACGGCATCATCCTCAGCTTCACCGACCAGTCCCTCACCGGGGCCGGCGGCGCGTTCATCGGCTTCGCCAACTACGCCGAGGCGTTCGGCGACCCGAAGATGTGGCAGTCGATGGGCAACACCGTCTGGTTCACGCTGCTCTCCACGGTGCCTCTCGTCGTGGTCGCCCTCGCGATGGCGGCTCTCGTCGACCGCGGCATCCCGGGACAATGGTTGTGGCGCCTCTCGTTCTTCATGCCGTTCCTGCTCGCCTCGACCGTGATCTCGCAGATCTGGGTCTGGATCTTCAACCCCCAGGTGGGCGCGGCCAACAACATCCTCGAGTTCTTCGGTCTCGAACCGCTCGCCTGGCTGCAGAATCCCGACACGAACATGCTGTCGATCGTGATCGCCACCGTGTGGTGGACCGTGGGCTTCAACTTCCTGCTGTACCTCGCCGCGATGCAGAACATCCCGCCGCAGCAGTACGAGGCCGCTTCCCTCGACGGCGCCGGCGCCTGGCGACAGTTCTGGTCGATCACCCTCCCCCAGCTCGGCCCGGCGACCGTCCTCATCCTGATCCTGCAGATCCTCGCCTCGCTCAAGCTGTTCGACCAGGCGTATCAGATGCTCGGCGGGGTCGCGAGCGACACCACCCGCTCCATCGTGCAGTACATCTACGAGGCCGGTTTCGTCAGCTACCGGTTCGGCTATTCGGCCGCCATCTCCTACGTGTTCTTCGCCCTCATCGTCATCCTCGGCGTCGCGCAGGCCCTGATCACGCGCCGCCGGAAGGAGCAGCTCTGATGTCCACCGCCACCGCATCCCCCGTCGTCCCCACTGCCACCGAGACGATCACGACGGCATCGTCCCGTCGTCCCCGGCGGCCACGTCTTCCCGGCCAGAACCCCTTCGGCCCACTCCGCATCGCCGCTTTCGTCGTGCTGCTGCTCCTCGCGGTCGGCTGGCTGCTGCCCTTCCTCTGGGCGGTCGCGACCGCATTCAAGACCGAGACGGATGCCGCCTCCGGCGATCCGGGCTGGATCGGCGCCAGCGGACCCACGATCGAGGCGTTCACGGCGATCCTCTCGCAGGGCAACGTCTACGTGTGGGCTCTCAACAGCCTGCTCACGTCCGTCGCGATCACGGTGATCACGCTGGCCATCTCCGCCCTCGCGGCCTATGCCTTCTCCCGCCTGGACTTCACCGGCCGCAGGTGGTTGTTCGTGGCGATCATCGCCTCCATCGTCGTCCCGCCCCAGGTGCTGATCATCCCGCTGTTCTACGAGATGCTCGCGTTCAACCTGGTCGACACCTACGCGGGGCTGATCCTGCCGCAGGTCGTGGCCCCCGCGATGGTATTCATCCTGAAGCGGTTCTTCGATGCCATCCCGATCGAGCTGGAAGATGCGGCACGGGTCGACGGCGCCGGACGGTTCCGGATCTTCTGGTCGATCGTGCTCCCCCTGTCCCGTCCGATCATGGCGTCGGTGGCGATCTTCGTGTTCATCAGCGCCTGGAACAACTTCCTCTGGCCGTTCCTGGTCATCAACGACACGACGCTCATGACGCTGCCGGTCGGCCTGCAGACCGTGATCAGCGCCTACGGCGTGCAGTACGCACAGGCCATGGCGCAAGCCGTGCTCGCGGCGCTGCCCCTGATCGTGGTCTTCATCATCTTCCAGAAGCAGATCGTCAAGGGAGTCGCGACCAGCGGCTTCGGCGGTCAGTGATCCCTGCCCTCCCGCACCACCCCACCCGCAGAGCCAGACCCGAGGAGAACAATGTCTCAGGCCCGCATCACCATCGACCGCGACTTCACGATCGCCGACGTCCCCCGGAGACTCTTCGGTTCGTTCGTCGAGCACATGGGTCGCTGCGTCTACACCGGCATCTACGAGCCCGGTCATCCTCAGGCCGATGAGCGCGGCTTCCGCCGCGACGTCCTGGCTCTGGTGAAGGAGATGGGACCGACCGTGGTCCGCTACCCCGGCGGCAACTTCGTGTCCGGATACCGCTGGGAAGACGGTGTCGGCCCCGCAGAGGACCGGCCGGTGCGTCTCGACGGCGCCTGGCACACCGTCGAGACGAACGCGTTCGGCCTGCACGAGTTCATGGCCTGGGCGAAAGAGGCCGACGTCGAGGTCATGGAGGCCGTGAACCTCGGCACCCGCGGTGTCGAGGAGGCCCGCGCCCTCGTCGAGTACGCGAACCACCCCGGCGGCACGTACTGGTCGGATCTGCGTCGCAGGAACGGGGCCGAGCAGCCGTTCGACATCAGGCTGTGGTGCCTCGGCAACGAGCTCGACGGCCCCTGGCAGATCGGAGGCAAGACCGCGGCCGAATACGGGCGGCTCGCGCAGGAGTCCGCCAAGGCGATGCGACTGGTCGATCCTTCCATCGAGCTCGTCGCGGTCGGGTCGTCCGGCCGCTCGATGCCGACGTTCGGCACCTGGGAGCACACGGTGCTCTCGCACGCCTACGACGAGGTCGACTTCGTCTCGATGCACGCCTACTACCAGGAGCACGACGGAGACGCCGAGTCGTTCCTCGCCGAATCCACCGACATGGACGCCTTCATCGAGGGCGTCATCGCGACGGTGGACGCGGTGAAGGCCGCGGGCAAGCACACGAAGCAGATCGACATCTCGTTCGACGAGTGGAACGTGTGGGATCAGGTGAAGTACAACGACGTCGAGGCGAAGGAGATCGAGAAGGCCGGGTGGAGGCAGCACCCTCGGCTGATCGAGGACACCTACAACGTGACGGATGCCGTCGTCGTCGGGACGCTGCTCAACAGCCTGCTGCGGCACGGCGACCGTGTGAAGATCGCCAACCAGGCGCAGCTCGTGAACGTGATCGCACCGATCCGATCCGAAGAGGGCGGAGCGGCCTGGCGCCAGACGAGCTTCTGGCCTTTCGAGCGCATGGCGCGTCTCGCGAAGGGCCGCATCCTCCGACTCGCCGTCTCGGCGGCGCAGATCGAGACGAAGCGCTACGGCGGCGTCGACGCGGTGGACGCCGCCGCCACATGGGACGAGGCGACCGGTCGGGTGGCCGTGTTCGTCGCGAACCGCTCGCTGGACGAATCCAGCGACCTGACGATCGACCTGCACGGGCTCGGCGACCTGCGCGTGGTGGAGGCCGAGACCCTCACGATCCCCGAGGGCGGCGACCGCCACACGTCGAACCTCGAGACGGCTCCCGACAGCGTCCACATGGTGCCGCTGGGTGCGGTCGAGGTCGTGGACGGTGCGGTGCGCGCGACCCTGCCCCCGCTGTCCTGGTCGGTCATCCAGCTCGAGGTCGCTCGCGCCTGACCCCGGCCTACGTGCGGGCGATCGCCGCCGTGGTCGCCCGCACGACCAGCCTCGTCGGCAGGGTCACGTTCATCTCCTCGATGGGCTCGCCGGCGAGCAGCGCGAAGACCATCTCCGCGGCCACCGCCCCGAGGCGACGCATCGGCTGCTGGATGGTGGTGAGCGGCAGGGCTCGTCGGGTGGCCTCCGGCACATCGTCGAACCCGACCACCGAGAGGTCCTGCGGCACCCGGAGCCCGAGCTCGTGCGCGACCTCGATCACGGCGATGGCGGAGAGGTCGTTCGCGGCGAACACAGCCGTCGGCCTCTCCGGACCCGCCAGGAGGATCCTCGCCGAATCCCGCGTCGTCTCCAGCTCGTAGCGCCCCGCGCGGATCAGGTCGGGATCCACCGGGATGCCGGCGTCGGCGAGCGCACGCCGATAGCCGGCGTCACGCAGTCCCGCGGAGCGGAGGTCGGGACGACCGCCCAGGAAGCTGATCCGGCGATGGCCGAGCTCGAGGAGGTGGCGGGTCGCGGTGAGAGCCCCGCCGAAGCTGTCCGACTCGACCGTCGGCAGGTCGGCCCGGCCCGTGTGCGGGTCGATCGCGACCACGGGAATCTCGGCCGAGGCCCCCACGACGGTGGGCGTGACCATGATCGCGGCATCGATGAGCGTTCCGGAGAGGCGGCTGAGTGATCGGCGCTCCCACCCCTCGCCCTGTCCGTGCCGCGACCCGCTGTACGCGAGCAGATCGAAACCGGTGCCGTGCACCGCTGCGCCGACGCCCTTGAGGATCTCGGCACTGAACGGCTCGAAGTCGGCGAGGAGCACCCCGATCACGCCGGTGCGTCTGGCGCGCATGCTGCTGGCCACCAGGCTCGATTCGTAGCCGAGCTCCTGCACGACGTCGAGCACACGTCGGACCGTCTCATCCGCGATCCCGTAGCGTCCGTTGACGGCTTTCGACACCGTCGACACCGAGACGCCCGCCGCCTTCGCGACATCGTGGATCGTCGTTCTCCCGCTCATGATCGCCCAGCGTATCCGGCTGCGCGCCCGCCATGGAAACTGTTTTCGAAAACGTTTGACGAAAGTTCTCGACGACAGCAGACTGCAACGCGACGCGGTCGCACCTCCTGCCACCGCGGCGCCCGCAGAGACGCGCGGCGCAACTCTCGATGAGGAGAACGATCACATGAACAGCACACGGCGCTCCCTCGTGTCCCTCGCCACGATCGCCACGGTCGGAGCTCTCGCGCTCAGCGGGTGCACGGCCGGCTCGACCGACGACGGCGGAGACTCGGCGATGACCCTCTGGCACAACTCCACGACGGGACCGGGGGTGGAATTCTGGGAGCAGACCGTCGCCGACTTTGAAGAGGCGAATCCCGGCGTCACCATCGACATCCAGTCGATCCAGAACGAGGATCTCGACGGCAAGCTCCAGACCGCTCTGAACTCCGGCGATGCCCCCGACATCTTCCTGCAGCGCGGCGGCGGCAAGATGGCCGCGATGGTCAAAGCAGGACAGCTCAAGGACCTGACCGACTCGATCACGGGTGCCGCTGCGGAGGAGATCTCCGATGCCGCCTACTCGGCGAGCAGCCTCGACGGCAAGATCTACGCCCTTCCCGTGGCCGTCCTCCCCGGAGGACTCTTCTACAGCCAGGACCTGTTCGACGAGGCGGGCATCGCCGAGAACCCGACCACGCTCGACGAGCTCGAGGCCGCGACCGAGAAGCTCAAGAGTGCGGGGATCGATCCCGTCGCCCTCGGCGCGAAGGATGCCTGGCCCGCAGCGCACTGGTACTACTGGCTGGCCCTGCGCGAATGCAGCTCGGACACGCTCGCCCAGGCTGCCGATGAGATGAACTTCGACGACGACTGCTGGGTGCGCGCCGGTGAAGACCTGCAGGCCTTCGCAGCCACCGAACCGTTCAACTCCGGCTTCCTGACCACGACCGCGCAGCAGGGCGCCGCCAGCTCGGCCGGACTGATCGCCAACCACAAGGCGGCCATGGAGCTCATGGGCGCTTGGAACCCGGGCGTGATCGGCTCCCTGACGCCCGACCAGAAGCCGCTTCCCGACCTCTCGTGGTTCCCCTTCCCCGAGGTGGAGGGCGGCGAAGGCGAGCCGGGCTCGATGATGGGTGGCGTCGACGGGTACTCGTGCTCGGTCGATGCGCCGGATGCCTGCGTCGACTTCCTCAACTACCTGGGCACCTCCGAGGTGCAGACCGCCTACTACAAGGCGTTCAACGCTCCGCCGGTGAACACCGTCGCGCAGGAGGCCGTGACCGAGCCGTACCTGCAGGCCATCCTCGAGGCCTACAACGCCGCACCGTACGCCACGCAGTGGCTGGATACCGTCTACGGACAGAACGTCGGCAACGCCCTCAACGTCGCCGTCGTCAACATGCTCGCCGGTCAGGGAACCCCGGAGGACATCGTCAAGGCCGTCCAGGATGCCGCAGCAAAGGCATAGGGTCTCCGCCCGGCTGGAAGTGATCCTTCTGGCCGGGCCGGCCCTCCTCGTCTTCCTCGCCTTCGTCATCTTCCCGGTGCTGATGGCGGGCTACTACGGGTTCTTCAGCTGGCAGGGCTACGGCCCTCCGACCGACTTCGTCGGGCTCAAGAACTACCTCACGATCCTGCAGGATCCGCTGTTCCACGACGCGCTCGCGCACAACGGGTTCATCCTGGTCTTCTCGCTCGTCTTCCAGGGGCCGGCGGCGATCCTGCTCGCCCTCCTGCTCAACCGGCGGATGCGCGGTCAGTCGCTGATCCGCGTCCTCATCTTCATCCCCTACGTGATCTCCGAGGTCGTCGTGGGAACGGGATGGAGCCTGATGCTGCAGACCAGCGGTGCGTTCAACGACCTGCTGGAGAAGATGGGCCTCGGATTCCTCGCGAACGACTGGCTCTCGAATCCGGACATCGCGATCTGGACGCTGATGGTGATCATCACCTGGAAGTACGTCGGATTCGCGGTGATCCTGTTCCTCGCCGGGCTCCAGGGCATTCCCGAGGAGCTGCACGAAGCCGCCGCGATCGACGGCGCCTCGTACTGGCAGATCCAGTGGCGCATCACGCTGCCCCTGCTGGCTCCGACGCTGCGCATCTGGGCATTCCTGTCGATCATCGGCTCGCTGCAGCTGTTCGACCTGGTCTACATCATCTGGGGGCAGTACATCGCCTCCACCGCCGGGACCTCGACGATGGCGACCTACATGGTCTCCGAAGGACGCAACGCCGGCAACTTCGGGTACGGCAACGCCGTCGCGGTCGTGCTGTTCCTGATCTCGCTCGTCGTGGCGCTCGTCTACCAGCGCGCGGTGCTACGACGCGACACCGACGGCGCCCTGACCGGCGCCCCTGCACGGAAGAAGAGGACGACGCGATGACCGCCACCTCGCTACTCGTCACCCAGCGGCCGGGGCGCGCCCCGCGCGCGCGGCTGCCGTGGGCCAACCCGACCGTCTACTTCGTCGCACTGATCGTCGTCGGATTGATGCTCGCTCCGATCGCGTACATCATCATCGGCGGTTTCCGCACGAACGCCCAGATCACGACCGACCCGTCAGGGCTGCCGAGTCCGTGGCTCATCCAGAACTACCTCGACGTGATCACGGGCGGCATCTTCTGGCGCCAGGTGCTCAACTCGACCATCGTCGCCCTCGCCACCACCATCGGCGTGGTCGCCCTGGGGCTGATGGCGGCCTACGTGCTCGCCCGCTATCGGTTCGCCGGACGCGGAGTGCTCTACGCGTTCTTCGCCGCCGGCCTCATGTTCCCGCTGACCGTGGCCATCACGCCGCTGTACATCGTGGTGCGGAACCTCGGCCTGATGAACTCCCTCGGTGGGGTCATCCTGCCGCAGATCGCCTTCGCCCTGCCGACGACGATCATCATCCTGGTGCCGTTCCTCCGGGCGATCCCCGACGAGATCCAGGAAGCCGCGTTCATCGACGGATGCAGCAGGATCGGCTTCTTCTGGCGCATGGTGCTGCCGCTGTCGATCCCCGGCGTGATCACCACCGGCATCCTCGCGTTCATCGGCAGCTGGAACGGGTACCTCCTCCCGTTGTTCATCCTCAACGATGCGGCCTCGTTCACGCTCCCCCTCGGCGTGCAGTCGTTCGCCTCCCAGTACTCCGTCGACACCGCGAAGGTGCTGGCATTCACCTCGCTGTCGATGATCCCCGCCCTGATCTTCTTCAGCTTGTTCGAGCGCCGGATCGTGGGCGGACTGACCGGCGCCGTCAAGGGTTGACGATGTCGACCGAAGTTCCACAGAAAGAGATGGATGTGCTCTCCCCCACCCCCCGCCCTCAGCTCTCCGCACGCGTGGCGAGCCTCCTGGACCAGATGACGCTGGAGGAGAAGCAGGCACAACTCGTCGGCTTCTGGGTCGACCAGGGCAACGAACTCGTCGCCCCGATGGCCGGCGAGAAGCGGACGTCCACCCGCTACGAGGAGGCGACCGCTCACGGGATCGGTCACCTGACCCGCGTCTACGGCACGCGCCCCGTCGAGCCTATCGAGCGCGCGAGCTGGTTGTGGGGCGAGCAGGCGCGGCTGCAGCGGGAGACCCGGCTGGGGATCCCCGCTCTCGTGCACGAGGAGTGCCTGACCGGGCTCGCCGCGTGGAAGGCCGCGACCTTCCCGACGCCGCTCGCGTGGGGAGCGTCCTTCGACCCGGATCTGGTCGAACAGGTCGGGCGAGCGATCGGATCGTCGATGCGTACCCTCGGGATCCATCAGGGTCTCGCGCCGGTGCTGGATGTGATCCGCGACCCGCGGTGGGGACGCGTCGACGAGTGCATCGCCGAGGACCCGCTGCTGGTCGGAACCGTCGGAACCGCCTATGTGCGCGGCATGCAGGCGGAAGGTGTGCACGCCACGCTCAAGCACTTCGTGGGGTACTCCGCCTCTCGCGCCGGCCGCAACCACGCTCCGGTGTCCGCCGGTCGTCGCGAGGTGGAGGACGTGCTCCTTCCGCCGTTCGAGATGGCGGTACGGGAAGGCGGTGTGCGCAGCGTCATGAACTCCTACAGCGATATCGACGGCGTGCCGGTCGCCGCGGATCCGTACTACCTCGATGAGGTGCTGCGCGAACGCTGGGGGTTCGACGGAGTCGTGGTGTCCGACTACTTCGCCGTCGATTTCCTGCGCACCATGCATCATGTCGCCGCCGACTCCGCCCAGGCGGCCGCGCTCGCGCTCACCGCGGGAATCGATGTGGAGCTGCCTTCCCCCGACGCGTACACGACGCTCGCCGCACAGGTGCGCGACGGGTCTCTGCCGGAGAGCATCCTGGATCGGGCCGTCGGGCGCGTGCTCACGCAGAAGGAGGAGCTGGGCTTGCTGGACGCGGACTTCACCGATCCGCCGCGCGAGGTCGACCTGGATTCGCCCGAGCATCGTGGACTCGCCCGCCGTCTGGCCGAGGAGTCGCTCGTCCTCCTGAGCAATGACGACATCCTCCCGCTCGACCCGTCCGCGTCGCCGCGTATCGCGGTCATCGGACCGAATGCCGACAGCGCCGAGGCGTTGATGGGGTGCTACTCCTTCGTCAACCACGTGCTCGCCCACCACCCCGACGTACCCGCCGGCATCGCGCTGCCGAGCGTGCTCGACGCGCTCCGGGCGGAGCTCCCCTCGGCGACGATCACCCACGCCGTCGGCTGCGAGGTCGACGGCGAGGACCGCAGCGGTTTCCCCTCGGCGATCGCGCAGGCCACCGAGGCCGATGTCGCGATCGTCGTGATCGGTGACCGTGCCGGGCTGTTCGGACGCGGCACGGTCGGCGAGGGCAACGACGTCGACTCCCTCGACCTCCCCGGCGTGCAGCGCGCACTCGTCGAGTCGATCGTCGCCACCGGCACCCCGGTGGTGGTCGTCGCTCTCACCGGCCGCCCCTATGCTCTGGGCTGGGCGCTCCCGCCACGGGCGACCGCTGCCGGGACGAACGCGGGTCTCGGATCGGTCAATTCCCCCGCGCCGGCCGGCCGGACATCGCCGACAGAGCAGCCTCCCCTGCCGGCCGCCGTCCTGCACGGGTTCTTCCCCGGGGAGGAAGGAGGCGCGGCGATCGCCGCCGTGCTGAGCGGACGCGTGTCCCCGTCCGGTCGCCTGCCGGTGTCCCTGCCGAGATCCGCCGGCGCGCAGCCGTACTCTTACCTGCACGCCGCCCTCGGAGGACGCACCGATGTGACGAGCGTCGATCCGACGCCCGTGCGTCCCTTCGGATTCGGGCTCGCCTACACGACGTTCGAGCACCGGGACCTGACAGCTGACGAGACCGTGACCGCGGGGCAGACGTTCCAGGTCACCGTGCGCGTGCGCAACGTGGGCTCCCGCGAGGGCACCGACGTCGTGCAGCTGTATGCGCACGACGAGGTCGCAAGCGTGGCCCGCCCCGTCGCGCAGCTGGTCGACTTCCGCCGGGTGTCCCTGGCACCGGGTGCGGAACAGGTCATCGAGTTCGCGGTCCCCACCGAGCGCCTCGCCTTCACCGGCCTGGACGGCGTGCGCCGCGTGGAGCCGGGGAGCATCCGACTCTGGGTGGGGTCGGCCTGCGACGACGTCGAGACCTCCGCCACGATCGACATCACCCCTGCTCCCTGACGGGCGGGCGGTCCGATCGCGGCGCGCCCGTGACGGATCGCCTCCCGGACGGGAGAATGGAGACATGTCCGCGAGATCCCGCCGGCCGCTGCTCACGTCGGTGCGCCGCCTGCTGCACACCGATCCCTCGGCCGTCGCGGCCACCGAGGCGATGCCCGTCATCGACGAACGCACGGTACCGCGGGTGCTGGACCTTGCGACCCGTATCGGCGAGTCGATGTTCGCGGTCGGGGCCTCCGCGCACGAGGTGACGCTCGCGATCATCCGCGTGTGCGACGCCTATGGGATGAAGGGCGTCCAGGTCGACGTCACCTACAACTCGATCACGGTGTCGTTCCACCTGAGCGGCGAGGTCTGGCCGGAGACGCTGGTCCGCGTGGTGCGGGTGACGGCTCCGGACCATGCGAAGCTCCAGCGGGTGCAGGCCCTGGTGGCGGACATCGACGACGGACTCGACCTCGAATCCGCGCGCGCGACCTTCCGGGCGATCCGACGGGTGCCCTTCCGCTATCAGCAGCCGGTGGTCATCGTCGCGCGGGCTCTGCTCGCCGTCGGGGTGAGCATCATGCTCGGCGCCTCCCCGATCATCGTCGCCCTCACCTTCGTCGCGGCGCTCTGCGCGGCGCTGACCCAGGCGGCTCTCGCCAGGATCCGGGTCCCGTTGTTCTTCAGCCAGATCGCCGGTGGCTTCGTGACGACCGGGGTGGCGGTCGTCGTGTCGGCTCTCGGCGCCGCGGGGGTCGAACCCTTCGTCGGCATCCGCCCGTCCATCATCGTGGCCTCGGGTATCGTGCTGATGCTCGCCGGACTCACCGTGGTCGGGGCGGCGCAGGACGCGATCGACGGGTTCGCGCTCACCGCCGGCGGACGCATCCTCGACCTCACGATGCAGACGCTCGGGGTCGTGATCGGGATCCTCGTGGGCCTCGAGCTGGGCAGTGTCCTGGGCTTCACGATGGACCTCCCCGACGACCCCGCGCCGTTCGGCCCGCTGCTGAACCAGTTCGCCGGTGCGATCATCGTCGCCATCGCGGTCGCCGTGTTCAACGGCGCCGGGATCCGGATCATCCTGGTGAGCGCACTGCTCAGTGCCGTCACGCTCGCGGGGTATTCGGCATCCATCGCCCTGAACCTGCATCCCGCGGCGGCGAGCGCGGTCGGCGCACTGCTGGCGAGTTTCCTCGGCATGCTGATCGCCCGCAACCTGCACGTGCCGTCCGTCGCGGTGACGACCGCGGCGATCGTTCCCCTCGTCCCCGGTGTGGCCGTGTTCCAGGGTCTGCTCGAGATGGTGCACGCGGCCGGTACCTCGACCGGGATGCTGTACGCCGGAGGTTCGCTCATCGATGCTGCGGTGATCGGCATCGGTCTCGCCTCCGGAGCCTCCCTCGGGTTGTACCTGGGCACTCCGTTGCGCGCGACCCTCGCCAGCGTCGCGAAGACGCGCGCCCGCGTCCGCCGCTGATCCCCACCCGTCTGGGAACCCGAGCCGAACGGCTCACCGCTCCGCGCGGAAGTTGACCCCGACCCGCTCGCCCTGCGCGAAGTAGTGCCGGAACGTGTAGTACATCGGCTTCCAGGCATCGACGTCGACGTAGGAGGTCCCCGGCACCGCCAGCGCCTGATGCACGTGTGTGCGCAGGACTTTCGCATGGACGATGGTGGCGTCGCCTTCCTCATCCAGCGGCGTCAGGTTCGTGACACGAGCCTCCATCTGCACGGGGCACTCGGCGATCCGCGGCGGCCCGACGATCCCACTCGGCCGTGGAGTGAACCCGCCGAGCGTCCACTTGTCCGGCTCGAATCGGTATTTGTCCCGCTTGGGTGCCGGGACGTCCGCAACCCCCGTGGTGTCGGCGATCCTCTCGACCGACTCGCACAACCGAGCGTCGGGAAGGTTGATCACGAGTTCGCCGTTGTCGCGGAGATTGCGCATCGCCTTGCCCCCGTTGCTCAGTCCCAGGACGTAAGTGTCGCCCAATGCCCATGCGGACGAGATGGGCGTGATGTTCGCGGTTTCGTCGCCGGCCTTCGCCGTGGTGAGCAGGGCCACAGGGGTGCCGAAGTAGAACACGGAGGGTTCGATCGCCAGAGTCGAGTTCATGAGGGCAAGTCTGTGGCTCGAAACGTTCGGGCTGGACCGAACGGTGCGGGCGATAAAATCCTCGACATGGAGGGGACGAGCAGCCCGGAGTTGGCGGCGACGGCCGCCGTCTTCGCCAACGAGGCTCGCGCGTCGATGCTGTTGCTCCTGCTCGATGGAAGAGCATGGACGCTCACGGAACTGTCCAGGGCCGCCGACATCGCTCGGTCATCCGCGAGCGAGCATGCCGACAGACTGCTCGATGCCGGTCTCGTCGAAGAAGTGCGCCAGGGACGACACCGCTACCTCAGACTCGCCGACACCCGAGCCGCTGACCTGGTCGAGGCACTCGCCGCATTCTCCGGTCGTGTCCCGCCCGCCACGCCGTCGCTCGACGCCCAGCACCGTGACCGCGCCATCAAGGAGGCTCGTACCTGCTACCGCCATCTCGCGGGCAAGCTCGGTGTCGCACTCGCTGACGGCATGCGCGCGACAGGCTACATCGAGTCCGATTTCTCACTCACCCCGGCCGGACGGACCTGGGTGGCGTCCCTCGGGATCGAACTGCCGACGAATCCGAGGCGCGCTCTCACCCGCCCGTGCCTCGATTGGACGGAACGACGCGAGCACCTCGCGGGGCTGGCCGCGGACATGCTGCTCGCGACGTTCACGGAGAACGCCTGGATCGAGCGCGTTCCCTCCAACCCCCGCGCCGTGCGTCTCACCGCAGCGGGGAGCGAAGGTCTCGCAGACCTGCTTCCGGGAGCCCCCTTCCGCCGCGTTCCCTAGCCGAGCTGATCGAGGACGAGCTCGCCCCGGGCGTTCAGGTTCTCCATCATGCGTTCGATCCGCTTCGAGTCGATCGCCGGCATCTCCGCGTGGTCGAACGCGAGGCTCAGAGGGATGCTGGGGTGCATCCAGATCGTGAGCCGGCCGGCCGGGTTCTTCTCCTCCGGCAACCAGGTCATCATGAAGCTCTCATGACGGCGAAGCTTCGTCCCGATGACGATCTTCAGATGCGCCAGCGTCTCGTCATCGACCTCGATCGGAGGACGAGAGCTGTTGTACTCGAGGGTTCCCATGACCTGAGACTACTCGTGTCGGCCGACAGAGACGCCCCGGCGCGGTCAGGGAACCGGCACGGTCTGCGCGGCGAGCCGCAGCCAGGTCTCCACGACGGTGTCGGGGTTGAGTGACATCGACTCGATCCCCTGCGAGACCAGCCACTCGGCGAGATCGGGATGGTCACTCGGGCCCTGACCGCAGATCCCGACGTACTTCTCCGCACGGCGGCACGCCTCGATGGCCATCGAGAGCATCCGGAGCACGGCCGGGTCGCGTTCGTCGAAGGTCGAGGCCACCAGTCCGGAGTCGCGGTCGAGTCCGAGCGTGAGCTGGGTCATGTCGTTCGAGCCGATCGAGAAGCCGTCGAAGTACTCGAGGAACTCCTCGGCGAGCACGGCGTTGGAGGGGAGCTCGCACATCATGATCACGCGCAGTCCGTTCTCGCCCCGCCGCAGGCCGTTCTCGCTCAGCAGTTCCGTCACGGCCGCCGCTTCACCGAGGGTTCGCACGAACGGGACCATGATCTCGACGTTGGTGAGACCCATCTCGTCCCGCACGAACCGCAGCGCCTCGCACTCCATGTCGAAGCACGCACGGAAGTCCGGAGAGATGTAGCGGGAGGCGCCGCGGTAGCCGAGCATCGGATTCTCCTCCTGCGGCTCGTAGAGCTCCCCGCCGATGAGGTTGGCGTACTCGTTGGATTTGAAGTCGCTCAGGCGCACGATGACGGGTTCCGGCGCGAATGCCGCGGCGATCATCGACACCCCTTCCGCGACGCGACGTACGAAGTACACCCGAGGAGACGCGTAGGCCGCGATGCGCTCGGAGATGTCGGCACGCAGGGACGTCGGCAGCGATTCATGGTCCAGGAGCGCGCGCGGGTGGATGCCGATCTGCCGGTTGATGACGAACTCGAGTCGCGCGAGCCCGACGCCGCGGTTGGGCAGTTTCGCGAAGGCGAACGCCTGATCGGGAGTGCCGACGTTGAGCATGATCTTCGTCGGGCTCTCGGGCATCGCGTCGAGACGCGTGATGATCTCCTCGAACCCGAGCATGCCCTCGTAGACGAAGCCGTTGTCCCCCTCGGCGCACGACACCGTGACCCGCTGTCCGTCGCTCAGAACGGTGGTCGCGTCACCCGTGCCCACGACGGCGGGGATGCCCAGCTCGCGCGCGATGATCGCGGCGTGACAGGTACGACCACCGCGATTCGTGACGATGGCGGAGGCGAGCTTCATGATCGGCTCCCAGTCGGGATCCGTCATGTCGGCGACCAGCACGTCCCCGGGCCGGAAGGCGTCCATCTGCGCGAGCGAGGTCATGACCCGCACCGGTCCGGCTCCGATCTTCTGCCCGATCGCGCGCCCGACGGTGATCACCGTGCCCGATTCCTCGAGCACGAACCGCCGCATCTCCTTGCCGTCGGCGCGGGAGACCACCGTCTCCGGGCGGGCCTGGAGGATGTACAGCCGCCCGTCGATGCCGTCCTTGCCCCACTCGATGTCCATCGGACGCCCGTAGTGCTCCTCGATGACCAGGGCCTGCCGTCCGAGCTCTTCCACCTCGGCATCGGTGATGCTGAAGCGGACGCGCTCGGCGGCGGGGACATCGGTGAAGACGGTGCTGGCGCCCGCGTGCGTGCCGTCGGCGTAGACCATCTTCACGGCCTTCTCACCGACCGAACGCTTGAGAATCGCCGGCCGTCCCTCACGCAGGGCGGGCTTGTAGGCGTAGAACTCATCGGGGTTCACCGCGCCCTGCACGACCGCCTCGCCCAGACCGTAGGAGCTGGTGATGAACACCGCACGATCAAATCCGGATTCGGTGTCGACCGTGAAGAGCACGCCGGAGGCCCCGACATCGGAGCGGACCATGCGCTGGATCCCCGCCGACAGCGCCACGTCGTGGTGGTCGAATCCGTGATGCACGCGGTAGGCGATCGCCCGGTCGTTGTAGAGCGACGCGAACACGCTGCGGATCGCGGCGAGGATGTTGTCGATGCCGCTGATGTTGAGGAACGTCTCCTGCTGGCCGGCGAAGGAGGCATCCGGCAGGTCCTCCGCCGTGGCACTGGATCGCACGGCCCAGGAGACCGACGCGGGCTCGGGATCGGAGTCGACGAGCGTGGCGTAGGCCGCACGGATGTCCTGCTCGAAGGCGGCCGGGAGCGGCTGCTGCTCGATCCACTCGCGGACGGTGGCGCCGACCCGCGCGAGTTCGGCGACATCCGTGACGTCGAGCGCTTCCACGGTGGATCGGATGCGCTCGTAGAGTCCTCCCTCGGCGAGGAAGTCCCGGTAGGCGTCGGCCGTGGTCGCGAAGCCGCCGGGCACGCTCACCCCGGCTCCGGAGAGGTTCGAGACCATCTCGCCGAGGGAGGCGTTCTTGCCTCCGACCTGGGCGACGTCGGCCATGCCGATCTGCGTGAACCAGAGGATGTTCGTCATGTGATCTCCAGAGAGTGGGGCGTCGTGTGCGAGGGGTGGAGACCGTGATCAGCTGCGCAGGCGCATGGACTGCATGATCACGGCGGACATCTCCTCCACGGATTTCGTGGAGGAGTTGAGGAAGGGGACGCGGTTGCGCCGATAGAGGTCTTCCGCGCGGCGGATCTCGAGCGTGCATTGAGCGAGGCTGGAGTACACCGTGTCCGGCCGCCGCTCGTGACGCACCTGACTCAGCCGGAGCGGGGTCGTCGTCAGCCCGAAGCACTTGCTCGCGAACCGTTCGACCGTCGCGGGCAGCCCGTCGGACGGGAAGTCGTCGTCGGTGAGCGGGTAGTTCGCCACCAGCAGTCCGTACTGCAGGGCCAGGTACATGGTCGTCGGGGTCTTCCCGCACCGAGAGGGCGCGATGATGATCACGTCGGCGATGTCGAGCGCCCGCATGCTCTGGCCGTCGTCGTGCTCGATCGCGTACTCGACCGCCCGCATCCGGGCGAAGTAGCGCTCCATGTCGCCGACGCCGTGATACTGGCCCAGTTGCTCGGAGGCCGCACTGCCGAGGGAGGCTTCGAGCTCCCGCAGATGCCCGCCGAGGAGGTCGATCACGACCGCGCCCGACACATGGAACTCCGCGAGGATCTGCGCGGACTTCACGGTCGTGAAGACGATCGGAGCAGCACCCGCCGGGCTGACCCGGAGATCGCCGATCACGGCGCGGGCGCCGTCCACCGAGTCGACGAAGGGCACGGTGTGGCGGCGGAAGCGCGCGCCGGGGAAGTTCGCCAGAAGGGCGTTCCCCAGGGTCTCGGCGGTGATACCGGTGCTGTCCGAGACGAAGTACGCGTCCCGGACCTCGGCACCGGAGTCATCTCCGAGCACGCCGGCCGGAAGCCCGGGCGATGAGGGCTGGCGGGTCGAAGGGTCGGACACGTTCCTGAGCCTAGGAAAGTAACCACCTTCATCATGAGGTCTTCCCGAGAAAGAATGAGCGAATTTACTCGGAGGGCAAGCCGGATCCAGGGATGCGGAATACCCCGGATGGGTATATGGTTGTGGTGATCCAATACCCCATAGGGGTACGCGAGAGAATGGGAGAGGCAATGACGACCAACGAGTACCAGGTCACCGGGATGACGTGCGGGCACTGCGAGATGTCGGTCCGCGAAGAAGTCGCCGAGGTTCCCGGCGTCGACGGGATCCAGGTCAGCGCACAGACGGGCAAGCTCGTCGTCACGAGCACCGACGGCGTGGACGACGCTCAGATCCTCGCCGCTGTGACGGAGGCGGGGTACGCGGCCGTGCGCACGGCGTGAAGGCCGACACCACGGGCACAGCCTCTCGCTGAGCCCACCGACGACGATCAGGAGAAGGATAGGACCATGAGCACATCAGCACTTCCGAGCATGGGATCGGGCGTCGAGCTCGAGATCGGCGGGATGACCTGCGCCTCTTGCGCCATGCGCATCGAGAAGAAGCTGAACAAGCTCGACGGCGTCGTGGCGACCGTCAACTACGCGACGGAGAAGGCGAGCGTCTCGGTCCCGGACGACTACGACGCAGCGCTCCTGATCGCCGAGGTGGAGAAGACCGGGTATTCCGCGGTCGTCGCTGCCCCACGGGGGAAGAGGAAGGACGCGGCCACAGGCGGCGACACCGACGACACCGATCCTGAGCTGCTCTCGCTGCGCAACCGACTGATCGGCGCGATCGTGCTGACGGTGCCCGTGATCGCGATGGCCATGATCCCCGCGCTGCAGTTCACGTACTGGCAGTGGGCCTCGCTCGCGCTGGCCGCCCCGGTGATCACGTGGGCGGGCTGGCCGTTCCACAAGGCCGCGTGGACGAACCTGCGCCACGGAACGGCCACGATGGACACGCTCATCTCGATGGGAACCTCGGCCGCCTTCCTCTGGTCGCTGTACGCGCTCTTCTTCGGCACCGCAGGCATGCCGGGGATGACGCACCCGTTCGAGTTCGCACTGGCTCCCTCCGATGGGGCGGCGAACATCTACCTCGAGGTGGGTGCCGGCGTGACGATGTTCGTCCTCGCGGGGCGCTACTTCGAGAAGCGGTCGAAGAAGCAGGCCGGCGCGGCTCTGCGCGCGCTCCTCGAACTCGGCGCGAAAGAGGTCGCCGTGCTGCGCGGCGGTGCAGAGACGAGGATCCCGGTCGAAGACCTCCAGGTGGGCGACGAGTTCGTCGTGCGACCGGGCGAGAAGATCGCGACCGACGGCCTCGTGGTCTCCGGGACGTCGGCCGTCGACGCCTCGATGCTGACCGGTGAATCCGTACCGGTCGAGGTGGCCCCGGGCGACAGCGTCACCGGCGCGACCACGAACGTCGGGGGGCGGCTCGTGGTCCGCGCGACCCGGATCGGCGCGGACACACAGTTGGCACAGATGGCCAGACTCGTCGAGGACGCGCAGACCGGGAAGGCGGAGGTGCAGCGTCTCGCCGACAGGATCTCCGGGGTGTTCGTCCCGATCGTGATCGTGATCGCCCTCGTGACGCTCGGTGGCTGGCTCGTCGCGGGGTTCCCCGTCGCCGCGGCATTCACGGCGGCGGTGGCCGTCCTCGTGATCGCGTGCCCGTGCGCACTGGGACTCGCCACGCCCACGGCCCTGCTGGTCGGGACCGGTCGAGGGGCGCAGATGGGCGTGCTCATCAAGGGCCCGGAAGTCCTGGAATCCACCCGCCGGGTCGACACCGTGGTGCTCGACAAGACGGGAACGGTCACCACCGGCAGGATGACCCTGGTCGATGTCATCGTGGAGCCCGGCACCGACCACGCGACGCTGCTGCGGCTGGCCGGGGCGGTGGAGGATGCCTCGGAGCATCCGATCGCGCAGGCGATCGCCGCGAGTGCCACCAGGGAGGTCGGGGCGCTGGCCACGCCGGAGGAGTTCACGAACCTCGAGGGAAGGGGCGTGCAGGGCGTCGTCGAAGGCCATGCCGTGCTCGTGGGACGCGAGTCGCTCCTCGCCGAGTGGTCGCAGACACTGAGTCCGGGCCTCTCCTCGGCGAAGGTCAAGGCCGAGGGCGAGGGCAAGACCGTCGTCGCGGTCGGCTGGGACGGACACGCACGCGGCATCCTCGTCGTTGCGGACACGATCAAGCCGAGCAGCGCCGAGGCGATCGACCACTTCCAGGCGATGGGGCTGACCCCCATCCTGCTCACCGGGGACAACGAGACCGTGGCACGGCAGATCGCGGCGGAAGTGGGGATCACGGAGGTGATCGCGGAAGTCCTCCCGAAGGACAAGGTCGACGTGGTCGTCCGGCTCCAGCGCGAGGGCAAGACGGTGGCGATGATCGGCGACGGTGTCAACGACGCCCCCGCCCTCGCCCAGGCCGACCTCGGACTCGCGATGGGCACCGGCGCGGACGTGGCGATCGAGGCATCGGACATCACGCTCGTCCGCGGTGACCTCCGCAGCGCGGTCGACGCGATCCGCCTGTCGCGCAAGACGCTCGGAACGATCAAGACCAACCTGTTCTGGGCCTTCGCCTACAACGTCGCCGCCATCCCGGTCGCGGCGCTCGGCATGCTCAACCCCATGCTCGCCGGTGCAGCGATGGCACTGTCGAGCGTGTTCGTGGTCGGCAACAGCCTGCGCCTGCGCGGGTTCACGAGCGTCACGCGACGAGGACGCTCCCGTCGAGCCACCCGCCCCGCTCTGAGGAAGGATCACGCATGAACGAGCCGCACGCGCACCAGGACGCACAGGCCCCCACCGCTGTCGACTCCGGGCACACGGGGCACGAGGCCCCCGAGGGACACGGAGGGCACGGCGGACACGGAGGACACGGCGGTCACGCGGGTCACGGTGGTCACGCAGGGCACGGTGATCACGTCGGGCAGTTCCGGCGCCTGTTCTGGATCAACCTCGTCATCGCGGTGCCCGTGGTGGCGTTCTCTCCGATGTTCGCGATGCTCTTCGGGTACGACGTCCCAGGCTGGGCGCAGTTCGTCGCTCCGGTGCTGGGCACCGTCATGTACGTCTGGGGCGGCTGGCCGTTCCTGACCGGCGCCGTCAGCGAGCTCCGGACCCGCACGCCGGGCATGATGCTGCTCATCGGACTCGCCATCACCGTGGCCTTCTTCGCATCCTGGGGCGCGACGCTTGGACTGCTCCACCACGAGCTCGAGTTCTGGTGGGAGCTGGCGCTCCTGATCGTCATCATGCTCCTCGGACACTGGATCGAGATGCGGTCGCTCGCGCAGACGACGTCGGCCCTCGACTCGCTCGCCGCCCTGCTGCCCGACGAGGCCGAGCGGGTCGAAGGGGACACGACCGTCACGGTCTCCCCCGCGGAGCTCGCCGTCGGCGATGTCGTCGTCGTCCGTCCCGGCGGGAGCGTCCCGGCCGACGGCCGCATCATCGACGGGACCGCCGCGATGGACGAGTCGATGGTGACCGGCGAATCACGTCCCGTCACGCGGTCCACCGGCGACACCGTCACCGCGGGCACCGTCGCCACCGACTCGGGCCTTCGGGTGGAGATCACCGCCACGGGCGACGACACCGCCCTCGCCGGCATCCAACGGCTGGTGACGGAGGCACAGAACTCCTCGTCCCGTGCGCAGCGCATCGCCGACCGCGCCGCCGCGCTGCTGTTCTGGTTCGCGCTGCTGTCCGCCGCGCTCACCGCCGTGGTGTGGACGGTGGTGGGAAATCCGGACGCGGCCGTGGTCCGCAGCATCACCGTGCTGGTCATCGCCTGCCCCCACGCCCTCGGGCTCGCGATCCCGCTGGTGGTGTCGATCGCCACCGAGCGGGCCGCACGTGGCGGCGTGCTGATCAAGGACCGACTCGCGTTGGAGAGCATGCGCACGGTCGACGCCGTCCTGTTCGACAAAACGGGCACTCTGACCAAGGGCGCTCCGACGGTCACGGCGATCGAGCCGACCGGTGAGGTGGACGCCGATCGGCTGCTCGTCCTCGCCGCCTCCGCCGAAGCGGACAGCGAGCACCCCCTGGCCCGGGCGATCGTACGGGCAGCCGAGGAGAAGAGCCTCACGCTCGCTCCTGCATCCGGGTTCACCTCGTCCCCGGCGGTGGGTGTCACGGCGTCCGTCGACGGTGCAGAGGTGCGTGTCGGCGGCCCGAAGCTCCTCGATGAGATCGGCGCGCAGGAGATCGCCGCCGCGGACGTGTGGCGCGAAGAGGGAGCCATCATCCTCCATGTCGTGCTCGACGGCCGCGTGGTCGGCGGACTGCGACTCGCCGACGAGATCCGCCCCGAATCCCGCGAGGCCGTGGACGCTCTCCACCGTCGGGGCGTCGAGGTCGTCATGATCACCGGGGATGCGCAGGCTGTGGCCGAATCGGTGGCTGCCGAGCTCGGCATCGACCGGGTCTTCGCCGGGGTGCGCCCCGAGGACAAGTCCGCCAAAGTCGCGGAGCTGCAATGCGAGGGCAAGAAGGTGGCGATGGTCGGCGACGGCGTGAACGATGCGCCCGCACTTTCGCAGGCCGACGTGGGCATCGCGATCGGGGCGGGGACCGACGTCGCCATCGCCTCGGCCGGCGTGATCCTCGCGAGCTCCGACCCCCGCTCGGTGATCTCCGTGATCGAGCTGTCGCGCGCCACGTACCGCAAGATGAAGCAGAACCTGTGGTGGGCGGCGGGCTACAACCTCGTGTCGGTGCCCCTCGCCGCCGGAGTCCTGGCGCCGATCGGATTCGTCCTGCCGATGTCGGTCGGAGCGATCCTGATGTCGTTGTCGACGGTCGTCGTCGCGCTGAACGCCCAGCTGCTGCGTCGGATCGACCTCGCCCCCGACGCGCACACCCGGTCCGTCGGCGACCGCTGATCCGTCCGAGGGGACGCCACGAAGCGTCTGACGAAGGCAACCCGCGGGCGGATCATGCACCCCGCCCCGGCGTTCGCCGCGGGGTCAGCCCTCCACGTACTCCTGGCGGACTCTGCCTTCGGTCGCCAGCTCGATGTATCCGAAGTCATGGTCGGAGTTGAGGATGACGGCGTCGTTGGCGACGGCGTACGCGGCGATGAGACAGTCGAACACTGCTGCGGCGCGCACGAGCCCCCTCTTCCACAGTGCCTGCTGGATATCGAGGACATCCTGCTCGGCGGGATGCTCCCATGCGGGAAGCAACCCCTCCATGTCTCGGCGCAGCTCCGCTGGAGCGCGGCGGAACAGTCCGCGCCCCGAACGTGTTCTCTTCTGCATGACCGACGGATCCCGTGAAGTGGCGCCGGAGCGCGTCGTGGCCGTGTTCGATGTGTTGGGCACTCTGGTGAATCAGGCGGAAGGTCTCCGACGCCGAGTGGAGGCGACGACAGGCCTCGACCGCGAAGAGACGACCGCGATCGTCGACGAGTGGCTGAGCGGAGTGGCCGAACAGGAGCAGGCCATCGTCCGTGGTGAACGCGTTTTTGCGACCAGCGACCAGCTCGACGCCGAAGTGCTGGAGCGGCTCGCCTCCCGAAGCGTCCTTCCCGTCACAGCCGTCCCCGCGCTCGTCGGCGCCTCCGCTTTCAGCCCGCCCTGGGAGGACTCCGCCGCGGGTCTGCGCTCCCTCGCCGAGGTCGCCACCGTCGTGGGATTGTCGAACGCGAGTCGTCGGGTACTGACCGGCTTGAGCGTCCATGCAGGTTTCCGCTGGCACCAGGTGCTCTCGGCGGAGGACGCCGGCACCTACAAGCCGGCCGCGGAGATGTACGAGTTGGCGATGGCGAGCGTCCCGGCGAGCGGTCGTCCCCCGTTCATGGTCGCGGCCCATGCGTGGGACCTCAGAGCGGCGCGGGATGCGGGCCTGCGCACGGCCTACGTGCCTCGGCCCGACGCCGAACCCCCTTCCCCGGGCGAGCGGTTCGACATCCACGCCACCAGCCTCGCGGACCTCGAGAGGCGCCTGCGGGCGGAGACGGAGTAGGTCGCTCAGACCACTCGCCCGCGCTCCAGCCGGATGACACGGTCGGCGGCGAGCACGGCAGCGTCGTCGTGGGTGACGGTGCACACCGCGACGCCGCGAGCGGCCTCTTCCCGAAGGATCTCCTGCATCCGGGCAGCACTCTCGCGATCGAGACCGGCAGCCGCTTCGTCCAGCAGCAGGACGTCGGGCTCACACACGATCCCCTGCGCGAGGAACACCCGCTGCCGCTGCCCGCCGGACAGCTCCGCCAACGGGCGGCCCGCGAACTCCGACATCCCGACACGATCGAGAGCCTGCTCCACCGCTCGACGCGCGGTGGCGCGGGAGAGGCGTCGCCCTCGCTTCCACGTCCCGATGCGCACCACATCCGCCGCTGACACGGGCAACGCATCCGGCACGGCAGGACGCTGCACGACGAGCGCGAGGGTCCCCCGGCGGCGCACCGCACCCCGCCGAGGGACCTTCACACCGGCGAGGATCTCGATCAGTGTCGACTTGCCCGACCCGTTGTGCCCGGCCAGAGCGACGACCTCCCCGGACCGGACATCGACCGTGACGGAGTGCAGCACGTCATCGTCGGAGTACCCGAAGCACACGTCACGCGCGGACAGCGCAGAGCTCTCATCCATAGTCTCAGCCTAGCAATTGATAATCATTCTCATTCTCATATAGAGTCTCCTCCCGTGCCCTTCCTGCTCGAACCGTTCGCCGTGGAGTTCTTCGTCCGTGCCCTGTGCGGCGGAATGCTCGTGGCCGTGATCTGCGGGGTCGTGGGCACGTGGGTCGTGATCCGCGGCATGGCTTTCCTCGGCGAGGCGATCGGCCACGGAATGCTGCCCGGCGTCGCGCTCGCCACCGTGGTCGGCGCCCCGGTCCTGCTCGGCGCGGCTCTGAGTGCTGCCGCCATGAGCGCTGCGATCGGCCTCCTTCAGCGACGGGGCCGGCTCTCGTACGACACGAGCATCGGTCTGCTGTTCGTCGCCATGCTCTCGCTCGGCGTGATCATCGTCTCCCACTCCCGCAGCTTCGCCACGGACGCGACCGCTCTGCTGTTCGGCGACATCCTCGCCATCCGCCCCGACGACATCGCGATGCTCCTCGTCGCCGCCGTCGTCACGGTCGGCGTCGCGTCCGCATTCCATCGCTCCTTCGTGGCGACGGCCTTCGATCCGCGCATCGCCCGCACGCTCGGGTTGCGCCCCCAGCTCGCGCACGTGGTGCTCGTCGCCCTCGTGACGCTCGCCGTCGTCGCGTCATTCCAGGCCGTGGGCACGCTCCTCGTCGTCGGTCTGCTCCTCGCCCCCGCCGTCGCCGCCCGGGCGTGGACGACGCGGATCCCCACGACCATGCTCGGGGCCTCCCTCGTGGGCGCCGCAGCCGTCCTGATCGGGCTGTTCGCCTCCTGGCACTTCGCGGTGGCGGCGGGGGCCTCGATCGCCACCGCGGCCGTGCTGCTGGCCGCTCTCTCCGCAACGGCACGTTCGCTTCTGACCCGCGCCGTTCGTCGGCACCATCCCGTCGAGCACCCCGAATCCGCATCCCCGCGACCCGCATCGCCCGATGCTCCTGCCGTCGCGCTCCCCGAAAGGACCCGATGATTCCCCGCCCCCTCCGGCTCCTCCCCGCCGCCCTGACGATCGTCGCGCTCAGTGCGTGCGCCTCTGCTCCGGAGAGCTCAGCGCCTGCGACCCCGGCGTCCGGAGACGGCCACGGCGCGATCGCCGGCGCTGAGGAGGTCGCCGAGCCGCCTCTCGGCCTGCTGTCCATCGATGCCGCGGGGAACGCCGCCGTGCTCGACCTGCGGACCGAGGAAGCGATCACCCTCGACCGCACGGCAGCTCCGTCGGCGCTCGCGAGCGATGGACGCTACGGGTTCGTGACCACGGAAGAGGGCGTGGAGGTGCTCGACTCGGGCCGATGGAGCTGGGATCACGGCGACCACTTCCACTACTACCTCGCCGAGCTCGCGCTTCTGGGCACGGTCGCCGGCGAGGGCGTCGCCACCGTCGTGACGGGCCCGCTGTCGACGGCCGGGGCCACCGGCGTGTTCTTCGGCGGCAGCCGCGAGGCGGTGCTGCTCGACAACAAGGCACTCTCCGAAGGACGGCTCGATGAGCTGTTCCGCATCGAGATGAACGCGGACACCGGCCTGGTCGCCCCGATCGGAGAGGGCGCACTCGTGGCCGTCGACGACACGCTCATCTATCACGACAGCGACGGCGAGCCCGCGGAGTCCCCGGTCGACTGCGCCGACCCCTCGGGAGCGATCACCACCCGCGTCGGACTCGTCGTCGGCTGCGCAGACGGTGCGGTCCTGGCGGCCTGGCAGGACGCGGGCCTCACCGTCGAGCGCATCCCCTACCCGTCAGGCGCCGTCGAGCGCGCCCTGTCGTTCGACGGCCGGAAGGGTCGTCCGACGGTCGCCGCCGTCGCGGGCACGACCGGCTTCTGGCTGCTCGATTCCCGGGAGCGCACCTGGACCCTGGTGCCCACCGAACGTCCGCTGACGCACGTCGTCGCCGTGGACGACGCCGAGGGGCATGTGGTCGCCATCGACATCGACGGGCGGATCGTCGTGCATCTCGCCGACGGCGGTGCGCTCGTCGGCGCCACTGATCCTCTGCTCGCCGACGGCGGCGCCGCTTCCTCGCTCACCGTCGACGAGCAGCGGGCCTACGTCAGCGACCCGGCCGCCGGCGTCGTACACGAGGTCGACTACGCCGATGCCGCCCGCGTCGCTCGTTCCCTCGAGACGCCCACGGCTCCCGCATTCGTCGCGGAGGTCGGGCGATGAGGCCGCTGCGTGCGTCCTCCCTGCTGATCGCGACGACCGTGGTCCTTGCCGGCCTCGCGGGGTGCACCGGCACGGCGGCATCGGATCGACCGCAGATCGTGGTCACCACGAACATCCTCGGCGACGTCGTCGAGAACCTCACCGGCGATGCGGCCGAGGTCACCATCCTGATGAAACCGAACGCGGACCCGCACTCGTTCGAGATCTCCGCCCAGGAGGCCGCACGGATGGATGGCACCGACCTGCTCGTGACGAACGGACTGGGCCTCGAGGAGGGGCTCCAGCAGCACATCGATCGCACCGCAGCCGCGGGAGTCCCGACGGTCGTGGCCGGCGACGTGATCGACGTGCTGCCCTACAGCTCCGAAGACGCGAACGGGGCGGACGATCCGCATTTCTGGACCGATCCGGCGCGCATGGTCGATGTCGTGGACGCGGTGGAGGAAGCGCTGGCCGAAGTGGACGGGATCGACGTCGCGCAGGTCCGCAGCAATGCCGAGACGTATCGCGGCGAACTCGCCGAGCTCGACGAGGAGATGTCGGCCGCCTTCGCCGCGATCCCCGTGGAACGACGAGCACTCGTGACGAACCACCACGTCTTCGGCTACCTCGCGGACCGCTTCGACTTCCGCCTCATCGGTGCCGTGATCCCCGGGGGCACGACCCTCGCCGCGCCGAGCGCTGCCGACCTGCGCGATCTCACCGACGCGATCGACGAGGCAGGAGTCCGCACGATCTTCGCCGAATCCTCGCAGCCGGACCGACTCATCCAGGTGCTGGCCTCCGAGGCCGACGTCCAGGTCGAGGTCATCGAGCTGTTCACCGAGTCCCTCACCGAGCCCGGCGAGGGCGCCGACACCTACCTGACGATGATGCGCGCCAACACGGACCGCATCGCCGACGGACTGACCCCATGAATGGACCCCGACCGGGGCCCGATACGAGAGGAAACACAATGAAGCGACACATGAGGATGAGTGCCGCTGTCGCGGCGCTGGCAGGCGTCTCGCTGCTCGCCACCGCCTGCGCCGGCGGTGCGGGCGGAGCAGGCGACACCGCGCCCACGGACGAGAAGTCAGGCACCACCGCGGGCGAGACGGGACGCGTCGCGATCTCGTACCCCGGAGGGATCGCGGTGCTCGACCCCGAGACGCTCGAGGTCGTCGACGAGTTCGAGACCGAGGAGTTCACCCGCCTGAACCCGTTCGGCGACGGCCGCACCATCGCCGTCACCACCTCCGCAGGGTTCCAGATGCTCGACACCGCCGAGCCCGCCCTGACCGACGCACTGTTCGAGGCGACCGCGGCCGGGCACGTCGTCATCCACGGCGAGGACACCGTGCTCTTCGACGACGGCACCGGAACGACCACGATCGTGCCGACCGACGGCTTCGCCGACGGCTACGACGCTCTCCCCGAGACCACGACGTACACCGCCGATGCCCCGCACCACGGTGTCTCGATCGTGCTCGAGGACGGTTCGCTGCTCACCACGGTCGGCGACGAGACGTCGCGCACCGGGGCCAAGGCCTTGCACGCACACGACGACCACTGGGACGAGGCCGCCGTCAACGCCGAGTGCCCCGGCATCCACGGGGAAGGCACCGCGGCCGAGGAAGCCGTGATCTTCGGTTGCGAGAACGGTGCACTGCTGTTCAAGGACGAGGCCTTCACGAAGCTCGCGGCACCGGACGCGTACGGCCGCATGGGCAACGCCTTCGTCTCGGAGACCAGCCCGATCGTCGTCGGCGACTACAAGAACGACCCGGACGCGGAGGGCTACCTGCTGAATGCCGTCACGCTGATCGACACCGCCGCCGAGACGCTCGATGTCGTCGAGCTGCCTGCCGAGGTGCAGTACACCTTCCGCGACATCGCACGCGGCCCCGGCGACCTCGCCTACATCCTGTCGACCGACGGGCAGATCCACGTCCTCGACCCCGAGACGGGCGAGCTCACGGAGTCCTACCCCGTGATCGAGGCGTGGGAGGGTCCGGCCCAGTGGCAGGACGCACACCCGGCGATCAAGGTCGACGGCGACATCGCGTACATCACCGAGCCCGCCGCGAACAGTGTGCACGCCGTGGACCTCACCACCGGGGAGATCATCGCCTCGGTCGAGCTCGACCACACCCCGAACGAGATCGCGGTGGCCATCGGCTGACCCCCGCGTTCGCGCGCACCGGCGGGCAGGGCGTCCTCATCGGACGCCCTGCCCGCTTTCGTGCCGTACGATCAGCGCGCGCTTCGGCCGAGATAGCGACCCGTGACCCATCGGTCACCGCGCCACTCGCCCGGTTCCCAGATCCGCCTGACAGGAAGATCGACCGCGTTCGCCTCCGTGAAGCGAGGCAGCGCGCTCAGACTCAGGTCCTCGCCGTTCGCGCGGCGCACGAACTCGTCGGCGAAGGTCTGGATACGCGCGGGCATTTCCCGCAGCCGCGGAGTGACCATGTCGGCCGGGACTTCGGCGACCGCGGCTTCGAACGCTCCGTGGAGGCGGGGCGCCATCGCGTTGATGGTTTCTCGCATGAGTTCACGTCGTACGCCCAGGACGTCGGCGGCGCGCGCGATGTTGCGGCCGGAGATCTGACGATACCGGCGCTCCTTGCCGTACTTCACCGCCGCGCTGGATCTGAACATGACCCGGTCTTCCTCCCAGAACCCGTGCGCCGAGATGAGATCGTAGGCCGGCGCGAGCCGCGTCGCGTTCCCGACGTGCAGCATGCTGTGGTTCTTCGCGTGAGCGTCGACGCCTGCCACGAGCAGATTGAAGACGAACAGATCGGCGAGCTCGACGTGATCCTTGCCTCGGTAGAACGGTGACGAAGCGCGGTCGACCAACTGCACCATGTCGGCCATCGTCGGACCGCCGTCCTCCTCATACTTGCGCGACGGATAGACGCCGAGCGCCTGGCAGAAGTCCTCCTGGTGGATCCTGGCGACGGCGCCCTCGGCGGTGAGGCGGCGATCGAACCGCGTCGTGACGAAAGCGCGGACGCCGGCGAAATCGAGGATCTCCACCCTTGCGACTCGCAGGTCGAGCGCGCGCGCCGCGCGCATCGTCACGTAATCTGACGACCGAACGATCCTGCAAGGACGGGTCCTGCACGTCGACGAAATCGGCGTATACCTCGCGTCCAGCGGGGATGCCATCACTGTCGGTTTCGAAGATGACCGCGATTGCTTCGCCGCGCGCGCTCCCGGTTACCTCTTCCCATGGAACGCCATCAAGCTGCTCACTGTCGTCCAGGCATCCGAGGATTATGAAGCAGCGTGGCGGGAACACTACGCGAAGATCGAAGCGTTCGCGGCCGCACACGACGACCGCGCTCCTGGTTCCGACCGCGAGTACCGCGAATGGGCGGAGACCCAGGCCCTCCACGGCTAAAAAGCGATGCCCCGCAAAGCGAGCGCTAGCACCTAGAGCTGCCATCGAGGCGTACTACGAAGAAACGGGTTGCCCCCGGTTCGGCCGACCCGAAAGTAAATAAAATAGAAACGGTTCTACGCCGTGACTGGTCAGATGGGGTTGAGCGTACCGAATAACCGGTACGCTTCTCGAACCCGAGAATGACCAGTTCAGGGGTAAATACCCCCCGCGGGGGTGGAACATCGAAAGTCGCCGCGTACCGCGGCGACTAACGAAATCGGTACGCCCTGAAATCGCTGCCGAACTGGGGAAAGCCAGCGTCCAAGCGCGCATGTACCGGATGTACCGCGATTCCGAGAGAACTAACATGTGTGCGTGTGCGCATGCGCGCATGTGTGGAGTTTCTTCACATCCGCGGTACATCCGGTACATTCCCGCTTCATCTCTCTCTATTTCGTTGAGAAATCAAGGAAAATCCACCATTCCGCCCGTACCGTTTCTGCCCCTGAGCTCTCGAAAAACGGTACGCCGATGGGTCGAGCGGACCGAGATAAATAGCGTCTGACCAGGCGAAAGCAGGAGCTACTAGCGTACCGAATTTGCAACAGAAAAACGGTACGCCCGCCCCTCGTCTGCCTTCTGAGCTGACTGGCGAGCAGCTGCCCATCCACCTCCGTGCAGCGGGCAGGTGAACGAGATCCGCATGCCCTTGTTGGTCTCGAGCGAAACCGGCTCGCAGTCACGTCCGCACTCCGGACACGTCCTGTATTGCTCGTCGATATCGCCGCCGGCACTGCCGCCTTCCATTCCCCCATCGAAGCACGCTCGCCTGCCGGGTATGTAGCGACTGATTGAATAGTTCAATGGCTCACAGTTGGTCGACCTACTTCAACGGGATCACCGAGCACGCCACTGGCTCATCGATCGCGCAGCGTCTGGGCGTCTCAGGCTCCAAGGTCAGCTACTGGCGCCGGGGCGAGCGGCCACCGACACCTCGAGAGGCTGCCCACATCGCGCGCACCTTCGGACGGAGCCCACTCGAAGGTCTCGTCGCGGCCGGATACCTCACCGCTGAGGACCTCTCCGAGGATGTGTCGGTCGTCGCACACACCCTGGCCGACTACAGCGATGTCGAGTTGGCAGAAGAGATGCTGCGCCGCGCCAAACCATGAGCGGGTGACTCGTTCAGGCCCGAAGCGGAGATCGCCGCCCAATTGATACTTGCGCAAGCTATACTCGTTAGTAAGCGTTAGGAGCTGAAGATGTCGAACGCAACTGCCCATCCCCTCCGCAGCGATCGACGTGCGCATCTCCCGGCCACACGATCGGACGAAATCCGAGAGATCACCATCGTGTTCGACCGTGGTATTGCTCTCACGAGTCACGACGCCGAAGAACTCGCGCACGAGCTGAATGTGCTGGGTTCCAGTCTCCGTCACACGCATTTGGTCACCATCTTGAAGGGCGTGAACAAGGCGCTCCGGCATGAGGAAGAGCCTGGGCACTCGTCGCTGACGGAGGCTGAGCTGGACGCACTGCGCGCAGCCGGCTCGCTCGTCGAGCCTCAGAATGCGCTGCGCATCGAAGAGCGCCCGAGCGTGCGCACGGCGCTGCGTCAGCAGGACATCCTCGCAGAGGCCCTGACGACCGATGAGGTCGCTCGTCTGCTCCGCGTCACGACAAGCCGCGTGCGCCAGCGCCACGGCGATGGGACTCTCTTCGCGATCCCGGGCCCTGGCCGCGGCCTGCGGTTCCCGAGCTTCCAGTTCACCGACCACGGTGAGCTTCCCGGCTGGGGAACGGTGAGCCGAGCGCTGCCCGAAGGTGCGAACCCCGTGGCCGTGGAGTACTTCCTCACCCACGCTCACCCCGACCTGGGAGACGGCGAGCTGACTCCTGCCCAGTGGCTCGCCGCCGGCAAGCCCGCAGAACCCGTCGCGGCGCTGGCCGAGCAGGCGTTCTCGATCCGATGAGTGCGCTTCCTGCCCCCGACGCATTGAAGTTCCCGCATCCGCTCCCCCAGAGCGCTGTCCGCACGCTGCCGGCCGGCACGATCTTCGGCCGCATCTACGACGCAGGCGGCGCTCACCCGTCTCGGTGGCACGAGCTCCGCCACTTCGGGCCCACGGGGAGCCGATTCGATCACCACCCCGATCCCGCAGGCCATCATCCCGACCACGCCGTGACCTACGTCACGCCCCAGATCGCGGTTCCGCCGGCGACAGCAACTCAGAGCGTCCTGTTCGTCTGCCTGTCCGAGTGCTTCAGCGACCGAGGTGTCATAGAGCGCGGCGACGGTGCAGCTGGGGGTTCGCAGCCGCGGTTCGTGCTGTTCGCGTCCACCCGAGACATCACACTCCTGGACCTCGTCGACAGCACTTGGGCCACGGACGCCGGCGGGAACGACCAGATCAACACCGGAGACCGGGCACTGTCCCGCCCATGGGCCCGCGCCATCCACCAGACCTATCCCGACGTCGACGGCGTCTTCTACCGCCCCCGCACCATCGCGCAGCGTCCGCAGCTCCCCGAGACTCGTGCAGTGGCGCTGTGGGAGCGCGCAGAGGACGCCCTGCCGGTGAGCCCGACCGCGGACATCGAACTCAGCTCGCCCGGACTCACCGTGACGCTCGAGGCGTTCGCGAAGACCCTCGGCCTCGGCCTGGCGTAGACCCCCAAGGAGGGAGACATCGTGTCCACTCGCACCTGGTCTCAGGACCTCGAATCCCTTCGTGCGACGCTCACCCGTGCTCAGGAAGAGCGTTCGCAGCGTCAGGAGTTCGTCCAGCTCGAGAACGGCAGCACTGAGCTCGGGTGGGTCATGTACGAGCGCGCGCAGATGCTCACGGCCGTGAACGCTCTCCGCTCCGCGGCAGGCAAGCCGCCCGTCTCGGTCGACGCCCTCGAGGCGGCCGAGACCAGAGCCTGCGGGCACGTCGACTACACGTCGAAGTTCGCCATCGGATGCGCGGACCTGGTGGCTGCTGAATGACCGGTTCGCCCACCGCCCCGCATGCCTCCGACTCGGCCGAGCAACGCGCTGCAGAGCGCGCCATCGTCGCGGCCGTCGCCGAGCAGCTGGGGGTCGCGCTCGCACCCGCCAGGATCGCGATCGACGACGCGCATGTGGAGATCGACGGTGCAAGCTCGGACCGTACCGTGCTGGTGGAGGCCTACGCCCGCATCGGCGCGCTCAAGGGCGCCCAACCCCGCAAGCTCGCCACCGACGCTTTCAAGCTCGCCTGGGCCGGTCGGAAGCGCGGCGCGACCCGGCTCATCCTCGCCGTGGCCGACGAGACGGCAGCCGGCTACCTGCGTCGTCCCGGTGCTTGGCTGACTGCGGCTATCCGGGACGCCGGCATCGAAGTCGTCGTCGCTGGACTCGATGACGCGACGCGGCAGTCGATTCTCGCTGCGCAGGCGCGGCAGTACCGCTGAGATCCGCCTACTGCAGCTCGCGGCGCTCGCGGCGAAACTTCTTCTTCAGCGGCGCCGTCGGCCGAGGATCAACCGCCTCGCCGCTGACCGCGCGCTCGTCCCGCGCGCCTGGCGTCCTCAGCTTTCTCCTCGGCTACCCGGATGCTGATCCCGGCTCCCTTGAGCCTTCTATTCGCTTGGCCTCGGCCCGTCCCGCTGCCGCGTGGTTATTGCGATGAGAGTATCAGCCGCGATCGCTCGGCTAGCCTGAGCCGTAGGTATCCGCGACCTCGACCGCGTTGCCCCACACCCAGCACCGGTACGACTTGAGGTCGCATGGCTGGCGGATACGTCCGAGGCAGAGCGCCTGCAGTTCGTGATGGTCGATCTGGACCTCAAGAAGACATGCAAGGTTCTGGGCGTCGCGATCCCGGACGACCCCACGGTGCCCGAGAAGTAGTCCTCAGGCTAGGCTCCGGGCCGATGCCCCCGCCCCGCCTGAGCATAGGCATGTGCAGAATACTTCTCTTTTCGAGAGTTGTGCAGTATACTTCTCATAGAAGTCGATGAGAAGTATTCTTCACTCAAGGAGAGACATGGGAACCCTGATGCCCTCCGTACGGGCCTTCGCGCAGTTCGTCCGGAGAACCAGACTAGCCAGGAACATCACCCAGGATGAACTCGCCCAGGCGGTCGGCAAGAGCCGCCGTTGGGTGCATGACCTCGAGAACGGCAAGGTCGATCCCTCGCTCAGCGCCGCCGTGTCTGTAGCCGCAGCCCTTGAGTACACGGTCTCGCTCGAGCTGGACCAGCCCTCCGGCGACCTCGATCAGCTCTTCGAGGATCTGTAATGACTGACGCACTCGACGTCTGGCTCGATGGTCGCTTCGCCGGCAAGCTCATGCGCGGGGAACAGGACCTGGTTGAGTTCCTTTACGACGACCAGTACCGCGGGGACGCCGAAGCGACTCCTCTATCGGCGAGTATGCCCAAGAGCGTGCTGGGTCACGGACCCGACGTCGTCATGCCGTGGCTGTCGAATCTGCTTCCCGACGCCGAGGAAGTCCGCAGCCGATGGGCCGCGAAATTCGGCGAGCGACGCACCGACCCATTCACCCTCCTTGCTCACATGGGCGAAGACGCACCTGGCTCCGTTCAGATCGTCCCGGAAGATGTGGTGCCCGCAGAAGCGGGAGAGCTGTCCGAGATGACCGAGAGGGACATCGCCCGTCGGGTGCGCGACATCCTCGCCGACCCCGAGCACTGGGTGGATGACCGAGATGACGACGCGAGCCGCTTCTCGCTCGGCGGCAATCAGGGCAAGTTCGCCCTGGCACGTATCGACGGCAAATGGTTCGAGCCGAACGGGCGCGCGCCGAGCACTCACATCGTCAAGCCTGGGATGGTGCTCGCCACCGGTCACACCGACGACCACGTTCAAGCGGTCGAGTTCGTGACGATGCGTGCCGCGCGCGCCATGGGCGTTCGCACGGCCAAGGTCGAGCTCCTCGAATTCGATGGGATCAGAGCCTTCGTCACGACGAGATACGACCGTCAGGTCCGAGAGGACGGCAGCGTCCGCCGATTCCACCAAGAAGACTTCTGTCAGGCGCTCAGCGTCCTCCCCTCACGCAAGTATGAGCAGGACGGTGGGCCGACAATGGCTGACATGGAGGCCCTCGTGTCGCGGGAGTCATCGCCTGCGTACTGGGTACGCGATGGTGTGGCCCTCACGCAGCTGTTCGTCTTCAACCTTCTGACCGCCGGTGTGGATGCACATGCGAAGAATCACAGCCTGCTGCACGTGAGCGGAAGTACCCGTCTCGCGCCGGCCTATGATCTCATCTCCGCCCACGGCCTCTGGCCCGAAGACCGCGTCTGGTTCAAATCCGCTGCCGCTGTGAAATACGGCAAAGAGCGGCCATACCGTCAGATCAGCGGGCGCAACCTCGCCCGCGCAGCGGACGTCCTCGGCGTGCCCCGCGGGATGTTTTTCGCGATGCTCAAGGAGATGGCGGAGCAGGTGCCTGATGCTTTCGAATCGGCGATAGCGGAAACGCCCGGTGAGATGGTCACCGACCTGCTCCGGGCCATGCCCGGGCGCATCGACCGGTTCGCCAGCGAGTTCGTGATCCGCATGAGTGACGCGGACATCGGGCTCAAGGCGCTTCCCCGATTCGTGGGCTCTCATGCGATCGGCCAGTTGGACATCGGGAGGACGTGGATCCCAGGCAGCTGGCAGAACGGTCGATGGGTCACCGGGCGGTATCGGTCGCGGTAATGAATCTGGCCCACAGGCGGACGCTAGGACGATCCGTGCGGAATGGATAGCGCTGCTCCGTGACCTTCAGTCTCAGATCCGTGGGAATGCGGTCACCGAGGGCATCGTGCATGATGACCTCATGACCTCTTCCCACGACGTCATCACTCCGGCCGAGCTCGGCCGAGAACTCGGCCATAACGACGGAGACCGGCCCGGGATCACCGTGCGTCGCTACCTGCGCGAGCGCTACCCCGACCACCTCAAGAACCAACGCTGGGAGCTGACCCCGGAGCAGGTCGACGATGTGCGCGCGCACTTCAGCAGGAAGTCCGCGTGAGCGCTGGCGCCGTACGGGATCTTGCCACGGCCGCCGTCGCAGCGCTCACCGGAGAGCGTTGGGCGATCACGGACGCTGCAGCACACGTGCCGTCGCGCCCGGGCCTGTACGCGATCTACGGCGACGACCAGGCTTGGCGAGATCTGCAGCTCGAGCCGACACCCGCTGTGCCTCTCTACGTCGGCAAGGCGGAGGCGAGCCTGGTCTCCCGCGACCTGAACGGCCACTTCGCCATCAACCCGAGGTCCAAGCCCCGCACCGGCGGCTCGACCGTCCGGCGATCCTTCGCTGCTCTCCTGCGCGATGGGCTCGACCTGCATGCCGTACCTCGTAACCTCGCGCGCCCCGAGCGCTTCGCGAACTACGCCCTCGCCGAGGGTGGAGACGCCCGCCTGAACGAGTGGATGCACGCACGCCTCCAACTGGCCGTCTGGCCGACACCAGCCGGCATGACCGTGCCGCTCGGCGAGGTCGAGACCGCCGTCATCATGCACTTCGCCCCGCCGATCAACCTGGACAAGAACCCCGGCAAGCTCGCACGACTGAGCCGCGCGCGCGCAAAGATGGCCGCCGAGGCCGCCGCATGGCGCCCTGCGAGCTGACAGCGCCGATGGAACTCGAGGTCACCAGCACCCCGCGCGAGACCCTCGTGTGGGCGCCAACGACACAGGACGCAGCCCAGTTGCGTCGCGAGCTGACCGACACAGGCTTCCTGGTGATCGATGCCGACCCGTGGGAGCTGGACACCCTCGGGCGGATCCCCGAGGGTGAGCATCACGAGTTCGACCCGTCTCGCATCTTCAACGTCGAGATCGGCGCCGACGCCAACGCGAGCCTGCAGGCGCTCGTGGACGGCGGGCACACGCTCATCTGGCACCGCTGGCAGACGTATCTCGCCAGGAAGGTCTGGGGAGTCTCGGTCAAGATCCCGCCCCGCGGCCGCCGGCGATCCAGCGCGTCCACGTCCGAGTCCGCGGTGCACTTCGGTATCCCCATCCGTGCAACTCGCGGGCTGAGCCTGCGGATGACGCGCGACACCTACGCCCGGATCAACAGGCGCTCGTCCCTGCCGCGCTGGCATCGCGAGATGGACCCGGATTTGTGGGACTCAGTCGGCTACCGATACGAGGACGCCGAGCACCGGGTCTACACGGACGCCTGGTGCGAGGAGATGCAGATCCAGGCGCTGGCGAACTATGACCTCAACATGGCGCACTTCGCCTCCCTCAACCACGCTGCGTTCGACGCCGCGCTGCAGCGCGCTGTGAAGAGCCAGCGCCGCATGGTCGAAGTCACCGACCTCACGAAATGGGACGGTGTCGCTGGGCTCTACATCATGGTGCTCGACGAGTCCCGCCAGGCCTACGTCGGCGCCACGGACGCCTCGGTCGGCATCCAGAAGCGCATCAAGCAACACTGGACCGGCACCAAGTCCCTCGACCGGCTCATTTGGGGAAACCCTCAGACCTCGATCATCTCGATCGACAGTTTCCGCGCGCTCGACACCACTCGCATCTTCTCTCTGAAGACGACCCGCTCGTTCGCCGGGGAGAACCCGCTGCTCGAAAAGTTCCCGCCCGAGTACATGCTCAACCGCGTCCCTGGCGGCCGCGACGTCGCAAAGCTCGCCGACATTCTCGGTGTAGATGCACTGATGAAGCGCCGGGACTTCGCGGCGCAGCCGACAGACTCACAGACCTAGCCACGCATCGGCGTCAGCCATCCGAGTCAGCACCATCCGCGTCTGCTGGTACAACACTGATCAGTTCGGATGCCTGCGGGAACGCCTGCATTGTTCGTCTCGAACTCGGCATCAGCGAGAACGAAGGCGTCGCGGAGTGAGGGGCGTTTCGTCACGTATCGTTGCGCCGCACGCTGTGAACCGCAACATCATCGCTCACAAGTTCACGTCGACGCACTTTACGTTCTCGACTTCGATTGTGTCGATGACTTCTTCGGCCCACCACTGCGAGTCCCAGGAGAAGCTCTGACGCTGATCTGCAGCGACTCTCGCTTTCGCGTACTCGATGTAGCTCGAGAGCGCGCCACCAGAGGCATTTAGTTCGCGCATCGAGATCTCGAAGTAGCCTTCGCACCGTTCATTCGCCTGGATCACGACGTTCCAGCAATCAAAGAGTGCACCTTCTCCGCACTCGCTACCGCCGTGCTCAGGGGTACTGACCCAGATCCCAGACGTGTAAAGGTTCTCGAAGTCGAAACCTTTCGGTATTTCAAACGCCGGAGTTTCGATGGGGGCGGGTGAGGCGCAGCCGGTGAGGACAAGTGCAAGCAGACCCAGCAGCGTCATCGTGCGTTTCACACCCTGATCGTAGCGCTGGACACGCTCGAAGTCCGATTGCATTCCATCCCTCGCCTGGAGCAAACTCGCGTACCCACTTGCCGGCACTTTGAGCACCTCTACATCCACAGCCGGCGCGACACAGCCCCCACCACTCTCTCCGAGCGCGCGGGGGCCGTGTTACGTCAAGGCGCAGAGATCACTCGCGGCTTAGGCGCACCGTCATCGTCGTGCCCATCGCGGTGACCTCGTAGCTGAGCTCGTTGTTCTCGTACGTGAACGTCTTGGTCGCGTCGCTGGAAGCCATGATCGAGGACTCGGTCTTGGTCGTGTCGTTGGTCGAGTCGAAGGTGAACGAGTCACCCTCTGCGGGGACCGCGACGGTGCCGGCCCAGTACAGGGACTTCGTGTCGCCGCCGTCTGCGACCCAGTAGACCTCGATCGTGTCGCCGGTGATCGTGGCCTGCTGCCAGGCGTCCTCGGAGTTGGAGTTGTTCTGCTTCCAGGAGCCTTCCAGGCTCACCGGCTCCGGAGCTTCCTCCTCCTGGACCTGCTCGGTTCCCGGCTTCGAACCCTCGTTCGAGGACGAGCCGGACGACTCCGGCGACGAGCACCCCACGGCGCTGATGCCGAGGAGTGCGAGAACTGCGATGGTCGCGCCGAGCTTGGGTGCTGTGATGTTCAAGGGGTGCCTCTCCGAGCAGGTTGATGTCGACGCTGACCGTATCAGCGCCTACTGACACCTTCGGGTCGCAGTGCGAGACGCGAAAGGCGCTGATGGTCATCGTTACCGGACGGTCATCATCACTCACGTGGCGAGAATCCGGCGTGGACTAACTGTCACCCCTCAGCGTTGGGGCGAGAGTTCCAGGAATGGATGCCGTGATCCGAAGAAGGCGTGCCCGCCCGAGGTAGGGAGCAGAGCGATGGATTCGACAACTGATGGCCTGCGGGTGCGCCCGCGCGCGTGGATCGGGCTGGCCATCTGGGCCGGATATCTGATCCTCGTCTTCGCGATCCAGTCTCTCGGCGGTGTTCCCTACGACAGCTGGGGCGACAGCGCGGGCAACCTCTTCTCCGGCGCCGGTCTGTCGCTGATCATCGCGTCCATCTTGCTGGCGATCACCACGAGCCTGCTGGGCTGGTGGCGCCCCGTGATGGTCGAGCAGACGCGAAGCCGCCACCGGTGGCTGCTTTTCATTCCGATCCTGATGACCATCGCGGCCATCATGAACCTCGCAGGAACCGACTGGTCGGCATACAGTGGCGCGTTTCTCGCGGCCTCGCTGACTCTCGCGCTCGTCGGATTCACCGAAGAGATCGTCAACCGCGGCCTTCTCGTGGTCGGGTTCCGGAGTCGTCTCGGCGAGGGCTGGGTCTGGTTCCTCACCTCCCTTCTGTTCGGTCTCAGCCACCTGGTGAACATCGCCCTCGGCGCCCCTGTCGCTGGAACCGCGTCGCAGGTGCTCACGGCTTTCCTTGCGGGTACGGTCTTCTACATCCTGCGCCGCGTCACGGGCTCGCTGTTGTGGGCGATGCTCCTGCACGGACTGTGGGACTTCTCCGTCTTCGCCGCGGGAGTGGGGACACCGAGCGATATCGTCTACGTCGCGAACGTTATTGAACCCACAGTCGGCATCCTTGGGGTCATCTTCGTCGCCTTCGCCATCCGCGGCGCCAAGAAGAACGTCCCCGCTGCGCCGACCGCGTAGCGCCTGGCATGATCCGAGGAGCCTGGCTGCGCTGAAAGCGCGATCGCCGTGCCTGGTGTGCGGGATGCCGCGTGTGCGACGGAGGGGCACCGCCAATGGGGCATCCCGCGTGAGGCCTCCCCAGCCTCGTCCCCAGAATCAGAGCAACAGGCAGCCCCTACCGCCCTCTGACCCCATCGGGATCCCCTGTGGACCCTTCTGAGCACAAGACCGAGATGTCGGTATGACTACGGGGCTGATCCGCTAGTCGCCGTCCCCCGCTGCGCCATCGTCCACCGCTGACTCACCTGGCTCGTGATGAATCACCGAGGCGGTCGACGTCGCGTCACCTCCACGAAGTTGTGCGGAGTCGAGTGCTCGCTCAATCGCCGCTTCCGTTTCCGGGCCCAGCTTCGGATCGCTCATCACGTGCTCCACTCCTTGAGGCGTCTCTGCAATGCCGAGAGTAGTGCTGCGACGCCGGCATCTACAGCGGGGCGAGCCTCCGTACCGGCCGGCATCCAGTGAAGGGTCGGCGGACTCCTGCGACTTGCACACCCGGACACACCTAGAATGGACGCCGAGCAACTGCTCGCTCACCAGTGCAAACCTGCTAGCGCGCCATCCGATGACGGGCTGATAACGATCGCCTCGTCCAGTTCTTTCAGCGGGCTGTGCGGTGACCGTGAGGCGCTAGCTTGAGATTCGCTGACTTATCGTCGGCGTTCACACACGCTCTTGGGGGATGCGCTCATGCGCCTATCGACAAACAACTCTGCCATGCTCGCTCTTGGGGTCGTCGCCCTGCTGCTCAGCGGATGCTCGGCTCCGGCCACCGAGCCGAAGCCGGAGACCACCACGGCTGTCTCCGAGGACACGGCCACCGTCGAGGAGGCGAGCAGCGATGCATCGTTCGCCGACAACGTGCTGACCCTGCCTGAGTACACGGTCACCATCACCGACACGAAGAAGATCGCGGTCGGCCAGCCCGGGAACGAGTACGGCGAGAAGCCCGTCATCGCGTTCTGGTACGAGGTCACGAACACCTCCGACGACGCGATCGATCCGACGACCGCCTGGGTCGGCACTTTCACTGCGATTCAGGACAACGACCCGAACGCTGTGAACGAGCTCAACGTCGCCTCCCTCCCGGACGCTCAGTTCCTCGACTCGCAGCTTCAGGACATCAAGAACGGCGGCACGGTCGCCAACGCCGTCGCCTACGAGCTGGACGACGAGACCACCCCCGTCGAGCTGGTCGCCTCCAACGACCTCGGCATGACCGAGATCGGGCGCGCGACGTTCACCCTCCAGTGATCTGCTGAGGATGACTCAAACGGCCCCTGGCGACTTCGCTGGGGGCCGTTGGAGTCGAAGCCTCCGGTCTCGCGAGCAGTTCACCCTCGCCGACGTCGCGCATCCTCTTGGTCGATAGTCTCAGTCCCATGCCGTTGATGCTCGGAACGATCCTCGACTCGGAGTCGCTGTCCATCCAGGACGTGTTGGTCATCCGGCATGCCTACAACGCGGAGCCTGCGTCGAGCCGCCTTGCTGGCGTGCACGCAGGCTCGACGGACGACGACATCCTCGCGTACACACGCCGCCAGTCTGCGAAGTCGCAGATCTTCCCCGTCACCCCGGCGCGATTCTGGATCGTTTTCATGCCGGAGGGCGGCGATCGTGGGCGCCTCTGGCGCGTCGTCGAGAACCGGGGAGAGCTCTCGAACGACGGTGAGCTCCGTGAGTTCGACCTCGTCGAGACCGATCACCTCCATGACCTGCTCGGCCGACTCGTGATCGGCTGGAAGGCAGGACGGGTGTGGCGCGTCTACGGCCCGACCGCCGCGACGTACCCGGTGCTCGAGGTCGCCGATGCTCAGCCTCCGCGATTCCCGGGATTCGATCAACTGGTCGTCTCGTATGACGTGCTGAAGGCGGTCGTGAAGGAGCGTCGCTACGCCGCCTGGCAGACAGCGCTCTCGTCGGTTGTCGGGATCTATCTGATCACTGACACCCGCGACGGTCGCCACTACGTAGGCAAGGCCGACGGGGCCGAGAACATCCTGCAGCGCTGGCGCACCTATGCCGCCAACGGGCACGGAGGTAACGTGGCGCTCAAGGGGCGGGATCCGTCGACCTTCCGATACTCGCTACTGCGGGTCTTCGATCCCTCAACGCCACTTCGGGATATCAACGCCGCTGAGAGTCACTTCAAGCGGGCGCTGGACAGTATCAACCACGGACTCAACCGCGTCTGACACGCTCTCTCCGCGCACTGGAGATCACCGACGCCGGCCGGATCTCCTTCGGGAACATCGGGGCATGGCGTGCGACTGAGCACCGGCACCACGCTCCATAGCCGAGACACCCCTATGCTGATCGCATGCAGGTGGTAGCTGGGGATCTTCCTCTGAAGAAGGACTATCAGGTGATGTCGCGTGAGATCTCGACGCGATGGGGCATGAAACGATGGTCGATCAGTCGTCAAACCGTGGAGTCGATCGAGATGAAGTCGGATCGGTTCCTCAACAGCGTCACGGCAACGTCGGCGCTCTTCGAGGTGGGAAAGACGCTCGCCGATCTCACCGTGACGAGTTTCGGTAACCCGGGGCAGGCGACGATCCTCTTCGAGATCAAGTTTCGCGACGGCAAGTCCGCGGTCTGCCATGGCTCGGCACAGGAGTACAAGAAGCTGCTCGGCTGGGCTTCGAAGGATGACAAGAAGGCTCTTCGCAAGGAGCGTAAGGCCGCTCGGTAGTTGGGGCACATCCCGCCACTTGACATGCCGCCCGAGCCTGATCCGCCGAGCGGACAGATCATGACCCGTGAGATCCATACTCTCAGGTCAGCCCGCCGGCACCCACAGGCCACAACCGCTCGTCGTGAAGCCCTCGCCGGCGTTCACGGTCACGGTCACACCGTTGTGGGCTGCGCCGACGAAGTTGTTGTCGAGGATGTCGCCGGAGCCGTTGTTGCGCTCCCAGTAGCAGTCCTTCACGCCCGCAGCTGTGCGGTACGTCCCGGGCTGAATGGTCTGGCCGACGACATGGTCGCCATCGTAGAAGCCGGTGAGCACCATATCCATCTTCGGCGCGAACTCCGGGCAGTAGACGCGCACCGCGGCGATGTCGATCTGACGGGACTCGGTCTGGTCGCCCCACAGCAACGGGTAGACGTTGTCCGGGGTGTAGAACTCGTGCAGGTACTCGCAGTACTCGCGACCGTCGTACGGCGGGATCATCCGGTTCCCCTCGAGCGACGCTGCCAGAGTGTCGTACTGGTCATCGAGCGCCTGATCGGCCGCGGCGGCCAGCTCCGCATCACGCTGCTCCTTCGAGCCAACCAACAGAACTGCGACGTCGACCGACGTCGCAGCCTCCTTAAGGTCGCCCGTTGACGGCTTCGATGAATCGAGAAGCTCTGCGAGAGCATCAAGCTCTGCACGAAGCTCCTCCCGCTTCGCCACATCGCCGTAGGACTCAGACTCGCTGTACCGAGATTCACCGGCGTCGAGCGCTGTCTGCGCGTCCTCGAGCGCCTCCGCGAGATCCTTCTCCTCCTGAACACGATCGGCCTCCGCCTGCGCTTCAGCCTGAGCTTGGGCTTCCGCTCGAGCGTTCGCATCCGACACCACCACCCCCGTCGTGATCCCGGCGGCGATAAGGACGACGACCGCTACTGCCCCGATGATCAGATTCCGCTTGCGGTTCCGCGCAGGGACCTGTGCGTCCGCCTCGGATGGCTCGTTCATGAGCCGAATTCTATCGGCCAGCCAGACACCCGCACCTCGGCGAGGACGCTGCGTTCGCGCGCCTGGTGATCCCCCACTCCGACCCGGACTCCGACCTGCTGTTCATCCACACCGCGCGCGGCAACGATGCGGAGCGATTCGAGGGGCGTCGTTACACGCGTCTCGGCAGTCTCGTGGACCGCGTGCTGCAAAGCGGACGTGTGGTTCTCTCAACCGCCGGTACGGCTTCGATCTCCCTGGAAGCCGAGACGGGACCCAACATGGTGCTCCGAGGCGTCTCGGCGACGGTCGACCTATGCGCCATCCTCACGAGTAGTGCTGCGACGCCGGCATCTACAGCCGGGCGAGCCTCCGGTCCGGCTGGTGTCCAGAAACGAGCAGAAACGACAGATTCACTCGTAATCGAGCGCATGACGCGTTAAGCTCGTGCTCAGCCTCATCTCACTTCACGGGGCGTGTTTCTAACCGTCGATATTCACAGTTATCCGAACTATCGGCGTCCGTTCTTCCTCAAGCGCGGCTACTAGATGGAACTGCTAGGCGGGTGGGCCCAACTGACAGTTCCCCACTGTATGGCGGACCAGAGTTCACGGAACTGTTTGTCGTCATCCGGTGCTGAAATTTCTCGTAGTTCCAGCAGCTGCATCGCGACCCACTGGGCATCTTCAAGAATCGATCGCGCACCACCGATTCGCGCAAGTCCGCGACTCGCGTCCCCACCGTGTGCGACCGCCGATCGAACACGATATACCTCTTCGTAGCGATCAAACCGAGCAGCTCGAGCAGCTGGGTCACGTTCGAGCAGCGCGAACCGGCCTTTACTAACTGCTCCAGGCACCGCGTCTTTCCCCGTGAGCATCGAATCCAAGGCGACGCTCACTGCGAGGGCCGCGTCGTCCTGCGCCTCGGCCCAGAACGCACGAGCGTACCAGCGCCCAGCCACACGCAGCCTTTGTGCGATCGCGTCCGGCGCAACCAATAGATCTCCAATGCGGGAACACCGGTCAGCTGAGAGGATGCGGTCCAGGGGTAACGGATCTGCGCTATGCCATCGGAAATTGTTGCCGGCGCTCCATCCGGTGATCGTAAGAACTCGGTCGGCGAGTTCACCGGCACCGCTGGTCGCCAGCAACGTGCTTACAGCAGAGCGGTCCAGAGTGGTGCCGCGAATTCCCGGCCTATTTGTCGCTCCCCGAAGTGAGAAGATCCCGTAGTCGGCAAGGTCACCCGACAACATCAACGAGAGCCCAATGAGGTCTTCAAGCGTTCGTTCGAAGTCCTCCATCGCGAGTTGACCCTGTCGAGGAGTGGTGGATGTCGCCAAAACGAAGTCGCCAAACTCTCGGAGCAGCTGTTGAGCATAAGAAACGAATGCTGTTTCGGCGGAGTCTGTGAGGCTCAGGGAAGCCGCTAACTGGCGCGCACCCGCCTCGTCCTGAACCTTTGCTATGGCTAGGCTTCCGAACGCGCTTGGCTCGCTCGTCCAGGCCACATTGGCCAGCGCGGCAGCAATGCGAACTGGGCGGGGCTTTACGATTCGCTCGACCGCCTCAGCGAAATCGGGCGCATGACCCACTGATGCGGCCGCGAGCAAGGACAAGACCGCGGTCCAGAGATCTTCTTCGCGCCAGTTTCTCGTCACTCGCTGATCTCTCAGGAGCGTCCCCATCGCGCTTTCCATCGCGGGCATGCCTTCATCGGCGATAGTGAGCGGAGCACTCTCCCCCAAGAAAGCTCGTACGGGAGATGCACGATAACTTGGTTCCGCCCAGGCCCATCCAGCTAGTGCGGAATCTGTCGATGTCCGGACCGCGGCCAACGCAGTCTGCAATTTCTCGGCGACATCGTTCATCGAGGCCTCCTGTCGAGGGGCGGATGCGAGACGTGGTGCCCGACCCAACGAACCTGTGACGTTCCAGAACCTGCACCTGACCAGGAGGCTCGACAGCCGCCGGCTTCTGACTTCTGGTCGAACTGCAAGACCGTTACCGCTGCGTTACCGCAACCGCCGCTCCAGACCAGAAGAAGGCCCCGTATCCCACTGTTTCCAAGGGAGTCGGGGCCTTCGTGGTGGCGGTGACGGTGGGATTTGAACCATTCTTTCTGAGAGTTTGATTTCTCGCGGCTCGTCGCATCGCTTGACTTTCGCGGTCAACTCACCCGGTCAACTCACGAACGTATCGAGGTCATAGCTCGCGATCTGAGCGTCGACTATCGATCTCTGGTGTCATCATTCGGTTTCGCGCTGCGACTTCGTCAGGCGGACAGCTACGACCAGCCTGACGTCGTTCAGGTCACATACCCGTGCCGATTTTGTGCTGGTGTTAGATGGAGAGGATCTCATTCAAGGAGCGTGAACCGTGCCGCTGATACCCCAACAAAGCGTCGTCGTCATCAACGGCCCCTACAAGCTTTCATCGGGGCAGAGCACTGAGGACGCAGCCGCCCAGCTGCTGCGCTCTCGGCTTGAGTCGTTCCCTCCGTGCCGCATCGTGTCGATCAGCGGCAGCGGTCTTATTCACGGATACTCGCTGACTGCTGTAGTGGAGACGATTTAGTGTCCACCGAGCGACCATATAGCGAGCGTCCTGCAGCTCAACCGATTCCACAGGCAGCCCCGGCGACGAGCGCGCATGGCCAAGTTCCGGCGTCCAAGCCCAAGAAGTCGGGCTGGGGCGGAATCATCGCTCTCTTCGTGGCGGTGGCCGTCGTCGGGGGAATCATAGTCATTGTGAATCTGGAACGCGAGCCAGTTTCCGAAGAGGCAAGCCCCGCCTGTGATGCCGCCTTCGCCGCTTCCAGCATCGCAATGAACCAGCACTACGCCACTCATCCACTCTTCGGCGCAGAGTATGACGCAATTTACGCGGATGGCGCTGTCTCAGACGAAGAGCAGGCAACCTTGGACGCAATGTTGGCTGACGAGGAGGCACAGTTCACGGCCCTGATCGATCCCGTCTATGACGCTTGCACAGGAGTCCAAGATCTCTACGCAGGAGCCTTCGCCCATCGGGACGACGCAGACTGGGGACTCCTCGATGTTGAATCGATAAGCACGGAGGACATCAAGTCTGACTTCATTTTCTCCTACTGCTACGAGAAGGAGTCGCGTCCAGGTTGCTCTGATTTCGTGCTCGAGGACTGGAACAGAAAGCTCTAGCAAACCACCGACTGGCCTAAGAGCCAGCACCAACCACATGAGGCCGGGGCATGGACGCCCCGGCCTTTATCGTGGCTGCCCGCACCTGAGCCAGGAGCCTCCGAGACGCGCAATGACGCCATCGGGACTCCCCGAGGCGCTTAGATCGCCTCCTACGGCCAGCCTGTGGCGACACGCCCGGGATGGACGTCCGAGAAAGACGGTTTTTTTAAAGTTTTTGCGGATTCGTTGGACGACCCCAATGATTCAGCGGCAAAACGAGCCTAATCCCCGTGCGACTATTTGGTCGCCAAGAGTGGCTTGCGCACCCTATTTGGCGCCTCATATGGTTATTAACACAAGCCGCCGCGGGGAGGAAACAAAGATCCAAGGCAGCGCTTCTGAATAGTGAAAACTGAATCGAGAGTGCATCACCCAAATAGAGCATCGCGCTCTATTTCCCCAGACCTCGGCGGAGCGCGCGATCCGACCGACCCACAGAATCGGCTCAACCGAGCCACTCATCAACAATGACCCATTGAAACGGGTAGAAAGCAGTTCACTATGTCCGAGATGATTTTCGATCACAAGACCGGCCTCCCCGTTGACGCAGGGCGCGTCGCGAATCGAGACCTATGGGATTCTGTTGACTCAGCTTTGGCTGAATCCGCTGGAATCTGCTGGGATGGAAGCCACAAGATCTACGTGCTCATGGATGATGCAGAGGTCGAGCGTATGCGCGAATACGGCTTCGGCAACAGAGGCACAGAGCTCATCAGCCTGGAGGACGACACCGTTGACTTCGGCGATCGTGTTCGCGAATGGTTCGAAGCCTCCGGCGATCTGCGGTTCATCTCTGGCTCCAGCAGCGCGGATGGTCCGCGCGAAATCTTCACTCTCATTCCCCAGTTCGCAGAGACAGCATGATGACGAAGCCTGCGATGTAGATTCCCGAACAGGCAAGCGCCCGGCACTCAATCGAGTGCCGGGCGCTGCTTCGTTTGCCGGGCGGATCTGTGCCTCCCCAGTGGCGTCAGAGATCCGCGAGCCGCTGAGGGGAGTCAGCCGCAGATCACTGGATCCTTTCGAACCGATCCTCGCCGGGGATCACCCCCAGGCTCCGACCGTTGTCCCAGTCCACGAAGATGGTTCCGAGATCATCGATGAGATCGACGCTTCCCTCGGTGCCTGTGGGGATCGGGCTGATGGGGTCCCGGCTCTCGATGAGTCGAACCCGAGAGCCGGGACCGAGCATCAGTTGCCTTCCTTCTTGAGAAGGTCGATCCGGTCGGCCAGCTCGGAGAGAACCTTGATCGCAGCGTCGCGCTTGGCGATTGCCTCCTCCTTGCTGGCGGCGTAGAACGGGCGCTGGCGTCCGGCGTCATCGACCAGGCCACTGACCTCGTGCTTGAGGCGAGCGAAGGTGCGCGTCACGCTGGAGCGGTCGAACGCGGGAACCTTGGGAGCGTTGGGGGTGGTGGTTGCGTTTGCCATGATGATCGAGCCTTTCGAGGAGTGGCGTTCGGTTTGGATGGCACAAATGTAAATGGATTCCTAGGTCTGTCAACTCTTTCGGCGTGTCCATTTCTTAGCGTGTTCCTTCCACCCCTCGAAAGCGGTTCCTGCCGACCATTTGCTGGGGCACGAAATGCTGTTCTGAGCGCGCAGCCTAGAGCGTCGATCTAACCGCGCCTCCAGCGTGCGCTTTCTGCCGTTAGCTCCAACCATTCGAAGATTGGGCCCTTTTGTGGTCATGATGCGAGAGTCGTCTATTCCTGGCGAAACATGACGAGTGGCTACCAACAGAAAAACGGCGGAAGGGGTGGTAGTCCCCTCCGCCGTTCTCTGTCGAACGTGGGCTAGAAGCGCCAGGCCTCCCCGGTGTATCTCTCACCCTCTGCGTCATTGAGCCGGGTCGCTCCGAGCAAATACCGCGCATGCCCACCCAGTCTGTCCCGCAGTTCCTTGACCGCCTTAAAGATTCGCTCCACATGGCTGACATAGATGACTCGACGGACGACGGGCACGGACCCTCGCTCGCGTTGGCGCACCATCGTGTGGACGATGCGCAGTAGGTCGACCGGATCTTTCGGCGTTAGCTCTATCTCAATACCGATAGACACGGGAGCGTCGAGAGTCTGTCTGTGTGCTTCCAAGTCGACAACGAGGTCAAACGGGTGGTTCTGATTGGCGTAGCTGCGGCTCGCGTAGTCGGTAGTAAGGGTCCAGAGCCCGGGGTTCTGAGCGAGAGCTTGCGAGACCGGTAGCCTGCCGGACTCGACTTCCTGCGCGACACGTTCCTGAGTCCTCCAGGCTTGCTGCGCGTCCACGACTGTTCGGCCGGACGTCTCATCGAAGCGGCTCGCCATCGTCCCATAGGTGCTGTTCATGTATTGCTCGGGGATGAGAAGCGGCATGAGATCGAGGCCGGTAGGGAGTGCAATCTCTGTCGTCTTCGCGATTGCTGACGCGCCGGCGACGAGCTGAGCTGCAACCTGGGTGGTCGCGAGACGATGCGCGAGCTTGCCTAGGTTCAGGCTTCCCAGCTTGTAGAGCCGCGAGATTCGCTCGTCTTCAGTGCCGTAGAAGGCGAGTAAATCCTTCCCCTTCTTAGTCGTGAACCAGAGCTGAGTCATTCCAATGACTTCCTCTGAGCCGACGAGACCAAGCTCTCGCAACGCCAACAGCCGTTTGTGAGCACTGTTCCTCTTGATCTTCCAGACGATGCCGAGCTGTTTGGAAGTGGCGAGTGGGAACTTCAGAAGGAACCAGAGGCCAAGCCGATCCTTGTCGGTGAAAACCTTCCTCCCATACTTCGTAGCGGCTGGTTCTCGCTGGCTCGCGGTCGTCTTCATTGGCTGTCGAGCGTCGTTCTCGGTGGTTCTAACTGCGCCAATGGTGGCACGCTTTGCGGTCTGAGTAGGCGCTGAGATCTCCACCTCCTCGTCCTCGTAGCTCTCTTCTTCGAAGAAGTCCATGACAGGAGCTTCATCGTCGTAGCTCTGCTCGTCGCTGTAAGGCGTTGCTGGTTTGTTAGTCATAGTTCCCGTCTCCCTGGTGAGTTAGTCGCTTAGATCTGTTCTCCTGGGCTTAGGAGGCACAATCCTTGACCGTTTCGCGACTTGGCTTCCGGTCAGGAGCACATATCGCAGGGGGTGTCGCAGGGGGCGCGAACGCGCTTTCGCGTGCTGCTGCACAACTGCTGGCAACAGGCTCCCGCGTGATCTCGCCTTGGGGTCGTGCTGCTGGCATTGCCTCGTAGCACCAAAAGAGGCGGCCTTGCCGCCAGGGGGGGAAAAGAAGATGCCGAGCAAGCTCGTCATCAGGCCCTGCCGTGGGCAGTGCCCTGGGAGCGATGCTCCCAGCCGAAGGCCGCTAGTGCGCTCTTCGGTATCCCGCGACCCCGGCGTGGCCGGTGCCCTGGGCGCGGTGCTCCCAGCCAAAGACCGAAGCCTCTTTGGTATCCCGCTGGAAGGTGTTGACACCCTTCCAACCTGTCCTCAGTGCGTCAGCACTCCGAGACCCCGCTGAAGCCTGTGTCAGCAGTCTTCTCCCACTGACTACCTGCGAACCCGCCCAGGTAGCCATACGCCATCCCACTGCGTGATGGTGTCGCACCACTGCTGACCCTTCTCCCTGGACGAGAACCAAACTGCTGCATCAGTTGGATCCTGCCTACCTGCCGACCCGCCCAGGTAGCCATACGCCGGATGCACTGCGCATCGGTGTCGCACCACTGCTATCCCTTCTCCCTGGACGAGAACCAAACTGCCAGCAGTTGGATGCTGAAAGCCTGCCATCAAGGACTGACAGCTTTACCGAACAGCCCTACCCAGCTCCAGACGATGAGCCGACTAACGAGAATCTGAGTTCCCAAAGCGGGAGCAGCGCAGCGGGATAGCTCCGGCTATCTTTTTTGGTTTTGCTGTCCTGCGTCGACCTGAGCAGGAGTCAACAGAAGTTGATGGAAGCACTCAGCCCATCGGCAGCAGGTGCAAAGCGGGCAGGTGCTCTAACTGCGCCAATGGTCATTCGCGCTGCCCTGATATCCGGCTGGCGAGGTGATGACCATGGAATCGAAGCAACCCCTCGGTGAGTGGGTCAGCTATCACGCGCTGCCTATCTTCGAGCGACCTGATCCCTGTTGGCAGCCCTGCAGCTACTGCCTCGCTGGGATGACCCGCTACGACGATGAGGCCGAAGCGCAACGAGTCCTCGACGTTCTGCGCTCTGTCTGAGGTCTAACTGCGCCAATGGTCGATATGGCTTTCTGCCATAACCGCCCAACTACCCAAGGAGAGCCATGTATCACCTCGCCTATCATGCGGACGCACCCGTTCTCTGCCCCCAACCAGAGGCGTGTGGACTGCTCGCAAATCGCCACGTCGAATCATTCGAAGCCGGTATCGCGCTGCGCCATCGGCTTCTGCAAGAAGGCGGCGCGATTCCCACTTTCAACAAAGACGACCTCCCCATGCTCGACGAATGGGCACGGACCGGCGTCTCACCTTTCAAGTTCTAAGGAGCAACAATCATGGAATCTACGACTCTAGGCACTCGCCTCCACTACAGCCCCGTTCTCGGTAGATTCGCGCGGTGTATGGCCACAACGAGCTGCCCCTATGGTGATGCGCACACTACCGTCCTCGACATCGCCAGGGAGGGTGGTGCAGATCTTTCGACCGGCGGCCATAGCCAGGTGCTCTCTATTAGTCCCATCATCGGCGGGATCTTCTCGGTGGGATCTGACGCTCGAACTAGAACCTTCCGCGAGGACGGAGCGAAGCTCACTCCGAAGGAGGCGGCGAGATGGCGTGAGGCAGTCGCGGCCATACAAGAGATCGAAGCCGAAGAGATCGACCACGACGCTCCCGAGCCTTCAGCTGAGGAAATGGGTAGCCAGCCAGCTCAGCCGCCAAGGGCGAAGCCAACCTCGCGCTTCACCAATGCCAAGAACTACGCCCTGGCTGAGGGAAGCAAGGATCCCGGGATCCTATCCCAGCTCGCGCACTCTCCCGACTGGAACGTGCGGCTGTTGGTCGCTCGCAATCCCGCCACTTCTACCGACACTCTGGAACAGCTCGCTACAAGCGCCGACAAGGATGCGAAGCGCTACCGGGATGCGGCCCACGAGGAGCTGGGACACCGATACGAGGACATGCGGGACGCGGCGGAACTCGAAGCCTGCGCGCGGATGGATGCCGATGGGGTGTTCCAGCAGCAGGTCGCCAAGATGCCGAGCTATCGGCAGCTCGCCTACATGCCAGCAAAGCGCTGGGCTAGGAAGTCGGTCCCTGCGCGTCGCACGCTCCTAGCTGCGGCGTTCGATGAGGCCGCCAGGCTCTTTAAGCTCGGCGCTAGATTCGCTGGCTGGTCGGAGCTCAGACCTGGGAGGCTGTTCGATGCGCCGAAGAACCGCACGGCACGATCGAACTACATGCTCCCGGGCTACGCGGCTCGGCTCAACTCGCCCATGGAGGTTCTTGGCCTTTTCGCATCGGTATTTGCATCGCTCTTCGGATCGATCGCCCATCAGACCGGAGTGCGCAAGAAGCTCGGACTTGGTCCCGTGTGATATCTATTCTTGTGTTCTCGATGGCACTCCTCCGGGTGATCAGCCGGGGTCATGAAAGCTCCCTTTCGCTTTCATCACCCCGGCTTTTCTTTGCGCCTGGTGTTGACCTAACTGCGCTGGTGGTCGCGCATTGATATACAACTGCGATCACTACAACCACGGAGGTCGATCATGCACACATCACACGCAAGCACCACCACCACCACCAAGAAGAACCGACAGCCCGCACTCATCGCGGCAGCTCTCGGCCTCGCCGTCGCATTCGCTGGCTCGCTTGTCACGGTGCCCGCTGACGCTTCAAGCGAACCGCTAATGTTCTGCGTTGGTTCGCAGTATGGCGATGAGGATTTCACAGCCAAACACGGTGGCAAGCTCTGCGAAGCCCAGGCCGAGGCTGGTCCGGTCGATTCGTCAGCGCTCGACGGATACAGCATCAACATTAGAGAAAGCGGCGTCGACGGGATCAACTACGCGACGACAGCACGACCAGAGGGCGAGCCTACCGACTACGAGCCCCGGGATCTTCCTGCGGGCTACACAGTCGAATGGTTCGTCGAAGAGGCCACCGCTGACCGCACGGGATACACCAACGAGAAGCCGTTCGCTGCTGGATCGAAGGTGCTGATGCCGTGGGCGCAGGTGTCTGTCGATCCCCGGACTGTTCAGCGACTCAACGCCAACACTACGAGCACGCAGGGATTCTTCGCAGTGCACGGCAAGTTCTACCATGAGGGCAAGCTCGTCAGGGAGTCTGTAAAGCTCAGGATCATCTTCGTAGAAGTCACGCAGGGCACCGGCGCAAACGCCAAGTCTCACCGCAGCATCGTGGAGAGCGAGATCGCGGACTGATATATGGCTCTACCTCCAACAGAAACCCCCCCGAGAGTCTCACACTTTTCCTCGGGGGGTTTCTTCTTGCCCCCTGGAGTTTTGATATGACAGTTCCACTCGCACAGTGGGAAGAAGCCCCGGAGTTGATCTTCGATCCTCCGGGGCTTCCTTTCTGTCTGCTGGAGCTTTCGATATGCCACCTCGAACCCATGACAGGGCGAAAACGGTGAGGCAGACAGGAAACTACAGAAGCCCGTAAGACGGCGACGGAACTCCTTCCTCTGCCTTCTGGGCGAAACACTGAAACTCGATTCGGGGCAGCGAATCAGAAGAGGGGTGTCCCCCGTCCCAGGCTCTTGAAGATTCCCACTATGCGAGATGGGGATACAGACATACGGATCACGGACTGCAGCTGCGATCTAAGGAGTCGATCCGGATGGGCGAACCCGCCTCCGAGAGATACCAAAGGAATGGTGGCCGAGCGGGATCGCTCGGGTTTCGGCAGGCGGTGGCCGAACTCTCGCATCTCACCAAAGAGATGACTTTCAGCGTTGAAAGTTATCAGGTGGGGAAAGGGATAGCTGTGTCCTCTTGAGTGCATGCCTGCCTGCACGGGCCTCCCTCTCGCACTCGTGTGCGCATACCTCTGCCTCGTCTGGTCTTCCCGTGGTTGTGTCGCGCCACTGCTTGGGTCTGGTCCCTGATATGGAGTGCCGATCAACCCTGGAGGCATCTCATGATCAGAACTCTCTCGGCCACTCTGGCTCTCGCTCTCGTCCTCGCTGCTGGTGCTGTCGCTACTCTGCCGGAACCGGCTGTTGCTGCTGCGCCCGCTGTCAAGACTGCTGTGCCCGACCGCTCGCCCGATGGGGCTGCCTACGCGTGGCATAAGTCCAATCTGCGCGCCTGGAGCGGAACCCATGGCTTCGGCACCGGCACTCGCTGGGGGCACGCCATCACGGCTCCGGCTGGTTCGCTCGCTTTCCGGGTGGAGTATCCGGGCGTGATCGATTCTGCGCAGGTGGTCGGCGGTCCTTGGAGGATCGAGGCTCAGGATCTCAACAGCTTCACGATCACCAACACCCAGGCGGTGCACACTGGCTCGTCCAATGCCGCGTCGGTTCAAGTCAGTGGGCAGTTTGATCGGGGCTTCGTGGTGCCCTCGGTCGCGAGAGGCGATCAGAATGTCGTGGACATCGTCAGCAGCGCTCATGTGCTCTGAGCTGTAGTGCGATACCGCTGGGCGGCGATCTCTTCGGAGGTCGCCGCCCTTTCGCGTTCAGGTTGGCCACTGGCTGACAGTAGGCGGCTGAGCCTGGCGCTCGAAGGTCGAAGCGGTCAGGTTGTTCGTCTGCTCGATTCTGTGCGCTGAGGCGGGCAGGTAGCGACTACCGCTGGAACTCGGTCTGTGTGACAACTAACGAGCGTTAGTTGTCACCCCTTAGTTGATATGGGTATGCGCAACCACTAAACGGGTGCCATTTAGTCCCAGAGCAAGGAGCAAGAAGATGACCGAAGAGAAGCGAGGATCTGCATTCCAGCAGACCGAAGAGAAGCGGGATCCCATCGATTGGGGCTACATCCGAGCATCGACCGAAGAGCAGCGCGGGACGCTACTCACCCAGAGGGAAGAGCTTGAATCGAATGGCTGCGTCCGTGTCTTGGTAGACGATGATCAGTCAGGGATGAGCAACATGACCGACGAGGGGACCGCCTGGCACGAGCTTTCGGGCCTGGTGCAGCCGGGAGATCGAGTGGTGGTGATCTCGCTCTCTCGTCTGGGCAGGGAGAACCACGAGCTGATCTACGCAGTCGGCCAGCTCAACAAGCGAGGGGTCGCTGTCTGGACACTCGACGACAACCTGATCTATGACGACATCAACAACGAGACGCAGATTCTCAACCTCAACATCAAGTCATTTTCCGGCACTTCGGAGGTGCTCAAGACACGAGCCAGGACGAAGACAGCGCTCGGGCTTAGGACTGCGGCAGGGATGAAGCTGGGCCAGAAGCCGAAGCTATCGCGGAGCCACGTCGTCTATATCCAAACCCTGCGCGCCGAGGGCTATGGGATCAAGCACATCGCCGGAGCCGTCAAGGTCTACAGCAAGAAGCACGGCAAGGAAATGCCGATCAGTCCGACCACTGTTCAGAAGGTTCTGAGTGGTCGCTACGAGATGACGGTCGAGGAGTGGCAAGCGACCAACGATAAAGCCCGCCAAGACATGTTCAAGGTCGCGGACGCGATGCGGCGGATCAAGCAGATCGATCGCGAGAGGGAGGACTCTGATATGTGAGCGTTGAGCAATGCAAAGAAGGCCGGGGATGTTAACGAGGGTCCATCCCCGGCCTTCTTTGTGCCATCAGCGCGACTGGGCCTTCGGCTTCACCGTTTTCGCCTTCTGCAGAAGAGCCTCCTGATGGCGTCGGTTTCGCACATCGTCCTTCCGGAGGCTTCGTCCCTCGGAGAGAACGGTCTGGAACTGCTCCGTGGCAAGTTCCATCGCCTTGGAGATAGCGAACTCGATCCGGTCAGAATCGGTGACCTTGAACTGAGTCCTCTTGACGGCGACAAGCCGGCGCCTCGCGGCCTCGAGATCGGACGCTTCGAACACCGGAGCTATCTGCGGGTTGATGATGACAGAGACCATCATCGCAATGTGATACTTCGCCGCCTTCAGAGTTGTGGAGTCGGGAGTCCGAGCGAAGTATCGATCCACCCGGTAGAGGATCCAGGCTGCGTAGTAATACGCCTCGACTGAGTAACTACCCCAGACGAACGAGTCCTCGGCTTCGAGTTCCTTGGGGGAGCCAATCGCCCGGAAGGATTCTCCGAAGAGGGTGGCGGCGACGGCTCGGTTGAGCTCAGGGGTAGTGACGACGCGCGTCCTCGGGAAGTCGAGCGCCGCGTGCTGAATCTGACGCAGGTATCGCAGGCCGTCGGCACCTGACTGAGTGAAATACTCCTCCACATCCTTCGCGGTCTGTGAACTCGCCTGGATGTCCGTCGAACCGATTGGAGTTTGGAGGTTGGTGGCGATCGCGACGCTCGTCCTCACTCTTGCATCGTCTGAACTGACGATCTTCACCGGAATCCAAAGATCGGACAACAGTTCCGGCTTTTCTTTGACAGCCTCGCTCGCCGCCCACCTCACCAGCTGGTGGCTCGTCTGTCCGCCGTTCACGATCTGATAGCCAGATATGAAGAACTTGTCTCCGGCTCCCCTTAGTGAGCTAGCGATGATCGTGAGACCGTTGTTCAAGAACGGAAACTGTTCGCGCTCCCCGCTCTGAAGGGTTCGAGTGATGCGCGTATTGACGGTGTTGTGCGCACCAAGATCGAGCCGCACGTTGTCATCGAAGATACCGGGCCTGATGGAACCGGTCTCGTCCGTCAACAGCTTCAGAGCTTCCGTGCCAGACAACAGCCCGATGTAGGCCTCACTCACGCGCTCAGTTGCGGGGATGGTCTGCCGCTTGGTGAAGTCAAACCGGATGTTTTGTGGTCCGTGCCGTTCCTTCAGCTTCGCGGCGAGCGCATCGTGTCCGTGAGTCTTCAACTCGAACGGCTCCGAATACACCCCTAGTTCGTTGATCCGGCGAACCGCCTCGGTGACCTGCAGTTCCTTGCGAGCATCAGCCCCGTCGTGTCCGCTGGTCGTGACGTAGAACACTTCGCACGGGATTCGCGTTTCCTGGAACTTGTCACCGTTCTCGGCGATCTTGTCGATCAGCGCTGCCAGATCGACTAGCGCAGCAGGAAGAGCAATATTCTGCGGGTTGATCGCATACTTTGTAACTGACTCGATCCCATGGAGGAACTTCGAGATCAGCTTCGCATCGTAAGACTCACTCGTCTTGGCCTGGATGAACACGACCCGCGCGGTGTTCGATGCCTGCTCCGAGATTAGATCCTCGATCTCCGAAGGTTCGAACACAAGCTGCCCGTTGACGACCACGGCGGCGATGTCGATCCCCTCGTCCGACCCTCCTCCGCGAACGGACCGCTCGATCTTCTCCACGTCGTCCCGCAGGTAGGGATAGAGGTAGTTGGCCGCAACGTAGAGCTCGAACTGCTTATCCTCCGAAACAGCGAAGCCAAAGTCGCGCGCAAACTTCGCGACACGTTTACCTGTGAGAGTGTGCAAAGTGTTCCCCCTGATCATCGACGGCGGCGATCCTCACCGCGTCGTAGCACTGATAGTAGCGTCGGGACCGCAGACCAGACGTGGACCGTCACGCTCAGCGGCGATAGGCGACAGCCTCAGGCGGCATCGTCATCATCACCCACAACCTGACCGCCTGCAATCTCCGGCGGCTTAGGTGGGCAGCTACTTCGTTCCGTAGAAGCTACCCACATAGCTCAGGCTGACCTTGGAGGCGCGGCGCGCGTTGTCTGCGCTGCTGTAGGTAGCGATCTGCGCGTCGGCGTTCTTTGGGGACCAACCCATCATCGCGATCAGGGCCTCCCGGTCGGCTCCTTCCTCGATCATCGCTGTGGTCGCCACATGGCGCAGAGTGTGGACGGTCATCCCCTTGGGCAGGTTCTTGATGGATGCGACGAGATCCACGAGAGCCTGACGATCCCGCTGTGCATAGAGCGGCTTTCCATCTGGCCGCGTGAATAGCAGCGTGTCCATGTCCTCGCCTTTGTCGGGCTGGAAGCCTGGGAGCTTCCGTCGAGCGATCTGTCGCTTGCGGTGGGCGACGAGCATCTTCCAGGCATCCTCTGGGATGACGATCTCTCGCTCTCCGCTGTCGCTCTTGGTTGCTGTCAGTTCCCAGCGGGTCTCACCGATTCGCTGAGGACAGTTCGAGGTAGTTCGCCCGCAGCTCCATTTGCCGGTGGAGTGATTGAGCTCGCATCCGTGCTCAGCGCTGATCCGCTGGATCTGCTTGTCGATGACGATTCGCCGGTTGCCTGGCCCGCCATTCTTGAGTCTCTTTTCTGTCATCCCGAGCACTTCGCCCTGGCGCATCCCGAGCATCCCGAGGAACCAGCGCGCCTCTTGGTCTGCCGCCTTCGCTGCCGGGATCAGATACTTGCCGAGGAACTTCGACGCCTGGCGGATCTTCTTGGCGTCCTCCTTGGTCTTCTTCTTCTTTGGTGGCGGCTTGATCCCAACCATCGGATGCCCCAGGATGATCCCGTCTCGCTGGTAGTAGTCGAGCGCGCTCTTGAGGCAGATGAACACTTGCCGGATCGAGTCGCCGCCTAGACCTTTCGCGGGCAGGTCGATGTTGATGAACTTCTTGAGTTCGGCGTAGGTCAGAGTCCGGACTGGGCGATCACCAAAGGCCGGGAGCAGATGATTCCTGATCCGAGCGTCATACATGTGGATCGTGTTGGGAGCCAGATCCTCACGCTTGCGCTCGTCGAGCCAGTCAGTGAGGCAGTCGCCCACGGTGAGGCGGGCGATACGCGGGTCGACGGGAATCGCATCCGGTGATTCGAGGCCATACTCCACCCGCTCAACGAGAATCGCGCGATCCCGCTTCTCGATCGCTTCGCGCTCGGTGCGGGCTTGGGCCGTGATCTTCTTCCGCACTGGGCCGAGTTCGATCGTCTTGGCCGCCCGGTAATAGATGACTGTGCTGCCGTCTTTGCGTTTTCGCTCGACTGGGAAAACTGATCCCTCGCCGGCGGCTCTCTTCTTCGGTCGCCTCGGCCCTTTCGGTCCGTGCTTTTTTCGAAGGATCGCCGCCAGACTCTCGGCGTCGTCGTCGGTGAACTCGCGCATGTGGCGATCATCGCCGTGGTCAACTCGCAAAGTCAACTCACACCATCATGCGACACCACCCCCAGACACACGAAAACCCGCCAGATTTGACATCTGGCGGGTTTTACGCGGTTACCTGGCGGTGACGGTGGGATTTGAACCCACGGTAGGGGGTTACCCTACACAACTTTTCGAGAGTTGCACCTTCGGCCGCTCGGACACGTCACCGCGGAATAGCTTACGCGAGAGCGGGCGAGCGCGCGAATCGGGCGCTCGGAGCGTTCACCAGGCGGCGGCGACCTCTGCGTGCGTGCGCAGGATGCCTTCCGTCGATCCGGCCGGTGCACGACCGATGCCGCACTCGGTGGCGACCCCGAACCGCTCCGCGAACGGGCGGGCGGCGGCGACACGGCGCCCTGCCCCTTCGGCTCCGTCTTCGCGGTGGACGAGCCCGAGGTACAGCTCTTCGACGGGGGCGAGGTCGGCGAGAGGGGCGAAGTAGCCCTCATCGTCGCGCTCGATCGGCACCGGCAGGTGCAGCCAGGTGAGAGGACGCGCCGTCGCCGCCAGGACCGTGTTCGCGTAGCGGACGAGGTTCGCGGAATCGGTCGGCTCGATGAAGTGCTTCTCCCCCGCGTCGCCGTAGCAGAGGTGCACGCCGGCCTCCACGTCTGCCGGCACCGCGTCGATGAGGCGAGCCAGCCGCGCGACGAGGCCGTCGAACGGCTCACCGGGCCACCAGGCCTCCATGACCGCTCCGTAACCGGCTGCTCGCTCGATGATGCCCATCTCGCTGGCCACATCCCACTGCACAGCAAGGTCGTCGTGCGGGATCGCGGCGAGGATCGCATCGAGCTCACGCAGGATCGCGGCGGTGTAGACGGGCTCGATCGCCGCCCGGTCGTCCCCACGGAAGAAGGAGGAGATCACAGCGAGCGGTGTCGGCAGCGACACCTGGAACCGCACCTCGGCCGACACGAGACCCTCCGCACGGAGGCGCGTGAACACCGCGTACGACTCGATCGCGGCCGCCGCGTATCCGAGCGCGGGAAGTTCGATGCTCGCTGCGTCCACGCCCTCGCCGATGCGCAGGCCACGGGCGTCTATCCCGGCCGAGAACGGGATGGGCTCGTCGCCGATGCGCTCGATCCCCTCGGCCTGGCCGATCACATCGGGCTGGAACATGATCCAGTGGAATCGTTTGCCGACCTCGCCGTCCGGGATGCGCCGGAGGCGGGCGCCGAGCACATCCACGGCTGTGCGGATCGTCGTCTCGGCATCGTCGAAGTTCACACTGCCCACGAGGAGGGCGCCCTGCGGCTGAGTCATCACCCCAGGATATCGGCGGGATTCCGCGCTTTTCCCCGGCCGGCCACCGGGCGCCGTGACGCCCGAAGAGTTAGGATGTCCTAAGAACCCGCCGCCTGTGGGGGCAGCGATGACGGGAAGGGTACGCAGTATGGGCTTCATCACCTCGGAGGCGCTGGCCGACACCGGCTATGTGGTCCTCGACGATCACTCCGCACCGGGCGACCCCGCCGAATGGCTCGACCTGGAATACGTCCGCTGGCGCTCCTCCGGCGTCACGCGCTTCGCCCCGCTCGCCAGCTACGCGGGCGACGTGGACTGCAACGGCTTCTGGAACCACACGCCGCCGCGCACCGACAAGGACGGCGTGTGGATCGACTCCCAGGTGGCGATCGCGCCCACCCTGCAGCGTCGCGCGCTGGAGCCCGGCGCGGGCATCGGACGGTGCCGCGTGATCGAGCTGCAACCGAACGAGTACGCCGATGCGATCTACAACCTGCACCAGGACGACAACAACCGGCTCAACGAAGAGGGCACCGGCTGGGTCGTCCGCGGGTTCTTCAATCTGTCCGACGACACCGAGTCGATGCTCATACTGCGCGCCGACCGCTTCGACCCGGCGACCGAGGTCCGGCTGCCGCTCCGCGCCGGCTCGCGCATCATCGTCGACACCCAGCGCTTCTGGCACGCGGTCTGGCATCGCGGCACCGCACCCCGCTACGCGCTCATCACCTCCTGGACCAGCGGCCCCGAACTCGACGCGTACATCGCGGCGAACCACGGCGACCCGCATCCGCCCACCGTCGACCTCGATCCGCAGTTCGTCGATGAGGCGCAGGTCGAGTTGCACCGCCGCATCGAAGAGCGCCGCCGTGCCTTCGAAGCGCAGGGCATCGTGATGGAACCGCCCGTCGACATGAACGCCTGACCCGCGCGGGTTCCTCGCTCAGAGCGTGCGTCCGCCGTCGAGTCGCACCACACGGTCGACGGTGCCCGCGGGCGGCACCACGTGCGAGATCAGCAGCACGGACTGCGACCCCGCAGCAGCCAGCAGATCACGCAGCAGCGCATCGGACGCCTCGGGGTCGACCCCGGCCGTGGGCTCGTCGAGCACCAGCACCGGGAAACCGCGCAACAGGGCCCGGGCGAGCGCGATCCGCTGCGCCTGCCCGCCGGACACGAGTGCGCCACGGTCGCCGACCCGCGCATCGAGACCACCGCGCTCCCGCGCCCACTCCCCGAGCCCCACCCGGTCGAGCACGGCGAAGAGTTCCTCATCATCCGCGGTGTCACGCGCGAAGAGCAGGTTCTGACGGATGTCCTCGTCGAACAGCTGAGGGCTCTGCTCACACAGGCCAATGACCCGGCGCAGCGTCGGACCGGACAACTCCGACGCGTCGCGGTCCCCGATCCGGTACTCGCCCTCCACGCGGAGAAAACCGACGAGGGCCGCGGCCAACGAGCTCTTCCCGGCGCCGCTCGATCCCGTCACCAGCACCCGCTCACCGGGTCGGAGATCGAGGTCGACGCCGGAGAGCGCCGGGGTTCCCCCCGGCCAGGACGCGCGCACGTCGCGCATTCGCACCACGGGCGTGCCGTCGACCTCGACGTCTTCACCCGCGTCGGAACGCAGCTCCTGCGGCATCCGGTCGGGGAGCACGTCGACGATGCGCTCCGCACTCGATCGGACACTCCGCCACGACGCCGCAGCGATCGGCACGGCGCCGAAGATCTCGAACACCACCATCGGCACCAGCACCGCCACGGCCAACCACGGCCCGTCGATCGCCCCGTCGACGAGGCCGGGCGCCGCGGCGGCGAGCGCCCACACCGACGCTGCTCCGGCGACCGCGGAGACCACCCCGGCAGCGATGGCCTGCGCCAGCGATGCGCGGGAGACGAGCCGACGCAGCTCCCCGTCGGCGGCGGTGATCCGTGCCCGCGCCTGCTCCTCCGCCCCATACGCGAGGAGGACATCGAGGCTCGCGAAGTAGTCGACGAGCGCCGCCGAGAGCTCAGCCCGACGCGCGGACACGAGTGCTTCGGCGCGGGAGCCGAACACCCAGCCGAGCCCGATCGCCGCGGCCGCGGCGACCAGCAGGCAGACGGCGAGAGTGAGGGCGGCGGGCGGCGAGACGAACGCGATGAAACCGACGGCACCCACCGCGACGAGCGCAGCGACCCCCAGCGGCTGCACCACCCGCAGCGGGAGGTTCTGCAGGTTCTCGACGTCGTCGACGAGGGCCGTGAGCACTTGACCGCGGTCGGTCGAGCCGAGTCCGGCCGGCGAGAGCGGGATCAGTCGACGCACCATGTCGGCGCGTGTGGAGGCGAGCTGACGCAGTGCCGCATCATGCCCGCTCAGACGTTCGAGGTAGCGGGTGACGGCGCGCGACACAGCGAAGAACCGGACGCCGACCACGGCGATCGACAGCGGAACCAGCGAGTCGACGATCGAGGCGCTCACGATCAACCAGCCACTGACCGCGAGCAGGCTCACGGCGGCCGCCGCGGACAGCACACCCCAGATGAGACCGGGCACGAAGCGTCCGACCGACGGCTGCGCGAGCCGGAGGATGCCGCGGACCCGCTGTCCGCGCGTCAGTCCGGTCATGCGTCCACCCCCAGCGCCACGACCTGATCCGCGATGCGGCGCGCCGACCGCCGGTGCGACACGAGCAGGATCGTCGCTCCGGCATCCGCCCGCGCCCTCAACGACTGCCACAACCGTTCCTCGGTCTCCGGGTCCAGCGCGCTCGAGGGCTCGTCCAGGGCGAGCACACGTCCGGGATCGGTCTGCTGCCGGTACAGCGCGCGCGCCACGGCCACCCGCTGCGCCTGACCGCCCGAGAGCCCACTCCCCTGCACACCGAGTTCGAGTGCCGCGTCGATGCTCTCGGCGCGTGCCTCATCCAGCGCTGCACGGACGCGGCCGGCATCCGGTGCCGGGTCTCCGAGGGCGACGTTGTCTGCGACCGTGCCGCGCATCAGCCCCGGTGCTTGCCCTGCCCAGGCCAGCCACCCGGCCGGAGCGAGCCCGCGAAGACTCTGCCCGGCGAACACGGCCGTCCCCTCATAGTCGGCAGCGCCCCGCAACGCCGCGAGAAGCGAGGACTTGCCCGAGCCACTGGGCCCCTCGATCAGCGTGATCGTCCCCGGCGTCGCGGTGAAGGACACCGGGGGCAGATCGCGCACCTGCACCCCCTCGACCACGAGCGCCGCGCCTTCCAGTCGGTCCACCTGCACGACGGATGGACGGATGTGGGAAGCTTCGACGGCGATTCGTCCGGCATCCGTCGGAAGCTCCTGCATCCGTGCACCTGTCCGCGCCGCATCGAGCACCTCGAACACGTCCTCGGTCGCGGCGACGCCCTCGGCCGCGGCGTGGAACTGCACCCCCACCTGTCGGATCGGCAGGAACGCCTCGGGCGCGAGCAGCAGCACGAACAGCCCCACCTCGAGCGTGAGGTCCCCCGACAACAGCCGGAATCCGACCGACACGGCGATCAGGGCGACCGCGATCGAGGCCAGCAGCTCCATCGCGAACCCGGACAGGAACGAGAACCGCAGCACCTTCATGGTCTCGCGCCGGTACTCGTCTGCCGTGACCTCGATGCGGTCCGCCGCGCGCCGGTCGCGCCCGAAGAGCCGCAGCGTCGAGAGTCCCTGCACCGTGTCGGCGAACCGGGCCGCGAGCCGCTGCAACGTCTGCCACTGCCGCTTCTGCACCGTGCGCGTCGCCATCCCGATCAGGATGAGGAACAGCGGGATCAGCGGCAGCGTGATGAGAGCGGTGAGACCGCTCGGCCAGTCCTGCCACCACATGACCGCGACCAGCACGGGCGTCGCGATCACGGTCAGCACGAGCTGCGGGATGTAGCGCGCGAAGTAGGCGTCCAGGGCTTCCAGGCCGTGGCCGGCGGTCACCGCGAGCTCGGTCTGGTTCCGCTGCGCCAGCCACCCCGGCCCCAGCCGTCCCACTGCCGCGATCAGCGCGGACCGCAGCTGCATGCCGGTCTTCGCCGCAGCGCGGGTCCCCGCGGCATCGGACGCGGCGATGAGCACACCGCGAAGCAGTGCCGTGACCAGCAGCCAGAGCAGGGACGCCGTGACGTCGCGCCCGGCGATCGCCCCGGTCACCGCATCCGTCAGCAGCCAAGCGAACACGATCACGACCGCCGTCTGGACCACGCCGATCAACGCGGATGCCGCGAGGAATCCCCTCGCGGCACCCGCGTAGCGCAGCAGTCTCGGATCGACGGGTTTCACGCGTGCGCCGGTGCCCCCTCGATGGATTTCCGGGTGACGCGCTTGCGGAAGACCCAGTACGTCCAGGCCTGGTACGCGAGCACGAGCGGCATCGCGATCAGGGCCGTCCAGCTCATGATCTGCAGCGTGTACGGGGTGCTGGATGCGTTCGCGATCGTCAGGCTGTACGCCGGGTCGATCGTCGAGGGCATCACGAACGGGAACAGCGCCGAGAAGAGCATGACCACGGCGAACATCACCGTGAGCATCCCGGAGAAGAAGGCCCACCCGTCACGTCGGACGAGCGAGAACCCGACGGCCGCGATCAGGGTGACCGCCGCGAGCACCCCGGCGCCGATGACGAGCCAGAGCAGCGGAGCCTCGCGGCCCATCGCGATCGCCACCGTCCAGATCACCGTTCCGGCCGCGACGAGGACCGTCGGCAGCGCAGCCTTCTTCGCCAGCTTCTGCGCATCCTCGTGCACCTGTCCATCGGTCTTGAGAGCGACGAACAGCACACCGTGCAGGAAGAACAGCAGCAAGGTCGTGACGCCGACCAGCAGCGCGTACGGGTTCAGCAGCGAGAAGAAGCCGCCGACGTAGATGTGGTTCTCATCGATCGCCACCCCCTGCACGATGTTGCCGAAGGCGACGCCCCAGAGCAGAGCGGGAACGGCCGACCCGATCACGATCATCCGGTCGAATCCGGCCTTCCACTTCACGCTGTCGCGCTGGTGCCGGTACTCGAAGGACACCCCGCGCAGGATCAGCGCCAGCAGGATCAGCAGCAGCGGCAGGTAGAAACCGCTGAACAGGGTGGCGTACCACTCGGGGAACGACGCGAACAGCACGGCACCGGCGACGATGACCCACGTCTCGTTGAGGTCCCAGACCGGACCGATCGTGTTGATGACCTGACGGCGCGAGACATCGTTCTTGCCGAGGAACGGCAGCGACATGCCGACGCCGAAGTCGAACCCGTCGAGTACGAAGTAGCCCACGAAGAAGAACGCGACGATGAAGAACCAGAGTGTTGCGAGATCCATGATGCTCCTCCCCCTCAGTAGACGACCGACGGCAGCTGGGCCGTCTCGTCATGCGGTTGTTCTTCGGTGTCCGGGCCCTTCTGCGCGGCCTTGACGATGAGTCGGACCTCGACCACGGCGAGGGCCGCGTAGATCGCGGTGAACGCGATGAGCGATATCAGCACCTCGAGTCCGCTGACGCCCGGCGAGACGCCGTCCTGCGTGGTCATCAGCCCGAACACGATCCAGGGCTGTCGGCCCATCTCCGTGAAGACCCATCCCATGATGTTGGCGACGAGCGCGAGCGGGAACGACCAGATCGCGAGCTTCCACATCCACGGCGCCGGGGGCTTCTTGGCGCCCTTGCGGGTGAGCCACAGGCCGGCGACGGCCACGAGCGCGGCGGCCATGCCCAGGCCGATCATCCAGCGGAACGCCCAGTAGGTGACCCACAGGATCGGGGCGAAGTCCGTCAGACCGGTGGCGGCGTAGGTCTGGGCGTACTCGGCGTTCAGGTCGTTGATGCCGTGAACACACGCGTCGAGCGTATGCGTCGACAGCAGGGACAGCAGGTAGGGGACGCGGATCGAGAACAGTTCGGAGCTGCCGTCCGGGGTGCCGAGGGTGAACAGGCTGAACGACGCGTCCGGTCCGCACACCGTGTTGAAGGTCGCTTCAGCCGCAGCCATCTTCATGGGTTGCGCGGCGTACATCGCCAGGCCGAGCTGGTCACCCGTGAGCACGACACCCGCGGTCGAGACGATCATCGCCCACAGTCCGAACTTCAGCGAGATGCGCATGGTGTCGAAGTGCTGTCCGCGAGCGAGGTGCCAGGCGGAGACCGAGATCACGACACCGGCCGCGAACATCAGCGCGCCGAAGATCGTGTGCGGGAACGCGGCCAGCGCGACCGGGTTGGTCAGCAGCGCCCAGAAGTCGGTGAGCTCGGCCCGGTTGGTCTCGGGGTTGAACGTGTAGCCGACCGGGTTCTGCATGAACGCGTTGGCCGCGATGATGAAGTACGCCGACAGGATGCTGCCGATCGACACGCACCAGATGGTGGCTAGGTGCAGCTTTTGCGGGAGCTTGTCCCAGCCGAAGATCCAGAGACCGATGAAGGTCGCCTCGAAGAAGAACGCCAGCAGGCCCTCGAAGGCGAGCGGAGCACCGAACACGTCGCCGACGAAGCGGGAGTAGTCCGACCAGTTCATGCCGAACTGGAACTCCTGCACGATGCCGGTGACGACGCCCATCGCGAAGTTGATGAGGAAGATCTTGCCGAAGAAGCGGGTCAGGTGCAGGTACTGGACCTTGCCGGTGCGCACCCATGCGGTCTGGAAGATCGCGGCGATCAGCGCCATGCCGATCGTCAGGGGGACGAAGAGGTAGTGATAGACCGTGGTCAACCCGAATTGCCATCGGGCGAGCGCGAGCGGATCAAGCCATTCCATGCACGACTCCTGTTCTGTGCTGCCGCTGCCTCGTGCTGTCACGCAGCTGGACGGTGCAGTCCGATGCGAGGACGGCATCGCGGACGCACTCGGCTTCGAGGGGTCCACCGGCCTCGTTCAACACGCTCTGCATGAGCTCGAGGTGCACACGGCAGAGCATCGGGCGGTCTTCGGAACGGCCCGCCGCGTGCGGGCACGGGCTGAGGTCGACCGTGAGCCGGCGGTCGTCGACCACGGGCTCGAAGCCGCTCTCCTCCAGGTGCTCCACGAGCGCGTCGAGCTGATAGGTGGCTTCACGGCCGAGGTCGGGCGCCGAGTCCGGCAGCATGCTGCGCATCAGGTCGCCCCGACGAGCAGCCGCCTTGGCCTTGTCGCGCGCGACCGGGCTGGAGGCGCCCGGGGCTCCGGTGGCCGCGCTGTACAGCGTGCGCGGACGCCCCCGGGTGGTGCGGTGCTCGATCGTCGGGATCACATACCCGCCTTCGATCAGGCGCTGCAGGTGCTCACGGACCGTGTTCGCGTGGAGTCCGGTCGCCTCGCACAGCTCCGCGATCGACACGGCGGCTCGGGTCTGCGAACTTCCCGCTTCGAAGAGCAAGTGCAGGATCTGCACCCGGGAGTAGCTCGAGATCGGCCCGCAGACGGGCCCGCCGTTGGCCATGTCACCAGTATTCCGTGAGATCGCGGGTTTACCCAGAGGTACGGGCCGTGAATAAACACCTGGCCGATAGGGATGTCCGATCCCGCCGATAGCCTGAGAGCATGGCCACCCGAAAACCCGCTCCTCCCGCCTACGTCTGCACGGAATGCGGCTGGACGACCGCGAAGTGGGTCGGACGCTGCGGGGAGTGCCAGCAGTGGGGCACAGTGCAGGAACAGGCGGCGCAGACCGGCATCCTCCGCCGCGTGGGTCCGGTCGCACCGAGCGCCGAGCGGACGGCACGACCGATCACGCAGATCACGACGCAGGACGCACCGCGGCGCTCGAGCGGGGTCGGGGAGTTCGACCGCGTGCTCGGCGGTGGCGTGGTCCCCGGCGCCGCGATCCTGCTCAGCGGTGAGCCCGGTGTGGGCAAGTCCACGCTGCTGCTGGAGGTGGCCGCCCAAGCAGCCCGCGGCGGGCGACGGGTCCTGTATGCGAGTGCGGAGGAATCTCCGGGGCAGGTCCGCCTGCGCGCCGAGCGCACCGGAGCGTTGCACGACGAACTGTACCTGGCGAGCGAGACCGACCTGGCGACAATCCTGGGGCACATCGACGAGGTGAAGCCGCAGCTGGTGATCGTCGACTCCGTGCAGACCGTCTCCTCGTCGCTGACCGACGGCGCGGCCGGTCAGCCGAGCCAGGTCCGTGAGGTCGCCGCGACGCTGATCCGCGTCGCGAAGGACCGCGATCTGCCGATCATCATCGTCGGTCACGTCACGAAAGACGGCCAGGTCGCCGGCCCCCGGGTCCTCGAACATCTGGTCGACGTCGTCTGCCACTTCGAAGGGGATCGGCAGACGTCGCTGCGCTTCATCCGCGCTCTCAAGAACCGCTTCGGTCCGACCGACGAGGTCGGTTGCTTCGAGATGACGGGCGACGGCATCGCCGAGGTTCCCGATCCCTCGGGGCTCTTCCTCTCTCAGGGCGCGACCGAACCCGGAACCTGCGTCGCGATCTCGCTCGAGGGCCGCCGCGCGCTCCCCGTCGAGGTGCAGGCCCTCACCGTGCCCAGCAACGCTCCGAACCCGCGCCGCATCGTGCACGGCCTCGACTCCTCGCGCGTGGCGATGGTGCTGGCCATCCTCGAACGCCGCGCCGGAATCCCCACCGGGACTCTCGACGTCTATGTGTCGACCGTCGGAGGCGTGCGCTTCACCGAGCCCGCGGCCGATCTCGCCATCGCGATCGCCGTGGCCGGCTCCATCCAGCAGATCGCGGTGCCGCGCACCGTCGCAGCGGTCGGTGAACTCAGCCTCGCGGGCGAGATCCGTCCGGTGACCCAGGCCGCGCAGCGGCGGTCCGAGGCGGCGCGACTCGGATACGAGCAGGTCGTCGACGACCGCTCGAAGACCCTCCGTGCCGCGCTCGGCGATGTGCGGGCGCGCAACACCTCACGCCGATCCGACCGCGACATCCCGCCGTTCTGATCCGCCCGGGAGCCGTTCTGGTCCGCCCGGGAGGCGACGCGCCTGCCGCAGACCGTCTCAGGCGTCGAGCGCCTTGAGTAGCTCGGCGGGATCGGCCTGCATGGGGTGCGGGCCGGCGATGTCCAGGAACACCGTCGTGATCGGGTGCGCGGAGAGGAACTTGCGCAGCCAGTCCGCGGTGTAGATCCCGACGCCGGGCGGCAGGTTGGCCGGCTTGTTCTTCGCATCGCTGAACAGCAGCAGGGCCAGATCACCCGTCTTCGGGTCGCGGTACGTCCATACCTCGCCGCTGTCGAGCGGGTTGTCGCGCGCGCCCGGGGTGATCAGCGGCACGACCGTGGTGCCGTGGCGCAGAGCGAGGGCGACCGCAGCGACATCCTGCTTCTCGAGAGCCTGAGCCAGGGCATCCGAGCGGAAGTCCTCGGGTGCGGGCTTCTTCTTCGAGGTCTTCGACTTCTTCGCTGCCATGTCTCCAGCTTATTCACGGAGGAGGGCGCGACGCGCGGAATCGACCGCGGAGACGATTGGGGCCCTCTCGAGTCCCACATTGGGGACTGGGGTACTCGAGAGGGCCCTCGGACTCTCGAGCGGCGATGTCGAAGCGCTGGGGACGCTGTAGTTCGACGCCACTGGGGATGGCTTGTGCCGCATGATGCGGAGAGTCATCTCAATGGTATCCCAAAGATGAGCACCTGTCAGCATGATGCGGCGAACGATGCTCACATCGCCGTGATTCGCACCCCGCAGGGCAGATGACGACGCATTTCGAATGCTTCCTGTCACCGTCGCTTCGAAGACGGAGGCCGCTAGTACAGCAGAATCTGTACCGTGCTGGGGCTCGTGAACCCGCCGATCGACACCTCGACATGGTACGAGGCTCCCCCACCGGGCGCGCGCTGCCGATTCTCCTGGTCGCAGGTCTCGACGCTCGAACGCGTCCGATCCCACGTCACCGGGTCCTTGCTCGTGACGGTCGTCCCGGCGGTGAGCGTCGCGATCATGCTGCTCGGGTCCTTCTGGCAGTCGGTCGAGCGCCACCACACATCCGAACCGCTGGAGACCGTGAACACCTGCGTCGTCGATCCGACGTCGATCGTGCAGTCCTTCGTGCTCTTGTTGGTCAAGGAGATCGAGAGCTTCGGCAGGACTCCGGCGGCATAGGTCTCCGCATCGGCCACCGCGGCGACTTCGACATCCTTCGCCTCACAGGCGACGATCGCGGGTGTCTGCGAGGCCGACGGATCCGGAGAAGGAGACGCCGTCCCGGGCGACGGTGAGGGCGTGGAGGTCTCCGATGAGGACGCCGACGGCTTCGGACCGGTCTCGGCGGAAGCCCACGGCTTCGCGATCAGCAGCCACACCCCGACACCGATGGCCGCGAGGAGCAGGACGAGCCCGCCGATGACGACCAGTCGCCGACGGCGGTAGACGGCGGCGGAACGACGGGGCATGTCTCCAGGCTAAGCGATCGCACCTGCGCAATCCGGGAGGCCGACGGACGGTCGTCGAGCAGGAGGCACCTCAGAGCACTTTGAGCATGCGTGTGTTGCCGAGCGTGTTGGGCTTGACGTGGGCGAGGTCGAGGAACTCCTCGACACCGGCGTCACCGCTGCGCAGCAGTTGGGAGTAGACGTCGGGGTCGACGACCTGCTCCCCGATGGGTGTGAAGCCCCGACGGCTGAAGAACTCGACCTCGAAGGTGAGGCAGAACAGGCGGGAGAGCCCGAGCATCCGCGCCGTCTCCTCCAGCCGGTCGACGATGGCCCGACCGACTCCGTGATGCAGCCAGTCGTCGCGCACGAGCAGGGTGCGCACCTCGCCCAGATCCTCCCAGATCACGTGCAGCGCACCGCAGCCGATCAGCACCCCGTCCGCCTCCGCCACGACGAACTCCTGCACGGATCCGTAGAGTACCGCGAGGTCCTTGCCGAGCAGGATGCGCTGCTCCACGAGGGGCTGCAGGAGGTTGCGGATGCCGATGACGTCGGCGCTGCGCGCCGGTCGGACGATGTACTCGCTCACGGCACAAGCCTATGACCCATGCCCCTGCGAAAACCCAGACCGTCCGGTCACGTGCGGCGCGTCGTGAGCATGACGCGCCCGGGCGATCGCATCCCGTCTGGGTTTTCGCAGGAGGGACCGGGACACAGAAGGGGCGGATGCCGCAGCATCCGCCCCTTCGTGGTTCTGTCTGACTTACTCGCCGCTGGCGACCGCCAGGTCGGGAGTGCCGGCGATCGCACCGCCACCGGTGTTGACGCCGACCGCGACCTTCTCGCCGCGCGGGCCGTGCTCGAACAGGAACTGCCCGTCCTTCGCATCGACCTTCACGTGGTCACCCGAGTTGAGCTCGCCGTGGAGGATCTTCTCGGACAGACGGTCCTCGACCTCGTGCTGCATCGCGCGACGCAGCGGTCGGGCGCCGAGCGCCGGGTCGAAGCCGATCTCGATCAGCCGCTCCTTGGCGGCCTGCGACAGCTCGATCGTCATGTCGCGGTCCAGCAGACGCTCGCCGAGGCGCTTGGTGAACAGATCCACGATCTGCACCAGCTCCTCCTTCGAGAGCTGCGGGAACACGATGATGTCGTCGACACGGTTCAGGAACTCGGGCTTGAAGTGCCGCTTGAGCTCTTCGTTCACCTTGCCCTTCATCCGGTCGTAGCTGGTCGAGTCGTTGCCCTCGATCTGGAAGCCGACGGGGCCGCCTGCGATGTCACGGGCACCGAGGTTGGTGGTCATGATGATGACCGTGTTCTTGAAGTCCACGATCCGACCCTGACCGTCGGTGAGCCGACCCTCTTCGAGGATCTGCAGCAGCGAGTTGAAGATGTCGGGGTGGGCCTTCTCGATCTCATCGAAGAGCACCACGCTGAACGGCTTGCGCCGCACCTTCTCGGTGAGCTGGCCGCCCTCTTCGAATCCGACGAACCCGGGAGGGGCACCGAACAGACGCGAGACGGTGTGCTTCTCGCCGAACTCGCTCATGTCGAGGGAGATCAGCGCGGCCTCGTCGTCGAACAGGAACTCGGCGAGGGCCTTGGCGAGCTCGGTCTTTCCGACACCCGTGGGGCCGGCGAAGATGAACGAGCCCGAAGGACGCTTCGGGTCCTTGAGACCGGCACGCTGACGGCGGATCGTCTTGGAGAGAGCGGCGATCGCCTCCTCCTGACCGATGACGCGCTGGTGCAGGGCCTTCTCCATGAAGACGAGTCGGCTGGACTCCTCTTCCGTGAGCTTGAAGACGGGGATGCCGGTGGCCTGAGCGAGCACCTCGGCGATCAGACCCTCGTCGACGACCGCGGAGGTCGCGACGTCGCCTGCACGCCACTGCTTCTCGAGGCGGAGACGCTCCGCGAGGAGGCTCTTCTCCTCATCGCGCAGGGAGGCGGCCTTCTCGAAGTCCTGCTCCTCGGAAGCGATCTCCTTCTGCTCGCGCACGGCGGCGATCTTCTCGTCGAACTCCCGCAGCTCGGGCGGGCTCGACAGGATCGACAGACGCAGGCGTGCGCCGGCCTCGTCGATCAGGTCGATGGCCTTGTCCGGGAGGAAGCGGTCGGAGACGTAGCGGTCGGCGAGGTTCGCCGCGGCCACGATGGCGCCGTCGGTGATCTGCACCTTGTGGTGCGCCTCGTAGCGGTCGCGCAGCCCCTTGAGGATGTTGATCGCGTGCGGCAGTGTCGGCTCGTTGACCTGCACCGGCTGGAAGCGACGCTCGAGCGCGGCGTCCTTCTCGAAGTGCTTGCGGTACTCGTCGAGCGTCGTGGCACCGATCGTCTGCAGCTCGCCACGGGCGAGGAGCGGCTTCAGGATGCTGGCCGCGTCGATCGCCCCTTCGGCGGCACCCGCACCCACGAGGGTGTGGATCTCGTCGATGAAGACGATGATGTCGCCACGCGTGCGGATCTCCTTGGTGACCTTCTTCAGGCGCTCCTCGAAGTCACCGCGGTAGCGGGAACCGGCGATGAGCGAGCCGAGGTCGAGCGAGTAGAGCTGCTTGTCCTTCAGCGTCTCGGGCACATCGCCCTTGACGATCGCCTGGGCCAGGCCCTCGACGACCGCGGTCTTGCCGACGCCGGGCTCACCGATCAGGACGGGGTTGTTCTTGGAGCGCCGGGAGAGGATCTGCATGACCCGCTCCGCCTCCTTCTCGCGCCCGATGACCGGGTCGAGCTTGTTGTCGCGTGCGGCCTGCGTGAGGTTGCGTCCGAACTGGTCGAGCACGGCGGAGCCGCCCTGGGCACCGGCCGGCGAGTCGTTCGTCTGCGCGCCGACGGAGGCCGGCTCGCGCCCGGGGGCACCGGAGAGCAGCTGGATGACCTGCTGGCGGACCTTGTTGAGGTCGGCACCGAGCTTGACGAGCACCTGAGCGGCGACGCCCTCGCCCTCGCGGATGAGACCGAGCAGGATGTGCTCCGTGCCGATGTAGTTGTGGCCGAGCTGCAGGGCCTCGCGGAGGCTGAGCTCGAGCACCTTCTTGGCACGGGGGGTGAACGGGATGTGCCCGGTCGGCTGCTGCTGACCCTGGCCGATGATGTCCTGCACCTGCTCGCGCACGGCGTCGAGGGAGATGCCGAGGCTCTCGAGGGCCTTGGCGGCGACGCCTTCACCCTCGTGGATGAGGCCGAGCAGGATGTGCTCGGTCCCGATGTAGTTGTGGTTGAGCATCTTCGCCTCTTCTTGGGCGAGGACGACCACTCGACGGGCTCGGTCCGTGAATCTCTCGAACATGCTGTGACTCCTTATTCGCACGGGGCGAAGACGCGTGAAGCGCTTGTACATCGAGAGTAACCACCACATCGGGCACGTATGCCCGTGTTCGCCGTGGGCATACCGGGGGTTGACCGAGTTATCGACAGTCGTTATGTTAACGAATGTCGATAACAACCAACGTCAAGGAGACAGCGATGCTCACCAGACAAGGACGCCCCTCACTCGCCGACGGGATCGCCCTCGGACTCATCGCCACCGGCGCCGTGAGCGTCGGGATCGGCGCGATCTTCGCGGTTGCCTCCGCCGCGTTCGAGATGTTCGGCGCGGCGCCTGCGGTGCTCATGCCGATCCACGACGTCGACCTGACCGCACTCGATGACGTCTCCGGCGTGAGCGCGGCAACCGTCGACTCCGCCCTCGTCACGTTCTCGACGATGACCACCGGCGCCCGCTGGATGCTTCTCCTCGAGGTCGCACTCCCGGCACTCGCCACGATGGCGCTGTGCGCGGGGGTCTGGTGGCTGGGCGTGTCCCTCATCCGCTCGCGACCTTTCCGTGCGTCGCTCGGGTGGATCTTCGGCCTCGCCGCCTGCCTGATGCTCGCCGGAGCGCTCCTCGGGCAGCTGGCCGGCGGGATCGGGCGGGCGATGGTCGTCCAAGACCTGGCCGCCGCGGATCCCGGCGTCGAGGACGTGCTGTGGACCCTGCTGGTGCAGTTCGACCTCGCCCCGGTCGGCTGGGCGTTCGCCCTCGCCCTCATCGCCGGTGTCTTCGAGATCGGTCGGCGCCTCGAACGTGACACGGAAGGACTCGTCTGATGCTCAGTTTCGGTTCGGCCGAGGTATGGCCTTCCCTGCTCTACATCGGGATCGCACTCGCGGTGATCGCGGTCATCCTCGGTTTCGTCGTGTGGAAAGGACGCCGAAGCGGCAGCCGCACGATCGCTCTGGATGCCGCACTCACGCTCTCCGGATGGTGGATCCTGATGTCCGCGGTGGGAGCTGTGGTCATCATCATCAAGGCATTCTCCGTCCCCTGGGCGGAGTTCGACGGCCAGACTCAGGTGTATCTCGATTGGCCGGCCGGTCTCCCCTGCTCGGAGTTCGGCGACAGCGCCACGACGATGCTGACCTGCGGCAGTGAGCAGCTCTCGGACTTCACTGTCGGCCAGGCGTCGCTCGGGCTCCGGCTGCTCGCGATGTCCGCACAACTGGGCAGCCTTGCTCTGACCACCATGCCCGCGGTCATCGTGGCGATCGTCTGCTTCCAGACGCTGCGGGGGCGGGCATTCTCGCGCTCCGTGACGCGTGGCCTCACCGGCGGAGCGATCGCCGTGCTCGTGTTCGGCGTGACGGCCGACCTCCTGAGCGGGATCGCGGCGACGGCCGGCCTTCGCGAGGCCTTCTCACCGGACAGCGAGTGGTATCCATCGTTCTACCAGCTGACCGTCACGCCGCTCCCGTTCGTCGGCGCGCTCGGGCTGCTGGCCCTCGCTGCTGTGTTCCGTCAAGGCACACGCCTCGAGCAGGAACGCATCCGTCTCCAACAGGAGAAGGCGGCGCTCCAGAAGGAGACGGAGGGCCTGGTGTGAGCCCGGCCGAGAGCGACGACGAGTTCACCGGCATCCACTGCCGACTCGACGAGCTGCTCGCAGAGAGAGGCATGACCCTCACGGAGCTCAGCGCCACGGTCGGGGTGAGCATCGTGAACCTGTCGGTGCTCAAGAACGACCGCGCCCGCGCCATCCGCTACTCGACCCTGCGGGCGATCTGCGAAGCGCTCGACTGCGAGGTCGGCGACCTGTTGGTGCTCGCCTCCCGCTGACCCGACCACCGTCGGGAGGAAACCGCGTCATCCTTCGTCATATCCACCCAGGGAATTCCCAGGGAGTCCTAGCGTTGAGCCTCATGGCGCGCACCCGGCGCACCGCGATCCTGGAGTCCCCACCCCATGAGCACCACCGCACGCGCGCAGAAGGCGCCTGACACCCGCGGACCGGTCCGGAAGCTGCTGACGTCGTTCGGCTTCCAGATCCTCGCCGCCCTCGTCCTCGGCATCGCCGCCGGTCTGATCGGCCGCCAACTCGGCGCCACCGCCGAGAACCCGACCGGCTTGTCCGCGACCCTCGACACGATCGGCAGCTCGTACGTCACGCTGCTGCGTGCCGCCGTCGTCCCGCTGATCTTCACGGCGATCGTCGCCAGCATCTCGAACCTGCGCCGGGTGCAGAACGCCGCCCGCCTGGCCGGTCAGACGATCCTCTGGTTCGCGATCACCGCCTTCATCGCCGTCATCATCGGTATCGTCCTCGGCCTCGTGATCCAGCCCGGCAACCGCGCCGGTGACGGCCTCGAGCCCGGCGACCCGTACACGGTCGGCACCTGGTGGAACTTCCTCCTCGGCCTGATCCCGCAGAACTTCCTCGGCCTCACCGTCAGCACCTCGCCCGGTGCTGTCGAGGGCACCTTCTCGTCGAACGTCGGCTTCAACATCCTGCAGGTCATCGTGGTGGCGGCCGTCGTCGGCATCGCCGCTCTCAAGGCCGGCAAGAAGGCCGAGCCGTTCCTGGTCTTCACCGAGTCGCTGCTGAAGGTCATCCAGCGCGTGCTGTGGTGGATCATCCGCATCGCCCCGATCGGCACCTTCGGCCTCATCGGCTCGGCCGTGATCAAGTACGGCTGGGAGAAGCTGGCCTCCCTCGGCTGGTTCGCGGCTGCGGTCTACATCGGCCTCGCGCTGGTGCTCTTCGTCGTCTACCCGGTCCTGGTGCGCACGCACGGCCTGTCGATCAAGCAGTACTTCTCCGGTGTCTGGCCGGCCGTGCAGCTCGCCTTCGTCAGCCGCTCGTCGATCGGCACGCTGCCTCTCACCGAGCGCGTCACCGAGCGCAACCTCGGCGTCCCCCGCTCGTACGCGTCGTTCGCCGTCCCGCTCGGTGCGACCACCAAGATGGACGGCTGCGCGGCGATCTACCCCGCCATCGCCGCGATCTTCGTCGCCCAGTTCTTCGGCATCGAGCTGAACTTCGTGCAGTACCTGCTGATCGTGATCGTCTCGGTCGTCGGCTCCGCAGCCACCGCTGGCACCACGGGCGCCGTCGTGATGCTCACCCTGACACTGTCGACTCTCGGCCTGCCGCTCGAGGGCGTCGGACTCCTGCTCGCGATCGACCCGATCCTCGACATGGGCCGCACCGCGGTCAACGTGGCCGGCCAGGCACTGATCCCGACGATCGTCGCCAAGCGCGAAGGCATCCTGAACGAGGAGCTCTACAACGCTCCGCGCGAAGGCCTCCCCTTCGCCGACGACTCCGGAGACGACGAGGGCGCCCCGGAAACGGACACCTCCTCCGACAAGGAGCCGGTCGGCGCCCGCTGACCGCGGTTCCGCCTCACGCAGAGCGCCCCGTCCCCTCCGGGACGGGGCGCTCCGTCGTCCGGCACTCAGGCGCGGCTCTGCGAACGCGTGGCACCCCGGGTGTCGAGCGCGAGCTCCTCGGCATCCATCGCGGCGATCAGCTCGCGCATGACCTCCTCGTCGAGGTTGCCCGCATCCCGCTCGGCGAGCAGGATCTCGCGCCGCACCTGCAACCAGCCCTTCGTCAGGGCGACGAGGTCCTCGTACGAGGGCCGGCTCGCGGCATCCTCCACCTTCTGCACCTCGTCCGTGTCCTTCTCGACCCGGGTCATCCGCTTGGTGAACGCGTCGAAGATCCCGAGGTCGACCTCGCCGTACTTCGCCTCCCATTCGACACGCTTCGTCGCCAGGTAGGCCTTGCCGGCCTCGCGACTCTTCTCCCGGACGGCGGCGAGCGCCTCCCGGTCCTCTTCCTCGTCGACGTCGCTCGCGATCCCGAGACCGCGGATCAGCAGCGGGAGGGTGAGCCCCTGGATCAGCAGCGTGCCGACGGTCACGATGAAGGCGACGACGACGATGGCATGCGACGCCTCGGTGTCGAGGGTCGCGAGGTCGGCGGCGGCGACCGCGATCGCGAGGGTCACCACACCGCGCATCCCCGCCCAGGAGATGACGGCGCTGTCCTTCCAGCTGAGCTGCAGCCCTGCCATCCGCTCGCGCACGATATGGCTGCGCAACTCGTCGGGGGAGTAGTCCCCCCAGCGCCGGGACTTCTTGTGTCGTTTCTCGAACTGCTCGGTCTCGACGCCGCGATCCCAGCGTTCGAGCCGTCGGCGATCCTGGAAGTTCGCCCATGCGCTGGTCGGATAGATGTAGAGCGGTCGCACGATCAGCACCACGAGCAACACCGCTCCCGACAGGAGCAGGATCCGCCCGACCGACTCGCTGCCCAGGTCGTTGAGCACACGCGGGAACTGCAGACCGATGTAGGCGAACACGAAGCTCTCCAGCAGCAGGTCGGCCGAGAGCCACAGCGGCTTCTCCTGCTGCCGCGTGGTGTAGTCGGTGCGCGGCGAGTTGTAGCCGACGTAGAGCCCCATCGCCACGACCGCGAGCACCCCGGATCCGAGCAGGTGCTCGGCGATCGCGTAGGCACCGAACGGGGCGAGGAGCCCGAATGTGCCGATCACCACCGGGTCGCTGATGCGGGTGCGCAGTTGGTGCAGGACGACTCCGAACACCAGACCGACGCCGACGCCGACGCCGACCGCCAGGAGGAACTGCCAGATGCCGTCCCAGACCGTCAGCGTCGCACCGGCGAGGATGGCCGCGAACACCCGGTAGAGCGTGAGGGAGGTCGCGTCGTTGATCAGGCTCTCGCCGGAGAGCACGGTCATGATGCGCCGGGGCAGTCCGAGGCGACGGCCGATCGCCGCGGCCGACACCGCATCCGGCGGGGCCACGATCGCACCGAGCAGCAGCGCGCCGGGAAGGGTGAGCGAGGGCAGGAGCCACCACGCCACGAACCCCACGGCGACCGCGGTGAGCAGCACGAGCCAGATCCCGAGCCGACGGATCTGCGGCAGGCTGCGCCGGAAGCCGACGAACGACACGTCGAGCGCGGCTGAGTACAGCAGTGGCGGCAGCACCAGGCTGAGCAGCAGGTGTCCGTCGATGTCCAGCTCGGGCACGAACGGCAGGAACGACGCGGCGAGCGCCACGACGGTCACGAGCAGCGGCGCCGGCCATCCTCTCCAACGCGCGAACGCGGCCACGGCGACGGAACCGACGAGGACGTAGAAGATGCCTGCTTCCATACGGCAACGCTACCGGGGGGAATGACGCCACCCCGCGAGACGTTGCAGGAGAGGATGTCCGCTACAGCTCTCTCCGTCCTCGATCTCGTCCCGGTGCGCACCGGCCAGACGAGCGCCGAGGCCATCGCCTCCTCCCTGTCCCTCGCCGAGACCGCCGACCGCCTCGGCTACCGCCGCTACTGGTTCGCCGAGCACCACAACATGCCGGCCGTCGCGTCCACCACACCCCCGGTGCTGATCGCCGCTGCGGCGACGCGCACGACGCGCCTGCGACTCGGATCCGGTGGTGTGATGCTGCCCAACCACGCGCCCCTCATCGTGGCTGAGCAGTTCGCGGCGCTCGAGGCCATCGCCCCGGGACGCATCGACCTCGGCCTCGGTCGCGCCCCCGGCAGCGACCCCGTGATCACGCAATTGCTCCGCGGCTCCGGCACCACGAGTGACGTCGAGCAGTTCCCCCGTCACGTCCAGGACATCGCCGCGCTCCTCTCGGGCGACGGCGCCACCGTGCGGTTCACCTCGGGCGGCGAGTACACCGTGCGCGCGACCCCGGCGGCGACCGGGTCCCCCGAGGTGTGGCTGCTCGGATCGAGCGACTACTCCGCCCAGCTCGCGGCCTCCCACGGACTCCCCTACGTCTTCGCGAACCACTTCTCAGGACAGGGACTCGAGCGCGCGCTCGACCTGTACCGCACGGGTTACCGTCCGAGCGAGGAGCACCCGGAGCCCCGAACCTTCCTCACGGTGAACGCGGTCGCCGCGCCCACCACGGAGGAAGCGGAAGCTCGTGCGCTCCCGCAACTGCGGATGATGGCACGGCTGCGGCTGAACCAGCCGCTGGGAGCGCTCGAGACCGTCGAGGAGGCACTCGCCGCGGAGACGGACGCCACCACGGATGAGGTCGTCCAGGCCGCCCGCTCCCGCTGGTTCGTCGGCACCGGAGAGAGCGTGGCCGCAGAGGTCCGCGGCTTCGCCGAGCGCCACGGTGTCGACGAGGTCATGCTGTCCCCGGTCGCCGGTGCGTACGAGTCCGAGCCGAAGGACTCCCCCCTCGGCCGAGCCCAGTCCCTGGAACTCATCGCCGCCGCCCTCTGACCCCGGTCCCGCTCCCGTCCCGGTCCCCTCCCGTCCCCCACTCGGTTGCGGGATCAAAAACGCGCCTTCCCGGGCACCCGGAGGCGCGTTTTTGATCCCGCAGCCGGAGCGGGCGTTCTCCACAGGCGGCAGTTGTCCACAGATGCCGGAGCGCAAGGCTGGAGGGCGGGACGGAGCGGAAGCTCGCGAGCGACCATGGGCGGATGCGACACCGGATCCCCCTCCCCGCCGAGCTCGGCGCGCACTTCTCCGTCCGCGATGCCGAAGCGTCCGGAGTCGGGCGCAAGCGGCACTCCGCGCGCGATCTCATCCGGCCGTATGCAGGTGTCCGCGCTGCGGAGGCGCCCGCCAGCTTCGTCGAGCACGTGGAGTGCTACGTGCCGCGGTTGCGACCGGGCCAGCGTTTCGCCGGACGGACGGCGCTGCGGCTCTGGGGAATCCCCTTCCCGGTTCACTGGACGACGGCCGAACCCTTGGACGTCGCAGTGGACACGGGCCACTCTCCCCCACGCACGGTCGGCATCCGTGGTCGTCGCATCGCGTCGGGGCGAGCACACTCCTGGGAGATCGGAAGGGTACCGGTGGTCGACCCCGTGGCTGCGTTCTTCCTCTGCGCCGCGGAGCTGACCCGTGTGCCGATGAACGTCGCCCTGGAAGCCCTGATCACCGCGGCCGACAACTACCCCGGCCTCCACGAGGGCAGACCTTCGGTGGACGTCGAGAGGATCGAACAGCGGCTCCTCGAGTGGGGGCGCTTCCCCGGGTGCGGGCGCATCCGCAGGGCTCTCCCCCGAGTGCGCGGAGGAGTCGAGTCACCGAAGGAGACCGAGACCAGGATGCTGCTGGTCGACGCAGGGCTTCCCGAGCCGGAGATCCAGCACGTCGTCCGGGCCGCCGGACGGGCGATCGCCCGCGTCGACCTCGCCTATCCGCAGTGGCGCATCGCGATCGAGTACGAAGGGGACGGACACCGCACGAGCCGCGAGCAGTGGCGCACCGACATCCGTCGACAGCGCGACCTCGAAGCCGCCGGATGGATCGTGATCCGCGTCACCGAGCTCGACCTGCGCGACGGCGGCTCCGCCCTCGTCTCCCTCATCCGCCGGGTGATCTCCTCGCGCTGACACCTGCGTCCTTCGGTGCGGGATCAGAAACGATCCTCGCCCGGCCAGCGGAGGTGCGTTGTCGATCCCGCAACCGCGCCGCGGATCCCGTCAAGGGGTGTCGACAACACACAGATCGGCGTACCCTCGACGGCAGAAAGGGGGTCCGAAGATGAGCACCACCAAGACGCTCGCACTCTGGGTCGCTTACGGACGCAACGGAGTGGTCGGCAGCATCCGGCACGACGACGACGGATACCACGTCACGATGGCGGAAGCGGATGCCGAAGCCAGCACCTATCCCAGCCTCGCTTCCGCGAAGGGTGCCCTGCACGCGCGCATGGCTCCCGGCAGCGACTGGCCGCGCTTCCAGGAGCATTGACCCCGAGTCCCGCTCGTGCGGGATGAAAAACGCGCCTCCGTGACGTCCCGGAGGCGCGTTTTCGATCCCGCACCGGCCGCCCGCACCGGCCGCCCGCACCGCGGGGGCGGGGGTCAGACCTCGGGCTCGCCGGAGAGGATGCCGCGCAGCCAGTCGCGCGCCTCGACGAACACGTCGTCCGAGTAGCGGTCGGGGTACTGCACGATCTGGCGATCCGCACGCGGGTAGGAGCCGAGGAACACCACGCGCGGGCTGAAGCGGCGGATGCCGAGCAGCGCGTCGGCCATGCGCTCGTGCTCGATGTGTCCGTCCGCGTCGATAACGAACCGGTAGCGACCGAGTTCGTCGCCGATCGGCCGCGACTCGATGAGCGAGAGGTTGATCCCGCGGGTCGAGAACTGCTCCAGCATCTCGAGGAGCGAACCGGGGTGATCGTGCGGGAGCTCGACGATCAGGGAGGTCTTGTCAGCGCCGGTGGGCTCGGGGGAACGGGTCGTCCGGGTGACCAGCACGAAGCGGGTCACGGCCTGCGCATTGTCGCCGATGCCCTCCGCGAGCACGTCGACGTCGTAGTGGCTCACGATGCCCGGGGCGGCGATGGCCGCCTGCGCGGCGAGGGTGCCGTCGAGGACGCCGATCGCCGACGCCACGTTGCTCGAGGCCGGCACGTGCGAGTGCGAGGGCAGATGCTCACCGAGCCAGCCATGACACTGCGCATAGGCGACGGGGTGCGCCGCGATCACCTCGACCTGATCGAGCGTCGTGCCACGCGGGGCGACGAGCACGAAGTTCACCCGCACCAGGTACTCACCGATGATGCGCAGGCCCGGCAGGGTCGCCAGTGCATCCTGCGTGGTGGAGACACCGCCCTCGATGGAGTTCTCGATCGCGATCATGGCGGCATCGCTGCGGCCCTCGAGCACGTCGGCCAGCGCCTCACCCACGTTGTGCACGGGGCGCCACGTCTGGCCGCGAGCCTCCGCCACCTGATCGAGCGCCGCCTCCGTGAAGGTTCCGGCCGGGCCGAGATAGCTGTAGGTGCGGCGTTCAGTCACGGGTTTCACCTTAGCCCTCGGCGCGACGACGGAGATACGCATGACTTCTCGGGTGCGATCCCGCCCATCAGGGGGCAGACTGAGAGGATGACCAGCCGTGCCGGCCTCCCTGCGGAGGAAAGTGACCTGATCGACGTCGACGAACTGATCGCCGCCTACTACGACCGCACACCGAACCCCGAGGTCGCGGCCGAGCGGGTCGTCTTCGGGACCAGCGGCCATCGCGGTTCCTCCCTGTCGAACAGCTTCAACGAGAACCACATCCTCGCCACGACGCAGGCGATCGTGGACTATCGCGCAGCCCAGGGCATCACGGGTCCGCTGTTCCTCGGTCGGGACACGCACGCACTCTCCCTGCCCGCCGAGCGCAGCGCCATCGAGGTGCTGCTCGCGAACGGTGTGGATGTGAGGGTCGATGCCCGCGACTCGTGGGTGCCGACCCCCGCGCTCAGCCACGCGATCCTGACCTACAACCGTGGACGCGCAGACGACGACCCCGGTCGTGCGGACGGCATCGTCGTGACCCCGTCGCACAACCCGCCCCGCGACGGCGGCTTCAAGTACAACCCGCCGCACGGAGGACCCGCCGACACCGACGCCACCGGATGGATCGCCGACCGCGCGAACGCCCTGATCGCCGCGGGGCTCGAGGGAGTGAAGCTCGAGCGCTTCGCCGACATCGACTGGGATGCCCTCACCGGCTACGACTTCCGCGAGGAGTATGTGCGGGATCTGCCGTCCATCATCGACCTCGACGCGATCCGCACGGCCGGGGTGCGCATCGGCGCCGACCCTCTGGGCGGAGCGTCCGTGGAGTACTGGGCACTCATCGCCGAGATGCACGACCTCGACCTGGACGTGGTGAACCCCGAGGTCGACCCGACCTGGCGCTTCATGACCCTGGACTGGGACGAGAAGATCCGGATGGATCCGTCGTCGCCCTCGGCCATGGCGTCGCTGGTCGCGAAGAAGGGCGACTACGACGTACTGACCGGGAACGACGCGGATGCCGACCGGCACGGCATCGTCACCCCGGACGCCGGGCTGATGAACCCGAACCACTACCTGGCCGTCGCGATCGACTACCTGTTCTCGCATCGGCAGGACTGGCCCCGCGATGCCGCGATCGGGAAGACGCTCGTGTCGTCGATGATCATCGACCGCGTCGCCGAATCGCTCGGTCGCCGCCTGCTGGAAGTCCCGGTCGGGTTCAAGTGGTTCGTCCCCGGACTCCTCGACGGCTCGGTCGCGTTCGGCGGCGAGGAGTCGGCCGGGGCGTCCTTCCTCCGCAAGGACGGCTCCGTGTGGTCGACCGACAAGGACGGCATCCTGCTGTGCCTGCTGGCCGCCGAGATCATCGCCGTCACGGGCAAGACGCCCTCGGAGCGGTACGCCGAGCTGGAGGAGGCCTTCGGCGCCTCGGCCTACCAGCGGGTCGATGCCCCCGCGACACCGGAGCAGAAGGCGACGCTCGGAAAGCTCGCCCCCGAGTCGGTGACGGCCACCACCCTCGCCGGCGAGGAGGTCACGGCGAAGCTCTCACACGCGCCCGGCAACGGTGCGGCGATCGGAGGTCTCAAGGTGCAGACGGAGCACGCCTGGTTCGCGGCGCGCCCGTCCGGCACGGAAGACGTCTACAAGCTCTACGCCGAGAGCCTGCGCGGCCCCGAGCACCTCGCGGAGGTCCAGGCGGAGGCACGCGCTGTCGTGTCGGCCGCACTCGGCGACTGACCCACGCGGGCGACGTCTCAGGCTGCGGCGGAACGGGCCAGCACGGCGCCGGCCTCGCGCAGCCAGCGCGCCGGTTCGGCGAGCGCCGCGTCGGGGGAGCCTGCCAGCTCGGTGAGTGAGGCGGATGCCGCGAACAGCGCGGTATCCGCATCCTCGGTGATGCGACCGGCCGCGACCATCGCGCGCGTCCCGGCCTCAGCGGCGAGACCCGCGAGGTAGGAGGGCACCTTGCCGTCGCCGGACTGCCCGTCGTAGGACCCCTCCCCGGTGATGACCACATCGGCATCGGCGATCGCCTCGGCCAACCCGATGAGTTCCGCGACCTCGGATGCGCCGGGAGCGAGGATTCCGCCCCACACCACCAGGGCGGCACCGGTCCCTCCGGCCGCGCCGTTCCCCGCGCCGTCCGGATCGACGCCGAGCAGTGCGGCGAGCCGGCGCAGCCCGTCGTCGACGAGGGCGATGTCGTCGAGGGTGCGCAGTCCCTTCTGCGGGCCGAACACCGCGGCGGCCCCGCGCGGACCGACGAGCGGGTTCGTCACGTCGGTGAGCACGCGCACCTCCGGAGCCGGGCGCAGTCCGGAGAGGTCGACCGCGGCGATGTCTCCGAGTCCCCGTGCGCCCGGAGCGACAAGAGCGCCCGCGGCATCGAGGAACCGCGCCCCCAGTGCCGACAGCATGCCGGTGCCGCCGTCGGTCGATGCGCTCGAGCCGATCCCGACGACGAGGCGCGAGACCCCGTGATCGAGTGCGGCGGCCATGGCCTGCCCGAACCCGGCGGTGTCGGCGTCCCAGGGGCGCAGCTCCGTCAGCAACTCGATGCCCGATGTCGAGCCGAGGTCGACGACAGCCGTCCCTGCGGGAGCATCCTCGGTCGGGGGAAGCAGCAGCCAGGAGGTATCGATCCGGTGCCCCGCAGGCCCGTCGACCGTGACCGGCATCCGCACGGCCCCCGGAACCGCGGCCTCGAACGCCGACACGGTGCCCTCGCCGCCGTCCGCCATGGGCCGGTGCACGAACTCCGCCGCGGGGTCGACGGACGCCCATCCTTCGGCGAGCGCCGCCGCGGCATCGGCTGCCGTGATCGTGCCCTTGAAGCTGTCCGGTGCCAGCACGACCCGGGTCACCGCGGGACCCCCGGGGTGCTCGCGCGCACGACCACGTCGAGCGGCAGCGGCGCCTGCTCCCAGTCCGCATCCACCGTCGCACGGAAGGCCTGGTAGCCGACCTCGCTCAGCGGCACACGCACCGTCGTCAGTGCCGGGGAGACGTCGCTGCTCGCGGGCACGTCGTCGAAGCCGCAGACCGCGATGTCGGCGCCGATCTCCCGACCGGCATCGCGGATCGCGGACATCGCGCCGATCGCGACGACATCGGTGATCGCGAAGACCAGGGTGCCGGTGGGCACACCGTCGGCGAGCGCCGCGGCCATACTCTCCGCGCCTGATTCACGGAGGAAGCCGCCACGCAGCGTGCGCACGACAGCTCCTCCTGAAGCCTCAAATCCGGCGCGGAACCCGGCCAGACGATCATCCGAGGTCCACACGCCCTCGGCGGCACCGAGCGCGATCGCCGAGCGATACCCCCGCTCGGCCATCCGTCGTCCCAGCGCCTCGGCTCCGGAGCGGTTGTCGATCTCGATACTCCGCTCCACGCCGGAGCCCGGCCCGAAGGCGACCACCCTGCCGCCCAGACGCGAGAACTCGGCGAGGTCGTGGGCGACATCGGCCTCGATCGGGTCCTGCGTGCCGGAGGCGGCGAGGATCAGGCCCCGCGGCCGCTGACCCCGCAGAGCTCGGACGATGCGCGCCTTCCGGGCCGGATCACGGTCGGTGATGGCGACCGTGACGACGAGCCCGTGCTCGTCGGCACCGCGCGCCACCCCCGAGGCGATCAGACCGAAGTAGGGGTCGGCGATGTCGGCGACGAGCAGGGCGATGACGGGCGAGGTGCCACGCGCGGTCGCCTGGGCGGAGACGTTCGCGGTGTAGCCCAGTTCCGCGGCCGCCGCTTCCACACGCTCACGGAACGACTCGGCGACCTTGCGCTCCGATCCGTTGAGCACACGGGAGGCGGTCGCAAGCGATACACCGGCCTCGCGAGCCACGTCGTGCAGGGTGGGTGCGGGTCCCCGCGTGTGACGCTGGGCCCTGGTCGGCGCCGGCCGCTCCGCCGACGATGCGGGCTCTGTCATGCCCCAGATCCTACTTCCCCGCCCCGCGGCCCGCCGACCTCGGGGGTCACGGGCGGCCCGCCGACGCAGCGACGCCCCATGCACGGATGTCGGGCCGATGCATGGATGTCGGACGGAAAGCCGCCCGTGCGCCCTGCATCCGTGCGCGCTCCCGACACATGGTACGCCGAACCTCCGGATCGGACCTCATGCGAGGTGCGGAGAGACGGCAGCCGCAAATGTCTCCGCCGTGCGGCGCACGACGCTCTCCGGGGCATCCGCCCAGATCTCGGCGTTGAAGATCTCGACCTCGATGTCGCGGTCGTACCCGGTCGCGACGACCGCACGGGTGAGTGAGCCGAAGTCGATCACCCCGTCTCCTGTGTAGTGCCGGGAGAGCAGCACGTCGGCGGCGAGGGGTGTCTTCCAGTCGCACACCTGATAGGTCGCGATCCGGTTCTCCCTGCCCGCCCGCGCGATCTGTTCGAGCACCTGCGGATCCCACCAGATGTGGAACGTATCGACGGCGGCCCCGACCACCTCGGGCGCGAAGTCAGCGGCGATGTCGAGTGCGTGCCCGAGCGTCGAGATGACGGCGCGGTCCGACGCGTACATCGGATGCAGCGGCTCGATCGCGAGCGTCACCCCCGCCGCCTCCGCCTCGGGAGCGAGGACACCGATCGCATCGCGCACCCGCTCCCGCGCTCCGATCAGGTCGCGTGATCCCGCAGGCAATCCGCCCGCGACGAGCACGAGCACGGCGGTCGAGCCTTCCGCACCGGCCGCGGCCAGCGTCGCGGTCTCCTCGATCGCCCTGCGGTTGTCATCCAACGCCGTTTCCCGGTCCGCACCGGCCGGCAGGGTGAAGAAGCCGCCCCGGCAGTGCGTCGAGAAGCGCAGACCCGAGTCGGACAGCATCCGCGCAGCGACGTCGAGGCCGACCGCATGCACGGGCTCCCGCCAGAGGCCGATCGATCGCACTCCCGCGTCTGCCGTGAGCCGCAGCGCGGTGGCGAGATCGGCATGCTTGATCGTCGCCTGGTTGATCGACAGCCGCGGGTCGGGGATCTGCGAAGAAGGGCTCATGCGTCCACTCCGTTCACGCGCAGCATGCGGTGCCACCGTTGCTGTGCGAGGTCGGGCTGCTCCAGCGCGAGCGAGGTGTTCGCAAGCTCGACGATGCGACTCAGATGCGGCAGGCTGCGCGCGGAATGCAGACCACCGACCATCTGGAACGCGGGCTGATGCCCGTTCAGCCAGGCGAGGAAGGCCACGCCCGTCTTGTAATAGAACGTGGGGGCGGCGAAGACCTGCCGGCTGAGCGCTTCGGTCGGGCCCAGGATGCGCAGATACTCCTCCTGGTCACCGGCGTCCAGAGCCTGGATCGCCGCCGAAGCCACCGGGGTGATCGCCGCGAACGCGCCGAGGAGGGCGTCGGAGTGCATGTCATCGCCCGGCGTCATCCCTTCCGCTGTGCCCCCGATCAGACGGACGTAGTTGAAGTCGTCGCCCGTGAACATCCGCACGCCTTCGGGAAGCCGTGCGCGCACCGAGATCTCGGACTCGGCGTTCAACAGACTCATCTTCACTCCCGCGATCTTCCCCGGATTCTCGGCGATGATCTGCAGCAGCACCTCGGATGCCTCCTGCCAGCCGTCTGCCCCGAAGTAGCCGGCGAGCGCAGGGTCGAAGGCGGTTCCGAGCCAATGCAGCACGACGGGGGTCGTCGCCCGGGACAGCACCTCGCGGTAGACGCGACGGTAGTCCGCGGCATCCGTCGCCGCGCGGGCGAGGTGCCGGGACGCCATCAGCACAGGACCGGCCCCGTGCTCCTCTGCGAAGTGCAGCTGTTCGGTGTAGGCCGTGATCACCTGGTCGAGGGAGATCTCCGACTCGGCGATGTGGTCGGTGTTGACGCCGACCACCACCGAGCCGCCTTCCTCGCGGGCGACTTCAGCGCTGCGAGCGATCAGTTCCCGCGTGGCCGCGGCATCCAAGCCCATGTTGCGCTGCGCGGTGTCCATCGCATCGGCGACGCCGAGCCCCCAGGAGAACACGTTGCGGCGGAACGCGAGCGTGGCGTCCCAGTCGATGTCGGCGGGCTGCCCGGGGGTGTTGTCGGCGTGCACCTTGGGCACGACGTGTGCGGCGGCGTATGCGACGCGGCTCCGCAGCGGTGCGGTCGGACGCGTGCAGGCACCGACATCGTTGAGAGCGACGTCGGTGGTCGCGCCTGTCGGGTGCAGGAGTCGGAGCGTGGCCATCGTGCGCCTCAATCCAGGGTCAACGACTCGAGGGCGATCTTGCGGCCCTCGGCGCTGGAGGTCAGACCGGCCTCGGCGAACTGCACTCCACGGGCGCCCGCGAGCAGGTCGAACGGGTAGTCGGTGCCCTCGACGTACGACACCAGATACTCCTCCCACTGCTGGCGGAAGCCGTTGAGGAAGACATCGTTGGTCGGCACCTGTTGCCAGTCCGCGTCGTAGTCGCGGGTGTCTTCGAGATCAGGGTTCCACACCGGCTTGGGGGTGGCGTTCCGGGGCTGGATCTTCGCGCCGAACAGCCCGACCACCGCGGATCCGTGGGTGCCGTCGACCTGGAACTCGACGAGCTCGTCCCGGTTCACGCGCACGGTCCAGGAGGAGTTGATCTCGGCGATCACGCCGCCCTCGATCTCGAAGATGCCGTAGGCCGCGTCCTCGGCCGTCGCCGTGTAGTGCTCGCCCTGCTCGTCCCAGCGGTCGGCGATGTGCACGGCCGCCTGCGCGTAGACGCTCTTGACCTCGCCGAAGAGATTCTCCAGCACGTAGTTCCAGTGCGGGAACATGTCGGTGATGATGCCGCCACCGTCTTCCGTGCGGTAGTTCCAGCTCGGGCGCTGCGCGGGCTGCCAGTCGCCCTCGAAGACCCAGTACCCGAACTCGCCGCGCACCGAGAGGATGCGACCGAAGAAGCCCGAGTCGATCAGGCGCTTGAGCTTCTGCAGGCCCGGCAGGTAGAGCTTGTCATGCACGACCCCGGTCTTCACGCCGGCTTCCTTCGCGAGGCGCGCGAGTTCGAGTGCCTCCTCGAGCGACTCGGCGGTGGGCTTCTCGGTGTAGATCGCCTTGCCCGCGGCGATGGCCTTGCGGATCGCGGTGGCACGGGCCTTGGTGACCAGGAAGTCGGCGTAGATCTCCCACCGGGGGTCAGCGAGCGCGGCGTCGAGGTCGGTCGTCCAGTCCTCGATGCCGTGCTTCGCGGCGAGCTCGGCGAGCTTGGACTCGTTGCGGCCGACGAGGATCGGCTTCACGGTGATGCGGGAGCCGTCGGACAACTCGATGCCGCCCTGATCGCGGATCGCGAGGATCGAGCGCACGAGGTGCTGCCGATAGCCCATGCGCCCCGAGACGCCGTTCATGATGATCCCGATCTCGCGGGTGTTCGCCTGTGCCATGGTGTTCCGTTTCTGTCTCGGGCGGCTGGTTGTGGTTCCGATCCACAGGACCGGAAAGCGCTTTCCGAGATCATGTCATGAGCTTCCGCCCGAGTGCAACCACGCAATCCGACCCGGCAGCCCCGCGCCCCGCTCCGACCCGGCGCCCCGGTCCAGGATCCCGATCCAGCCTCACCACTTCCGTCGACGCCCCCGTGCGCGCCGAGACCCCCTCGCGCGCACGACGTCAGGAGGGGGCGTCGACGACAGGAGGGGG
>NZ_SJYZ01000008.1:0-147039 GCF_004337555.1 Microbacterium sp. PI-1 | reverse complement strand
ACAGCCCTACCCGGGACAGGGCTGTGCTGTCGGGTAGGGGGAGGTGGGAGCGCCCGGTGCGGTGCCGTACGGAGCAGAGGCGTAGCCCTGGGTCATCTGCACGTGCTCGGGAACCTGTCGGGGCGGTGGTGCGGAGCTGACGGCGCGGGCGGGGTCCACGCGGAACGGGTCACCCTGCTGCTCGTCCGTCCAGCCGAGGTCCCGGCGTTCCACATACGCGAGGAGTGTCTGATCCAGGCCCTCGTACCGCATCCGGCAGTCGACGTAGATGAGCGCGGCACCGGTGCTCTGGACCACCGCCGCGATCGCTTGGATCACGAGGATCAGGATCTGCGGCGCGAGGATCGCGAGGACGAAACCGACGACGGCCGCAGGTTCCACGGCGCCGGTGGGCGCGATCACGGGAGTGAGGAGCGTGCTCAGCAGCGTCGAGGGGATGCTCACGACCTGCATCGCCACACCCATGATGAGGTTGATGAGGAACACGACCCCGAAGGCGACCCAGAAGCGGCCCCGGGTGAGGCGCCAGGACCGGACGAGTGCGTCGCGGAAGCGTGCGCGTTCGAGGACGAGGATCGACGGCACCAGCAGCAGCTTCGTCGTCAGCCACACGAACAGCGGGATGGCGGCCAGCACGATGAGGACCACCGTGAGCACGACGACCCCGATGAACTCGGCACTGCCACCCAGGCCGCCCGCTACGAACGCGGCGATGATCGCCGCGACGATCGCGAAGAGCCCGAAGACCGCGGCCACCGTCAGCGACGCGAAGCCGGCGAGCCGCCAGAACGACGGCGCCATCCTGCGCCAGAGCATCCGGAGCGTGGCCTTCACGCCGACGGCTGCGTAGCCGATCTCGGCGGCGACGACGCCCTGCATGACCGCGGTGAACGCGATCGTCGCGAGGCCCACGGCGATTCCGGCGATGAGGTTGATCCCGACCGTCCCGGCCAGCACCGCCTCGAAGTCCGGTGACGAGGGGGAGACCGTCTCCAACCGGGAGAACGTCGTGAAGAACACGACCCCCATCACGCCCGCGGTGACGAGCACGACGACGAGCTGGATGACGACGGCGAACCCGAACAGCACCTTCGGGTTGTGCCGGAGCGCCGCGAAGGCCTTCCCCAGCAGCATTCCGAATGTCAGCGGATGAAGAGGGATGATCCCCTTCTTCGGGGCGGGCGTCCATGTCTGGCCACTCAAAAGGCACTCCCTCCATCGTGCGGTCCCATCGTGTCATATCCACGACGTGGTGCGCAGACCTGGGGCCTCTGGGACTGGGTGCCATAAGGTAACAGTTATGACCTCACGCATTCTCGTGGTCGACGATGACACAGCACTCGCCGAGATGATCGGAATCGTGCTGCGCACCGAGGGTTTCGAGCCGGTCTTCTGCGCGGACGGAGCGCGAGCCGTCGAGGAGTGGCGCACGCAGCGGCCCGATCTGGTGCTGCTCGACCTCATGCTCCCCGGGATGGACGGGATCGAGATCTGCACGCGCATCCGCGCCGAATCCGGGGTGCCGATCATCATGCTCACGGCACGCAGCGACACCGCCGACGTCGTCCGCGGGCTCGAGGTGGGCGCGGACGACTACATGGTCAAGCCGTTCAACCCCAAGGAACTCGTGGCGCGGATCCGTACTCGTCTCCGTCCGACGCCGCAGGCCACCAGCGAACAGCTGCGGGTCGGTGACCTCACCGTCGACGTGGACGCGCATGAGGTGCGTCGAGGGACGGAACCGATCGCACTCACGCCTTTGGAGTTCCAGCTGCTCGTCGCTCTCGCCTCGAAGCCTCAGCAGGTCTTCTCCCGGGAGATGCTCCTGGAACAGGTGTGGGGATACCACTACAAGGCCGACACGCGACTCGTGAACGTGCACGTGCAGCGCCTTCGCGCCAAGGTCGAGCTCGACCCGGACAACCCCAAGATCGTGATGACGGTGCGTGGTGTGGGCTACCGTGCCGGGAGCGTGGGCTAGGAGCACGATGGCTGCGACGACAGCGACCACGACGACGGTCGCCGTCCTGCGCGACTGGCGAGGCTGGCCGACGATGCTCGGTCTCCTGTGGAGACGGTCCCTCCGGTTCCGCACCCTCTCGATCACGCTGCTCGCGACCTCGTTGGCGATCTTCATCACGTGCGTGACGATGGCTCTCGCGATCCAGAACGACCTCTTCATCTCACGGAAGAACGTCGCCCTCGAAGACGCCCGTCGGGCGGTCGACCAGGCGCAGCGGATCCTCGATGTGGCCGAGGTGGGCGACGACCCGGCTGCACTCAGCACTCTCTGGGACGGCATCAGGGACACGTTGGCGCGGACGTCGAGCACCGACCAGCTCGCGGGATACAAGATCGAGACGGGCGCCGACACCTCGCCGTTGAACGGGTTCGAGGCCGGGCTGAACGAAAGCCTGTTGAGCCCGGAACTGCGCAGGCGTGTGGTCGAGCTCGATGACCGCCAGGAGTGGCAGTCCGTCGCGCTCCCGGTCGAGAACGGTGGGGTGGTCCCCGGGATCGTCGTGGGGCAGCAGCTCCAGGTCCCGGAAGCAGGGCCGTTCGAGATCTACTTCGCCTATGACCTGGGCGATGCCGATCAGACGCTCCTGTTCGTGCAACGCACGCTCTGGATCGCCGGGATCGGGCTCGTGGCGATCGTGGCGGCGATCTCCTGGATCGTCCTGCGAGCCGTGTCGACACCGATCGTCCAGGCCGCCGAGACGAGTGCGCGACTCGCCGCGGGCGATCTGGGGGTGCGGATCGATGTGCACGGCGAGGACGAGCTGGCCGTTCTCGGGCGTTCGTTCAACGCCATGGCCGACAGCATCGAGGCGCAGATCAAGGAACTCGGCGAGCTGTCGATGGTGCAGCAGCGCTTCGTCTCCGATGTCTCGCACGAGTTGCGTACACCGCTGACCACTATCCGACTCGCCGCGGACATGCTGAACGACCAGCGTGCGGAGTTCGAGCCGACCACGGCGCGCGCAGCGGAACTGCTGCACGCGCAGGTGCAGCGGTTCGAGACGCTGCTCTCCGACCTGCTCGAGATCAGTCGCTACGATGCGGGGTCGGTGCAGCTCGAGCTCGAGGCCACGAGTCTCGCGCACCTGGCCGAGGACATCATCGAACAGATGAGACCGCTCGCGGACGGCCACGGCACCGAATTGCGCTTGGTGGCGCCGGGCGGCTACTCGCCCGTGGACATGGACCCCCGCCGGGTGCGCCGGGTGCTGCGCAATCTGATCGGCAACGCGATCGAGCACGGTGAGGGCCGTCCGGTCGTCATCACGGTCGACAGCAACCAGCACGCGGTCGCCGCCGGCGTCCGGGACTTCGGTCTCGGGATGGAGCCGGGTGACGCGGAGCGGGTGTTCGACCGGTTCTGGCGGGCGGACCCGTCGCGACAGCGCACCATCGGCGGCACGGGGCTCGGGCTGTCGATCGCTCTCGGCGACGCCACCCTGCACGGCGGAACGCTGGCGGTCTGGTCGGAACTCGGGGTCGGGACGAACTTCGTGCTGACCATTCCTCGGCACGAGGGGACGCTGGACGGACCGAGCCCGGTCCCCGTCGAGCCGCAGGAGCCGTTGGCGGAACTGGGCGACGCGACACAGCCGATCTCGCTCGCCGAGAGTCGCATCGAGCTGTTCGACGAGGGGGAGAGGCCATGATCCGCGCACGATCGAAGAGACGATTGCGTGGCGCGGCGCTGGCGATCGCCGCGCTGCTGCTGCCGGCGTGTGCAGGGCTTCCGACCAGCGGCGATGTGACGGTCGGCCTCAAGCTCGGCGAATCGTCGCAGGACATCGACTTCTTCCCGGTCGCCTCGGGCCCGGTCAAGGGGGCCGGCCCCGAGCGGATCGTGGAGGGCTTCCTGGAGGCCGGCATCACCACGGCTGACAACTGGGCCACAGCACGCGAGTTCCTTTCGCCGGCGTTGCAGCGGACCTGGCGACCCGCGTCCGGCGTGTCCGTCGACGCGGGCCCGGAATCCCGCACGCTCACCTCGACGGTCCCCGAAGAGCTGGTCGAGGAGGCGGATTCGGCGGAGGTGCAGGTCGAGCTGGACCTGGTCGCGAGCGTCGACGAATCCGGTGCCTACGCGGATGCGCCCGGTGCCTCGACCATGCCGTTCGCCCTCGAGCGGATGGACGACGGCGAATGGCGCATCACGGAAGCGCTGGACGGGGTCGTGATCGACGACCCGCGGTTCGACAAGGTGTACGACGCCTACCCGCTGCAGTATTTCGACGTCAGCTGGTCGCGACTCGTCCCCGACATGAGGTGGTTCCCTCGGCGCCAGAGTCCGGCGACGACGGTGACGCGGGCACTGATCGGCGGTGTGCCCAGCGCCTGGCTGGATCCCGTCGTGCAGAACTCGTTCCCCGCCGACGTCCAGCTGGCCCAGGACGCGGTTCCGATCACCGGGCAGGTGGCCGAAGTCGCGCTCACCCGTCCTGCGGTTGCGCTCGACGAGACGACGCTCGCGCGGATGCGCACCCAGTTGCAGGCGACGCTGAGGGCCGCGGGGGTCGCAGTCACGCGCGTGCAGTTCACCGTGGACGGCCGCGACCTCGATGCCGGCGTGGTCGACGTGATCGAACCTTCGACCGAGATCGGCACGCTCGTCCTGAAGGACGGGGTCTTCGGCAAGATCGTGGGAGATGAGATCTCGCCGCTCCCCGGCATCAGCACCGAGATCGCCGCGATCGCTCAACCCATCCTCTCCCTCGATGTGGCGGCGGACGAGTCCCAGGTCGCGGCGCGACTCGGAGACGGTCACGTCTACCTCGTCCGCGACGGCAGCCGCATCGAGCTGGATTCGCGTACCGGGCTCATCGATCCTTCACTCGACCCGTACGGGTACACCTGGTCGGTGCCGCGAGGGGATCCTTCCGCCCTACGCGCCTGGGACGCTGAGGTGGTTCCGCAGACGGTGGCGAACGCCTGGCCGAATGCTTCCGCGATCTCGGACCTCCGGGTCGCCGCGGACGGCAGTCGGGTTGCCGCGGTCATCACGGTCGGCAGGCAGTACTGGGTGGTCGTGGCCGGCGTCGTCCGCGACGCCGCGGGTGTTCCGATCGAGCTCAGCGATGCCAAGCAGCTGATCCAGCTCTCCGAGCCGGCGACGGGCCTGGTGTGGTTGGGTCCCGACCAGCTGGGTGTGCTGATGGACCCGAGCAGTCCGAAACTCATCACTCAGATGGTCGGGGGGCCGGGTACCTCGGAGGCCGCTCCGGGCGATGCGATCTCCGCCGCCGGTGCGCGGACGACCGCGGGAGTGCGCATCCTCGGTGCGGGCGGACAGCTGTTCGCACATGCGGGGACGGCCTGGCGTGAAGTCGCGTCCGGGATCTCCGTCCTCGCCACCCGCGCAGGCGAATGACCCTTCCTGCACGGCAGAGTCCCGCACGAGGCTTGTGCAGGACGGCCGGCGGCTCGGCGGCGTCACCGATGCCAGGAGTCGCAGAATCGTCGGATGCAGGAAGAATCCCGTCTCCTTCGGATCGGCGCCGAGGTCGCCGCGTTCCTGCTCGCCGCGAACTGCGCGGGCTGCGCTGAGCCCGGCCTCCTGCTGTGCCCAGGCTGTCGGAGTGCCTTGGCGCCGCGGGCGCAGGAGTCGGTGACACCGGCGGGGCTGCCCGTCTGGTCCGCCCTCGAGTTCGACGGGGTGGCGGCGCGCTGCATCCGGCGGCTCAAGGGGGAGGGGGACACGCTCATCGCGCGCCCGCTCGGTGCGGCGCTGGCGAGCGTCCTCAGCCCGCTGGTGACATCGGCGACGTGGATCGTGCCCGTTCCGACGAGCCGGGCCGCTTTCCGACGTCGGGGCTACCGTGTCCCGGACCTGCTGGTCCGCCGTGCGCACGCGGATCCGCAGGCCGTGCTCGCCGTCGAGGGAGCGCGCCCGGATCAGCGCGGGCTGGGCGCTCGCGCACGCCAGACGAACGTCCGCGGAGCGATGCGTGCACGGCACCGAGGGGAGGGAGCCGAGGCGGTCATCGTCGACGACGTGATCACGACCGGGGCGACATTCGACGAGGCAGCGCGCGCCCTCACGGTGGCCGGGTTCCGAGTCGTCGCGGCCGTCGCGCTCGCCGCCACGCCGCTTCGTGGCGGATTCGCATGAACCTCATCGACAACCCACCGGAGACACAGGAGAACCAGCTCGTGACATCCGTCGACGGGCGGACTACGGTGGGGGGACACAAGGCGACCACGGTCCGCCCTTGGCCGGGAGGACCGGGACAAGGAGGCAGCAATGGAAACAAGCATCGTTGGCGTCGGAGTGGGTATCACCGATCGCTTCCGAACCGTTGTCGAAGAGAAGATCGCCAAGATCCAGATGCTCGCGTCTCGCGCGCAGCGGCTGGATGTGAAGGTCACCCATCGCGTGTATCGCAACGGTCATGTGCCCGATGAGACCGTCGAGCTCACGCTGATCGGGAAGGGACCGGTCGTCCGAGCCGAAGCGACCGATGGAGACAAGTTCGTCGCTCTCGATCTCGCGGTGGACAAGATGTCCGAGCAGCTGCGTCGCGCGAAGGAGAAGCGGGTCGATGGACGACAGCACCCCCGCGGCGCTCACTTCGAGAAGGAGAGCGGAGCTCTCACGGGCATCGACGTCCAGCCGGCGTCGGCGGATGTCCTGCATGCCGTCGCCACCGGCAACGTGCCGGTGCAGCAGACGGAAGAGGAGGAGTACTCGCCCGTCGTCATCCGCACGAAGAGCTTCGACGCCGAGTGGATGACCGTCGAGGAGGCCGTCGACCGGATGGAACTGGTCGGACACGACTTCTTCCTCTTCGTGGACGTCCGCACCGACCACCCGAGTGTCGTCTACCGGCGCAAGGGCTGGGACTACGGCGTGATCGCGTTGAGCACCCAGGCTCCGCCGTCCGAGGCCCTCGCCTCCTGATCGACGTTGCGAAACGGCCCGGCCCCGAGAAAGGGACCGGGCCGTTTCGACGTCCGGGAGGCGTGAGGGCTCGGGTCAGTCGAAGATTCCGTCGAGCAGGCTGCCGATCACGAGTCCACCGAGGATGCCGGATGCGAGGTCACCGCCGCCACCGCGTCGTCCGCCGCCGCCTCCCCATCCGCCGCCGCCCCAGCCCTCGTCCTGCGGGCGGGACGAGTCGATGTCGCGCTGGGCGAGCTGCAGCGCCTCGGAGGCGAGGTGTGCGACCCGTCGTGCCTGCACGAGCGCGGCTTCGCGGGTCTCTTCGGCCGGGAGGAGGTCGGAGAGGTCGACACGAAGTCGTTCCGCCTCGGCGAGGCGTGTGCGGGCGTCCGCGCCGATCCAGCCGCGATGACCGGCGATCAAGCCGCGTGCCACACCCAGCTGCCGGTCGGCGTCGTCGATCGCGTGCTGCACCTGGGCGATGCTCGGGAGCGGGTTCTCGGCGCGGTGGCGTGCCTTCGCGATGGCGTCGTCCAGCGCGGAGTTGGCGTCACGCAAGCGGGAAAGCTCCGCGAACGGATCGTTGGGTTGTCCCGACGGCGTCAGCGCCGAGAGCGCGGCCTGGAGGTCTGCGACGGCTGACGCCACCGCCGGTACCGCGGGAGCGTTGCGTGCGGCGATGAGGTCGTTGCGGGAGTCTGCCACGACTTCGGCGAGCGTGGATTCGGCGCGCAATGCTTCGATCTCGAAGTCCTCGACCGCGTCGAGGAGCGCGGATGCTCGCCGGGTCGCTTCGGTCGCGGTCTCGAGCGCGACGTTCGCCTCTTCGTTCTGCTTCGCCGTGCGACGGCGTTCCGACACGTCGGCGCTGTGGGTCGCGAAGCTGATGAGCTGCTCCGCTTCGGCGGCGCTGGCCGTGATCTGGTGCATCGCGGAATCGGCGTAGCGTGCGGAGAGACGTGCGACAGCCTCGTTGGTCTGCGGGATGCGGGCGCTGAGCGCCTCAGCCTCCGCTCTCACCCGTGCGATGATCTCGGGCGCGCGTCGAACCGTGGAGACGGACTCCGCGAGCTCGGAGGTCTTCTCGTCGAGGAGGTCCTGCGCCCAGTCGCACAGCTGCAGGATGCGTGCATTGCGGGTGCGGAGCTCTTCGTCCGTGTCGGGGATCTCATCGTGATTCAGCTGGTGGAGCTGGAACGCCTCGCGCAGATGGGTGCGCACCGCGGCGAGTGCCGTCCGCAGGTCGGCGGTCAGGCCTTCGCCGAGTTCGGCCTCGGCGAAGGAGAGCTCGTCGGCCGTGGTGCGGATCCGCTCGTCCGCTCCGACGAGGGCCTGCTCCGCACGCCGAGCCAGATCGGCGTCCCGAGCGGCGAGCTCTTCCTGTTCGCGTTTGCGCTTGCCCCAAAAACCAGCCATGGGTCGATCCTAGTTTCCCCGGCGCATGAGCCGGCTGAGCATCCGCTCCGGGCGAACGGGGAAGTTCGGCCGAGCGGCCCTGAGGTCGTCGCGACGGGGTTCGCTCAGGCTGCAGGCGCGGTCTCGGTGATCTCGGCGCCGGTGATCTCGGCATCGGTGATCGCGGCGCCGGATTTCGCAGGGCGTCCGCGTTTGGGTCGCTCCTCCGTGAGTTCGAGCGCCATCGCGTGCTGCGGGTGTCCGGTGAGGCGCTCGGCGGCGTGGTCGAGCCAGCGCACCTCGGCTTCGGCGGAGAAGATCATCGAGTCGACCACTAGTGACCAGGCGAGTCCCTCGGGGCCGTCCTCACCGCGCTTCGTCCGTCTGGCCTGCCGCAACGTCTCGAGATGCGCCAGGGATGCCGCGCGCTGGGCGTGGATCGTGGTCGCGGCGTCGACACCGGGGAGGGTCGCGGCGACGGCGAGCTTGATCGCCAGCTCATCACGGGCTCCCTTGGCACGCGCGAGGGGGGAGGCGAGCCACCGTGCGACCTCCGCCTCTCCGGCGCGGGTGATCCGCCAGTACACATGCCCCTGCTCATCGGTGTGGCCGCGCTGCACGAGGCCGTCCCGTTCGAGTCGTTCGAGGGTGTTGTAGATCTGGCCGACGTTCAACGGCCAGACCGAACCGGTGCGTCGGTCGAACTCGTGCCGGAGCTGGTATCCGTAGCAGGGTCCCTGGGCGAGGATGGCGAGCATGCTCTGGCGTACGGACATCGTCGTCTCCTCGTGTGATCGGGCCGAATGCGATACCGAGTATATGGTTACCGGGCATGCTCTCGTCGTGACGCGCGGGTCGTCCTGCAGGCGACGTGCAGGCGACGTGGAGGTCACGGCCCGGTAACATGGCGAAGTATGCCTGGCGTCGGGTCCACCGATGGCCGGCGATTTACCCACTGACAGGGAGATGACATCCGTGGCCAATCCTCTTGAGAAGCTGCTGCGTGCGGGCGAGGGGCGGGTCATCCGCCGCCTGAATCAGGTCGTCAAGGCAGTGGGAGCGCTGGAAGAGGACATCTCCAAGCTCACCGACGACGAACTGCGCAACGAGACGACGGAGCTGCGGGCGCGGTACGAGAAGGGTGAGACGCTCGACCAGTTGATGCCCGAGGCGTTCGCCGCGGTGCGCGAAGCCGCCAAGCGCACGCTCGGTATGCGCGCCTACGACGTGCAGATCATGGGTGGCGCGGCGCTGCACCTCGGGAACATCGCGGAGATGAAGACCGGTGAGGGCAAGACCCTCGTCGCCACCCTCCCCGCGTACCTGAACGCGATCGCCGGCAAGGGCGTCCACGTCATCACCGTCAACGACTTCCTCGCGAGCTACCAGGCGGAACTCATGGGGCGTGTGTTCCGTGCCCTGGGCATGACCACCGGCATCATCGTCTCCGGTCAGACGCCGGCGATCCGCCGTGAGCAGTACGCCGCAGACATCACCTACGGCACGAACAACGAATTCGGGTTCGACTACCTGCGCGACAACATGGCGTGGCGGAAGGAAGACCTCGTCCAGCGCGAGCACTTCTTCGCGATCGTCGACGAGGTCGACTCGATCCTCATCGACGAGGCCCGTACGCCGCTCATCATCTCCGGACCATCCTCCGGCGAGGCCAACCGCTGGTTCGCCGAGTTCGCGAAGATCGCCCGCACCCTCGAGGTGGGCGAGGACTACGAAGTCGACGAGAAGAAGCGCACCGTCGGCGTGCTCGAGCCCGGGATCGAGAAGGTCGAGGACTACCTCGGCATCGACAACCTGTACGAGTCCGCGAACACTCCGCTCATCTCGTTCCTGAACAACTCGATCAAGGCACTGGCGCTGTTCAAGAAGGACACCGACTACGTCGTCATGAACGACGAGGTCATGATCGTCGATGAGCACACCGGCCGCATCCTGGTCGGACGCCGCTACAACGAGGGCATCCACCAGGCGATCGAGGCCAAGGAGGGCGTGCCGGTCAAGGCTGAGAACCAGACGCTCGCGACCGTCACGCTGCAGAACTACTTCCGCCTCTACGACAAGCTCGCCGGCATGACCGGTACCGCCGAGACCGAAGCGGCTGAGTTCATGTCGACGTACAAGCTCGGCGTGATCCCGATCCCGACGAACCGTCCCATGATCCGCAAGGACCAGTCGGACCTCGTCTACAAGAACGAGACCGCCAAGTTCGCGCAGGTCGTCGAGGACATCGCCGAGCGTCATGCCGAAGGTCAGCCGGTGCTGGTCGGAACCGTCAGCGTCGAGAAGAGCGAGTACCTGTCCCGCCTGCTCGCGAAGAAGGGCATCAAGCACGAGGTCCTCAACGCGAAGAACCACGCGCGTGAGGCCGAGATCGTCGCCCGCGCGGGTCGCCTGGGAGCGGTCACCGTCGCCACGAACATGGCAGGTCGAGGCACCGACATCATGCTCGGCGGGAACGCCGAGTTCCTCGCGGTGCAGGATCTCAAGGCCAAGGGCCTCGATCCGGTCGAGACCCCCGAGGAGTACGAGACCGCCTGGGACGAGACCTACGAGGCGATGAAGAGCGTCGTGGCCGAGGAGGCCGAGAAGGTCATCGAGGCCGGCGGGCTCTACGTGCTCGGCACCGAGCGTCACGAGTCGCGCCGTATCGACAACCAGCTCCGCGGTCGCTCGGGTCGTCAGGGTGACCCCGGTGAGAGTCGCTTCTACCTGAGCCTCACCGATGACCTGATGCGACTGTTCCAGTCCGGTGCCGCCGAGGCCATCCTGGCGCGCACCAACTTCCCGGACGACGTGCCGATCGAGTCCGGCCTCGTCTCCCGCGCCATCCGCAGCGCGCAGTCGCAGGTCGAGTCGCGCAACGCCGAGATGCGCAAGAACGTGCTCAAGTACGACGACGTCCTGAACCGCCAGCGCGAGGCGATCTACGCCGACCGCCGTCACATCCTGCAGGGCGACGACATTGCCGACAGGGTGCAGCACTTCATCGAGGACGCGATCGCCGGAGTCGTCCGCGACCACACCGGCGAGGGCCACAACGAGAGCTGGGACTTCGATGCTCTGTGGACGGAGCTCAAGACGCTCTATCCGGTCGGGGTCACCATCGACGAGGTCGTCTCGGAGGCTGCAGGGCGCAAGGGCGGCATCACCGCGGAAGGCCTCACACGCGAGTTGCTCTCCGACGCGAAGATCGCCTACGAAGCCCGCGAGGAGTCGCTGGGCGAGGCCGCGACCCGCGAACTCGAGCGACGCGTCGTGCTGCAGGTGCTCGATCGCCGCTGGCGGGATCACCTCTACGAGATGGACTACCTCAAGGACGGCATCGGCCTGCGAGCCATGGCGCAGCGCGACCCGCTGATCGAGTATCAGCGTGAGGGCTACGCGATGTTCCAGTCGATGATGGGGCAGATCAAGGAGGAGTCGGTCGGCTACCTCTACAACCTCGAGGTCGAGGTGCGCCGTGCCGCCGACTCGGACACCACCGAGGTCGAAGCCAAGGGCCTCGCCGCGGGCGGAGGCGAGCAGCGTCTCGAGTACTCCGCCGCGAACGATGCGGGCGAGGTCGAGGTGCGCAACGACCGCGGCCAGGTTCAGCAGGCGGCGACGGATCGCGTCCGTCAGGCCGCCGTGCGCGCGCAGGCGCCGCAGACCGAGCCCGAGGAGGCACCCCGCGGTGCGTTCGGGCAGCGCACGGACGGCGACGCACCGGCCGCCGGCAACCGTGAACAGCGTCGTGCGCAGAGCAAGAAGAAGAAGTAGCGTTCGGTGAGGAGGAGGGCCAGTCCGGGTGGATTGGCCCTCCTTTCGTCGCTGTAGGCTTGGTCGATGACCCCAACGCGCAACTTCGACCAGTCGTCGAAGCTCAAGAACGTCCTGTACGAGATTCGCGGAAACGCCCTCGTCGAGGCGGCGCGCTTGGAAGCGGAGGGTCACAAGATCCTCAAGCTGAACACCGGCAATCCGGCCATCTTCGGCTTCGATGCACCGCACCAGATCGTGCACGACATGCTCGCCGCGATGCCCACGGCGCACGGTTACAGCGACAGCAAGGGCATCATCTCCGCCCGTCGCGCGGTCGTGAGCCGGTACGAGCAGATCGAGGGGTTCCCCCGGTTCGACCCCGACGACGTCTACCTCGGCAACGGCGTGTCCGAACTCATCACGATGACGATGCAGGCTCTGCTCGACGAGGGCGACGAGGTTCTGATCCCCGCCCCCGACTATCCGCTGTGGACCGCGATGACCAGTCTCGCGGGAGGCACGCCCGTGCATTACCTCTGCGATGAGGACGACGAGTGGCAGCCGGATCTCGAGGACATCCGCTCGAAGATCACGCCTCGCACCAAGGCTCTGGTCATCATCAACCCGAACAACCCGACGGGTGTCGTCTATTCGCGTGAAATCTTGGAAGGTCTCGTGCAGATCGCGCGGGAGCACCAGCTGCTGCTCCTGTCCGACGAGATCTACGACCGGATCCTGTTCGACGACGCGGTTCACATCCCGACCGCGACACTCGCTCCCGACCTGCTCTGCCTCACGTTCAACGGTTTGTCCAAGACGTACAGGGTGGCGGGATACCGCTCGGGGTGGATGGTCATCACCGGCCCGCAGGGGCACGCCAAGGGCTTCCTGGAGGGGATCACGCTGCTGGCGTCGACGCGGTTGTGCCCGAACGTCCCTGCGCAGCACGCCGTCCAGGCCGCGCTGTCGGGCGTGCAGTCCATCGAGGCGCTGATCGCTCCCACCGGGCGTCTGCGCGAGCAGCGAGACATCGCCTGGGAAGGGCTGGAGTCGATTCCCGGGGTTTCCTGCGTCAAGCCTCAGGGTGCGCTCTACGCATTCCCGCGTCTCGATCCGAACGTGCACGAGATCAGGGACGACGCCCGGCTCGTCTACGACCTCCTCGTCTCCGAGCACATCCTCCTGGTGCAGGGCACCGGTTTCAACTGGCCGACCCCGGACCACCTGCGACTGGTGACGCTGCCCGAGCCGCGAGTGCTGAGCGAAGCCGTCGAACGACTGGGGAACTTCCTCTCGAGCTACCGCCAGTAGGAAGCTCCGGACGTGTGGGAGACAGGGTCGCGGCCAGCCTCCTCACACCGGCGACGAGCTGTGAACGGGGCGTGACGTCGGTCATCGGCCGGGCGTGCAGCAGTGCGGCATCGGCAGCGCGCTGATCGAAGGGCAGGAACGTGACCTCAGTGATGCCCGCGAATCGCTCGAGGGTGCGCCGGACCTGCCTGCGCGCATCGATGCCGAGTGGACCCTGCCTGACCTGATTGACGACCACGGCGAGGGGCGTCGGGGCCGTGAGGCGGCGCAGTTCGGCGTGGTCACGCAGGAACCGGCTGATGCTGAGAGGATCCGCCGCCGCGACGGCCACGATCAGGTCCGCCTCGATCAGCGTCGCCGAGGTCGCCGCGTGTCGACGGGGCCCGGCGAGGTCGTACGTGACCTCGTCGTCCGCGTCGAAGGCTGCGGCCACATCCACGACCGTCTCCTCGCTCCACCCCCGACTGGCCTGCAGCGTGGTGCGGAGACGGGCTGATGCCAGTTCCGGCCAGCGGCTCGGGCGATTGATCCCCGCCAGAACCTCGACGTCCTGACCTCCGCTCAGGATTCGGGTGGACAAGCGGGACAGTTCGTCGTCGTCGAGGGCACCTCGTTCGGCTCGACGACAGGCGGCGGCGATTCCGGGAGCGTCGTCGCTGAGCCCGAGCAGCAGGGCGATCGACGGCGCGACGGTGTCGGCGTCGATCAGAGCCGTGCGGCGGCCGGCCCGGGCGAGTTCGACCGCGAGTTGGATCGCGACGGTCGAGCGTCCAGGGGCGCCGTGCGGTCCCCAGACGGCGATGACGCGGTGGGGCTCGGGGCCGTGAGGCAGTGGCGCGTCGACGGTCTCGGTGCCCAGCGCCGCGGCGACCTCCCAGCCGGTGGCTTCGGTGGGCAGCGGTGCAGACAACCCGAGTCGTCCGCGCAGGCGGCTGTCCGCTCCGCCGAGGGCGAGGACGCGCACTCCCGCACGATCACACGTCGAGATCAGCTCGGTGGTCAGCACGGCCCGGGTCGCCGGAACGATGAGCGCTTCGGTGCCGGGAGGCAGGTCGACGACCGGAGCGCCGGCCGTCAGGACCGCGAGCACGTCGATCCCCTCCAGCTCCAGTTCGGCGGCCAGTGCGCTCGCGCGTGGCTCCGCGATTGCCACGACCACCGCGGTCATGAGGCGCCTCCGACAGGCAGCACCGAAAGGGCGGATCCGCCGGTGACCGCGGCGAGGACCTCCGCCACGTCGGATCGGTCGATCACGAGCTCGAGCCGGGTGCCCGCCGAAGCCAGGACCCCGTCCGGCTCGATCACGTCGCGGACGATCACGTCGGCGACGAGGATACGGGGCGCCTCGTGCGAGCGCCCGTCGTCGATCGGCGGAGCGTGCCAGACCTCGACGACGGTGCCGGGCTCCACCTCCTCCGGGATGCCGGTGTTGCTCTCGATCACGATCGTGGTCTTCCGGCTCCGGTCCGCGTCGGTGAGAGACGATAACGGCACGATCTCGCCCTTCTCGATCGTCCGTGCCGCGATCTGCCCCGATCGCAGGTCTTCGGGCCCGAGGTAGTCGTCGCTCAGCAACCCGAGTCCCACCTCGACGACCTGGAAGTCGTCCGCGGTGAGGGTCTCGCCCTCGACGATGGTGTGGTCGGCTCGGAGTACCGGTTCCGCGTCGTCTGCCGCATCGATGATGAGCCACACGGCGGTGATCGAGAGCGCGACGAGAGCGATCCCGATGAGGAACCGCAGGTCGCCCCAGAACGCGCGCCGAGGTCGGGAGAGGAAAGGCATGGCGCTATCGTCACAGAGATCGAAACAGGACCTCCTCGGTTATCCACAGGGTTCCGTCCGACCCGATCCGGGGGAGCGTGTCAGGGAGAATGGGGGCATGTCAGCCCCGTCCTCGCGCGCGCCGCGATTCCTCGCCCCCGCGCAGGTCGCCGAGCTGCTGAGCATCGGAGTGGGCGAGGTGATCGAGCTCGTGCACGAGGGCAGACTGCGAGGAACTCAGCTCGGGTCGCCGCCGCGCTGGCGCGTGGAGGAGTCGAGCCTGGAAGGCTATCTGGCCGAGGAATCGGAGACGTCTCGCCGTATGGCGCTGTGGAGGCAATCACAGGTGGCGAGCTTTCCCGAGGTCTGGGGCATCTCGTCGGCTCACGGCAACTGATCTCCCGCGGTACGCACCGCGACCAGTGCGGAGAAGGGGACGATGCGGAAGCTCTGCACCGCACCGGCGAGGCGCGCCTGCCCCGGGTCGTGCACCGCCAGATCCAGGTGATCCGCGGCCGCGCGATCGATCGTGCCGTGCACCTCACCCACCCGGGTGGTGAGGTGTACGGGGACGCGGCGCCGCGCGAGATCACGCAGCACGAAGCCCAGTGTCATCCTCTCCCGGAGTGCGTGCTCGATGACAGGGACCTCCTCGAGGCTCGCCAGGATCATGCCGTGGTCGGTGGTGATGCCGGCGATCGCGTGCAGCGGGACGAGCAGGGCGGCCGCCGGAGCGCGGACGGCATCCCCGGTGCCGCGTGATTCGACGGCCATCCAGTCGGCCCCGAGAGTGCGCACCGTCACCGGAAGGCGTTGACCGTTCACGAGGTCGATCAGGGCGTCCGTGTCGGAGCCGCAGAGAACCCGCAGCCGCGCACGCAGATCCAACCGGGCGATGCGCAGCCTCTCCGACTCCGCATCGAGCACGGCGCGTTCGGCCTCCCACTCGGACGCCAGTTGGCCCTCGAGGTCTTCGAACAGTCGGTCCCAGTGCACCCGACCGAGCGTAGGCGACGCCGATTTCGGACGTACGAGTTATCCACATACTTCCTCGATCGGCGTTCGGGAGCCCGGCGGTCGGTGCTGTACTGACGACCTCGCAGACCTTCCCGACCGAGAGATCGACATGACGCCTCACGAGTACTTCGCTCCGCAGCCGACACCGACCAGCGAACTGCCCGATCCCGCACCGCTCCTGCGCAGTCTCACCCGCGGTGTGCTCGAAGTGCTCGCCGGCGTCCGTGAGGTCGATCAGCTCGCGCGGTGGTTCAGCGAAGACGCGTTCCGCAGCCTGGTCACCCGGGCGAACCTGTCGGCGAGGGCGCGCAGCGCGCGCGGAGTCGCTCCCGCTCGCCCGACGTTCGAGATCCGGTCCCTGCGGGTGACGGCTCCGATCGACGGGGTCATCGAAGCGGTCGTCGTGGTGGCCGGACCGGGGCGCACGCGGGCGGTCGCGGTGAGACTGGATGGGATCGATCGACGCTGGCGCGCGACCTCCCTGGCGATTCTCTGACCGATCTGACCGTAGGCTGGAAGGGTGTCAACCCTCAGCGATCTCGCCCATGCCCAGGGTCTCCTGACCGACAGCGATGTGGAGTGGCTCCATCGTCTCGCCGGAGACGGACAGCTCCTCGCCGATCTCGCGTCCGCCGACATCGTCATCTGGATCCAGACCGAGGATGGCTCCTTCATCGCGGTCGCGCACGCACGCCCGAGTGGTGCGGCCACGCTCTTCTATCGTGACATCGTCGGGGAGCGGGTGCGGCCTCAGTGGCGTACGCAGGTGCAGGGCGCTTTCGAGTCGGCCGAGATCGTGGATTCCTCATCGCCGGACTGGTTCGAGGAGACGCCGACGCGGGTCCGAGCCGTGCCGATCGTGCCCGAACGCCGAGATACAGGCACAGCCCCCACAGCGATCGGCGTGGTCACCAGACACACCAACCTGGGTGAGCTGCGGACGCCGTCTCGCCAGCAGATCACCTTCGACGAGTGCGCGAACGACCTGTTCCGGATGATCGCGGACGGGAGCTTCCCCGACCTCGCAGCACCGACCTCGCCGCGCCGAGGCGCCCCTCGCGCGTCGGACGGCCTGATCCGCATCGACGTGGACGGGATCAGCACGTTCGCGAGTCCGAACGCTCTGTCCGCCTTCAACAGGATGGGCTTCGACGACGAACTCGAGGGGGAGTCCCTCGCCGAAGTCACCACGCGTTTGGTGCCGCCTTCGCGGCAGGTCGACGAGTCACTCCCGGTCGTCGTCACAGGGCGCGCCCCCTGGCGGACCGACATCGAGGCGCGGGGTGTCACGGTGTCCTTGCGTGCGATCCCGCTGAAGGACCACGGCACCCGCATCGGGGCGATCGTGCTGTGCCGCGATGTGTCGGAACTCCGTCACCAGGAGCAGGAGCTCATCACCAAGGATGCGACGATCCGCGAGATCCACCACCGGGTGAAGAACAATCTGCAGACGGTGGCCTCGCTGCTGCGGATCCAAGCCCGCCGCACGCACTCCGATGAGGCCAGAGACGCGCTCACACAGGCCATGCGCCGTGTCGACGCCATCGCGGTGGTGCATGACACGCTCGCGCAGGGACTCACGCAGAAGGTCGATTTCGACGAGGTTTTCCACCGCGTGCTCAAGCTCGTGGCGGAGGTGGCATCGGCGCCGAGCACCCGCGCGCGCACGCAGTCGACCGGGCGCTTCGGTGTGCTTCCGAGCGAGTATGCGACACCGCTCGCTCTCGCGCTCACCGAGGTCGTGACCAACGCGGTCGAGCACGGTCTGGCAGGCCAAGAGGGCATCGTGACCATCGACGCCAAGCGCACGGAGGAGAACCTCCGCGTGACGGTGCGCGATACCGGTCTGGGCCTGCCGGAAGGCCGGATCGGTCAGGGGCTCGGGACGCAGATCATCCGCACACTCATCCAGGGCGAGCTCGGCGGCACGATCGAGTGGCGGGGGAGCGACGGCGAGGGCACCGAGGTGGTCATCGACATCCCGCTCCGCTGGCTCGACCGCTGAGGGCCGGCGCTCCCGGCACACGCGAAAGCGGCCCGAGAGTCGATCTCGGGCCGCTTTCGGAAGTTCAGGAGGCGCGGCGGGCGCGAGCGGCGCGGCGCTTCAGCGCACGGCGCTCGTCTTCGGAGAGGCCGCCCCAGACGCCCGAGTCCTGACTGGTCTCGAGGGCGTACTGCAGGCAGATCTCGGTGACCGTGCAGGTGGCGCAGACGGTCTTCGCCTTCTCGATCTGGTCGACGGCCGGGCCGGTGTTCCCCACGGGGAAGAAAAGCTCGGGGTCGACAGTCAGGCAGGCGGCCTTATCGCGCCAGTCCATGGGGGCTCCTCGGTGTGGATTTCAAGAGATGTCGCGGTGCGATTTCTCGGATTCGGGTAGCTGTTCGGGTTCGGCTACCCTGTTGAGATGCGGACGGAATGCCGCGAATTGTGATGCGAGCGTGAACGCCCGCCCCACGCCGCTGTGGGAGCACATGACTTTCTCTATTCTGTTACATGAATACCCTGAAATCAAGGGTTTTCTCCTCTTTCGATCCTTGGGAGACACTGTGCGCGCACCCGGAATCGCCCTCGCGGCCGCAGGGGTCCTTGCCCTCGAAGCGGTGGCGCTCCTGGTGTTCGCGATCATCGAACTCGCGGGTCTCGGAGCGGGCGACGCGTCGTCGCTGCCGACCGCCATCGCGCTCATCGTTCTCACGCTGATCGGTGCGGCCGCTCTCGCAGCATTCGCGTTCGGAACGCGCGCCGGCAAGTCGTGGGCGCGTTCGGGAGGAGTGGTGCTCCAGGTGCTGGCCGTCGCGCTCGCCCTGGCGTCCCTGACGGTTCAACCGGTCTCCTGGACGTTCACCCTCGGCGTCGGACTTCCGGCTCTGCTCGGGTTCGCCCTGCTCATCACGAGCGCACGACGAGAAGGCGCGCAGCGCGCGCCGGAGTGAGCTCCGTGCGGTGCCCGCGTCGACGCCGCGGCCGCGCCGCCGCCAACCGGGTCAGGCGTCGATGCCGAGTTGCTTGCGCAGCCGCGCCACGTGGCCGGTGGCCTTGACGTTGTAGAGGGCGATGTCGATCTTCCCGTCCTCATCGAGGACGAACGTGGAGCGGATGACTCCTTCGACGACCTTGCCGTAGTTCATCTTCTCGCCCCAGGCGCCGTAGGCGACATGGACCGAGTGGTCGGGGTCGCTGAGGAGGGGGAACGTGAGGGCGTCCCGCTCGCGGAACTTCGCCAAGGTCGCCGGCTCGTCGCGTGAGATGCCGATGACCCGGTAGCCGGCGCCCTGGAGCGAGGAGATGCTGTCGCGGAAGTCGCAGGCTTGGGTGGTGCATCCGGGCGTCATCGCCGCCGGATAGAAGTACAGCACGGTCTTCTCGCCGCGCAGGTCTGCCAGACGGACGAGGTTCCCGTCCTGGTCGAGGAGGGAGAAGTCGGGGGCTGCGGTACCGGGTTCCAGGCGCTGGGTCACGCCTCCAGCCTACCGGCCGGGGGCCTGCTCCGCCTTGTCGGCGAAGGTCTGCAGCAGTCGCTGGAGCGAGTCGAGGCGCGCGCGCCCGGTCTCGCCCAGCTCGCCCCGATCGGCGGCTTCGATGAGCGCGCAATCGGGAGCGTCCGCCAGGTGCGTGCAGCCACGCGGGCAGTTCTCCGCGATCTCGGCGAGTTCGGTGAAGGCCGCGAGGATGTTCGCCGGATCCACGTGACCGAGACCGAAGGAGCGGACGCCGGGGGTGTCGATCACCCAGCCGGTCCCTTCGGCGCCCTGGTACCGGAGCGACACCGTGGAGGAGGAGGTGTGTCGCCCCCGTCCGGTGACCTGGTTCACGTGACCCGTGGCGCGTCCGGCCGTCGGGACGAGCGCGTTGACGAGGGTGGACTTGCCGACGCCGGAGTGCCCGACGAAGACGGTCGAGTGCCCGACCAGGGCGGCGCCGATCTCGTCCACCGGCATCTCTTCCTGTGCGCTCGTGAACACCCGCAGGTCGAGGCCGTCGAAATGGGTGAGGAACTCCGTCGGGTCCGCGATGTCCGTCTTCGTCACGACGAGAAGGGGGCGGATCCCGGCGTCGAGAGCCGCGACCAGGTAACGGTCGACGAGACGCGCACGCGGCTCCGGGTCGGCAGCCGCCACGACGACGAGCATCTGGTCGGCGTTCGCGACGATCACCCGCTCGACCTGGTCCGTGTCGTCGGCGCTGCGCCGGAGGAGGGACGTACGCTCCACGATGCCGACGATGCGGGCGAGCGTTCCCTCGTCACCGGAGGTGTCGCCGACCACGCGTGCCTGATCGCCGGTGACGATGGGCATGCGACGCAGCTCCCTGGCCCTGGTCGTGGTGATCATGCGCTCGTCGGGGGTGTCTTCGCCGACGAGCACGGAGTAGCGACCGCGGTCTACGCCGAGCACCCTGCCGACTTCGGCATCCTCATGCGCAGGGCGACGCTTGGTCCTGGGGCGGTTGGCCTTCGGGTTGGGACGGGTGCGGATGGTGCTCTCGTCGTAGTCCTCGAAGTCGTCGTCGAGGTCGTCGGTGTCGTCGAGCCAGCTCACCGTCAGCCCCGCAGCATCCGCTCCCAGAGCATCGTGAACTCCGGGAGGGTCTTGGCGGTCGTGCCGATGTCGTCGATCACGACGCCGGGGACACGCAGCCCGATGAGTGCGCCGGTCGTGGCCATGCGGTGGTCGTGGTGCGCCGCCCACTCTCCTCCGTGCAGCGGGCGCGGGATGATCCGCAGCCCATCCGGGAGTTCCTCGGCCTCCCCGCCGAGCGCGCGGAGGTTGCCGATCAACGCGGCGATCCGATCCGTCTCGTGAAGGCGGATGTGGCCGATGCCGCGAATCGTGGTGGGGGTCTCGGCGAAGGCGGCGAGGCCGACGAGCGTCGGGGTGAGTTCGCTCGCTGCCGAGAGGTCGAGATCGAGGCCGCGGATGCTCGAGCCGGCTCGCACCGTGAGCGTGCCGCCGTGGCGTCCGACATGGGCACCGAAAGCCTGCAGGATATCCGGCAGCATTGCGCCCGGCTGTGTGGAGTGCGCGGGCCAACCGGTGACAGCCACCGAACCGCCGGTGACGAGTGCCGCGGCGAGGAACGGCGCCGCGTTCGAGAGATCGGGTTCGATCGCGAGCTCCTTGGCGCGCGGCACGCCGGCCTCGACGAGCCACTCACCGACGGCGGGACGCTCGATGCGGATGCCGCGACGGCTCAGCGCCTCGATGGTCATGTCGATGTGGGGCAGGCTCGGGAGGTGTTCGCCGGTGTGCACGAGGTGCAGCCCGACATCGAACCGGGGAGCGGCGAGCAGGAGACCGGAGACGAACTGGCTCGATGCGGAGGCGTCGACCTCGACGCGGCCGCCACGGATGCGTCCGTGACCGCGAATGGTGAACGGGAGGGACCAGGTGCCTTCATCGTCGATGTCGACGCCCAGGTCGCGGAGGGCGCTGATGAGTCCGCCCATCGGTCGGTGCAGGGCCGTCTCGTGGGCGGTGAGGTGCACGTCGTGCTCGGCGAGCCCCGCGAGCGGAGCGATGAAGCGCATCACGGTACCGGCTTGTCCGCAGTCGATCGTCGTGCCGCCGCTGAGCTTCGCCGGGGTGACGACCAGGTCGGGACCGAACTCGTGACCGGCCTCCACCTCCTCGATGCCGACGCCGAGCGCGCGCAGCGCATCGACCATACGGGCGGAGTCGTCGGAGTGCAGCGGCGCGATCAGCCGGCCGGGGCCGTCTGCGATCGCGGCGATCATCAGCTCGCGGTTCGTCAGCGATTTCGAGCCGGGGATCGTGAGCTCGGCACGCACGGGCGCATCGGTGGTGGGCGCAGGAAAGGCACCCTGCACGCGGATGGGGGAATACCTGTTGGCGCTCATCGGTTCTCACCTTAGTAAACGCAGGGATCTTCGGCGCGACAGACGAGGCTCCCGAGGTGAAGGAGAGAGAATGCCGGCGACGTTGGAGCGCGAGGTGATCGACCTCAGCGGCCTAGACTGGCCGGTGATGGACGACACCGCAACCGCAGACACCGTCAGCGACCCTCGGCGCGAGTTCGAGGAGCAGGCGATCCCTTTCATGGATCAGCTCTATGCCGCCGCGATGCGCATGACGCGCAATCCGGCGGACGCCGCAGACCTCGTGCAGGAGACGTTCGTGAAGGCGTACGGCTCCTGGTCGACGTTCTCGCAGGGGACGAATCTCAAGGCGTGGCTGTACCGCATCCTCACGAACACGTACATCAACATCTACCGCAAGCGGCAGCGCGAGCCGTTCCAGGGCACGATCGACGAGCTCGAGGACTGGCAGCTCGGCGGTGCGGAGTCGACCACCGCGTCGCACAGTCGTTCGGCGGAGGCGGAGGCGATCGACCGGATGCCGGCCTCGGTCGTCAAAGACGCTCTGCAGGCCGTCCCGGAGGACTTCCGACTCGCGGTGTACCTCGCTGACGTCGAGGGATTCGCGTACCAGGAGATCGCGGACATCATGAAGACGCCCATCGGCACCGTGATGAGCCGCCTGCACCGTGGCAGGCGGATGCTGCGGGAGCTGTTGGCAGACTACGCCGCCGAGCGGGGCATCGCCGCGGCTGACACGAGGAGCAAGGGATGAGCGACTGCGGCTGCGAGAAAGCGCGTCAGGATCTGGAGGAGTACCTCCGCAACGAGGTGTGCAAGACCGAGCACACCGAGATCCGCGAGCATCTGGAGAACTGCCCCTCGTGCCGTGACGAGGCGCTGGTGGCGACGACCCTCACCGAGGTCATCGCCCGCGCCTGCAAGGAGACGGCTCCGGAGCAGCTGCGCGATCAGGTGTTCGCGCGTCTGCGTGAGGCTCAGGCCGCGCAGCACTGACGTCGCGTCCGACCGCCTCGGTAGTGTGGATGGATGAGCTCCATCGATGCGCGGGACGTGACCGCAGACCCCACTTCGACTGAACGCCTGGCGACCTCCGGGCTCGAATACCGGGTCGTCGATCTGTCGGACGACACCCGTTCGGCGGCATTCCAACGCGCGGTGGACCGCGGGTTCCTGGGAGCCGAGCCGACGGGCGACATGATCGCCCAGGTCACCAAGACCTTCGCGGCTCGGCGCAACATCGGCGTGTTCGAGCCCGACGCGACGGATGCGACGCTTCCGATCGCGACCACGAACGCCTGGATCACGCCGCTCACGCTCCCGGGCGGCGGCGAGATCGACATGTGGGCGATCAGCGCGGTCACCGTCGCGGCGACGCACCGGCGCCGCGGGATCGCGCGGGCTCTGCTGGAGGGCGAGTTGCGAGCCGCAGCATCGGCCGGCGTTCCCGTCGCGGGCCTCACCGTCTCCGAGGCGACGATCTACGGGCGCTACGGCTTCGGCTCCGCGATACCGGTCGCACGGCTGACCGTGAACACGCGGCGTGCGGGATGGGGCGGTGCGACGCCCCCCGGGCGCCTCGAGTATGTCGATCGCGACACGCTGGCCGCCGACCTCGGGACCGTGCACGAGCGTGCGCGTCGACAGGTCCCCGGGCAGATCCCGGGCTGGCAGGGCCGATGGGAAGGGTACTCGGGAGTCGCGCCGACACCGGATCGGGACCAGGCCAGGGGAGTGCGCTACCTCGACGAGGACGGAGTGCTCCGCGGCGTCCTGGCGTACACGGTGAGCGAGGCGAGCGGCACCTTCCGGTTCCGGATGGACGTGCGTCTGCTCGTCGCCGAGACGGCCGATGCACGCACCGCGCTCTGGCGCTTCGTGCTGCAGCACGATCTGGTCGACGAGGTCGTCGCCGACCTCCGTCCGCTGGATGACCCGCTGCCGTGGCTCGTCGCCGATCCGCGTGGCGTGAAGCAGGAGGTGCATGACCACGGCTGGCTGCGCATCCTCGACCTCCCGGCCGCCCTCACCGCGCGGGGCTATTCGGCACCGCTCGACACGGTCCTGCGGGTCGAGGACCCGTTGGGATTCACCGCCGGCGACTGGCGGCTGCGCGTGGACGAGTCGGGCATCGCCACCGTCGAGGAGGCGCACGGAGGCTCCGCCGACATCGAGCTCGACGTCTCAGCGCTGTCGTCGCTCTACGCCGGTGGGGTTCGGGCGTCCTCGTTGCACGGTGCCGGCCGTCTCACCGGGGATCGTGCCGCGATCGACGCCTTCGACAAGGCGCTGGTCGCGTTCCCGTCGCCCTCGCTCGACATCTGGTACTGACCGGAGCTGGACGGAAACGAGGACGGGCGCCGCGACCGAAGTCGCGGCGCCCGTCCTCGTCTGCGGATCAGTCGAGCGTGACGGCCTCGTGGATCAGTTCGGCCTGCTCGGCCGCGTGCACCTTCGACGAGCCCGTCGCCGGCGAGGCGGACGCGGGGCGCGAGACGGGACGGAACGACCGGTCTCCCGGGACGTCCGCGAAGGCGAGCGCGAGGAACGGCCAGGCGCCCTGGTTCTCCGGCTCCTCCTGGACCCACACGAGCTCGGCGCCGGGGTAGGAATCGGTGATCGTCTTGAGCTCGTCGATCGGCGTCGGGTACAGCTGCTCGAGCCGGACGAGCGCGACCTCGGGGTTCGGGTTCTTCTCGAGCTCGGCGCGCAGATCCCAGTGCACCTTGCCCGAGTGCACGAGCACGCGCTTGACGGCAGCGCGGTCGAGACCGCGGTCGTCGTCGATGACCGGTTCGAACCGACCCTGGGTGAAGGCCTCGACCGGGCTCGTCGCGCCCCGCAGGCGCAGCATCGCCTTCGGAGTGAAGACGATCAGCGGCTTGCGCGGACGGGCGTACGCCTGGCGCCGCAGGAGGTGGAAGTACGACGCGGGCGTCGACGGACGGGAGACGATCATGTTCTCCTGCGCGCACAGCTGCAGGAAACGCTCGATCCGCGCCGAGGAGTGGTCGGGGCCCTGGCCCTCGTAGCCGTGGGGGAGGAGCAGGGTCACGCTGGACTGCTGGCCCCACTTCTGCTCGGCTGCCGAGATGTACTCGTCGATGACCGACTGAGCACCGTTCACGAAGTCGCCGAACTGTGCTTCCCACAGGACGAGGGCTTCCGGCGCCTCCACCGAGTAGCCGTACTCGAACCCGAGGGCGGCGTACTCGCTCAGCAGCGAGTCGTAGACGAAGAAGCGGCCCTGGGCGTCCGACAGGTTCGACAGCGGCAGCCACTCCTGGCCGTTCGCGCGGTCGTGCAGGGTCGCATGCCGCTGCACGAAGGTGCCGCGACGCGCATCCTGGCCCGCGAGTCGCACCGGAGTGCCCTCGACGAGCAGGGAGCCGAAGGCCAACAGCTCTCCGAAGCCCCAGTCGATGCCTCCGTTGCGGCTCATGTCGAGACGCTTCTCCAGCAGCTGCTGGATCTTCGGGTGCACCGTGAAGCCGCCGGGCTTGTTCACGAACGCGTCACCGATCAGCTGGATGACCTCGCTCGGCACACCCGTCACGTCCGGAGCACCGACCGTGTCATCGACGGGCGGGGCGTCCGGGGTCACGTCCAGGGCGCCGGTCTCGGCTGCGTGCGTCTCGGCGAAGGCGATCTCCAGACGGTTCTGGAAGTCCGCCTTGGCCTCGTCGTACTCCTGCTCCGTGATGTCGCCACGACCGACGAGCGACTCCGTGTACAGGCGGCGCACCGAGCGCTTGGCCTGGATGAGGTCGGTCATGAGCGGCTGCGTCATCGAGGGGTCGTCACCCTCGTTGTGGCCGCGTCGGCGGTAGCAGACGAGGTCGATCACGACGTCGCGGTGGAAACGCTCGCGATACTCGAACGCGAGCTGGGCGACGTGGATGACGGCCTCGGGGTCGTCGCCGTTCACATGGAACACCGGCGCCTGGATCGTCTTGGCCACATCGGTCGAGTAGATCGAGGTGCGACCGTCGTTCGGGGTGGTGGTGAAGCCGACCTGGTTGTTCACGACGACGTGGATCGTGCCACCCGTGCGGTAGCCGCGCAGCTGCGACATCTGCAGTGTCTCGACCACGACGCCCTGGCCCGCGAAGGCGGCGTCGCCGTGCACGAGGATCGGCAGCCACGCGAAGGTGCCGATCGGCTTGCGGTCCTGCTTGGCGCGGACGATGCCCTCCAGCACCCCGTCGACCGTCTCGAGGTGCGACGGGTTGGCGGCGAGGTAGACCGGAAGCTCGGACTCGTCATCGGCGACGAAGGTTCCCTCGGTGCCGAGGTGGTACTTCACATCGCCGGAGCCGCGCTGGTTGCCGGGGGTCTGCGTGCCTTCGAACTCACGGAACACCTGACCGTACGTCTTGCCGGCGATGTTGGTGAGCACGTTGAGTCGGCCACGGTGGGCCATGCCGATGGCCGCGCCCTCGAGCCCGGCGGTGGCTGCGCCCTGGAGGATCTCGTCGAGGAGCGGGATCAGAGACTCCCCGCCCTCGAGGGAGAAGCGCTTCTGACCCACGAACTTCGTCTGCAGGAAGGTCTCGAACGCTTCGGCCTCGTTGAGCTTGCGGAGAACCCGCAGCTGCTCGTCGTGGCCGGGCTTCTGGTACTTGACCTCGACCTTCTCCTGGAACCAGCGGCGCTGCTCCGGATCCTGGATGTGCATGTACTCGATGCCGAGGGTGCGGCAGTACGAGTCGCGGAGCACACCGAGGATGTCGCGGAGCTTCGCGACGCGGCGACCGCCGAACCCTCCGGTGACGAACTCGCGGTCCAGGTCCCAGAACGTGAGGCCGTGGCTCTCGATCTCGAGGTCGGGGTGCGAGCGCTGCACGTATTCGAGCGGGTCGATGTCGGCCATCAGATGACCGCGCACGCGGAACGAGTTGATCAGCTCCTGCACGCGGGACTGCTTGTCGACGCGCTCGGCGAGGTCCACCGCGATGTCGGGGTTCCAGCGGATCGGGGCGTAGGGGATGCGCAGCGCGGCGAAGATGTCGTCGTAGAAGCCGCGCTGGCCGATGAGCAGCTCGTGCACCTTCTTGAGGAACTCGCCGGACCCCGCACCCTGGATGACGCGGTGGTCGTAGGTGCTGGTGAGCGTGATGGTCTTGCCGATCGCGAGCTCGTTGAGGGTCTTCTCGCTGGCGCCCTGGAACTCGGCCGGGTACTCGAGGGCACCGGCTCCGATGATGCAGCCCTGGCCCTTCATCAGGCGAGGCACGGAGTGCACGGTGCCGATACCGCCGGGGTTGGTGAGGGAGACCGTGGTGCCCTGGAAATCGCCCGCGGTCAGCTTGTTCCCGCGGGCGCGCGTGACCAGGTCTTCATAGGCGGAGAGGTATTCGGTGAACGACATGGTGTCGGCGCGCTTGATGCTGGGCACCATGAGAGCGCGCGTGCCGTCGGGCTTGGGCAGGTCGATCGCGATGCCGAGGTTGACGTGGGCCGGGGCGACGACGGAGGGCTTGCCGTCGACCTCGGCATAGAACACGTTCTGGCTGCGGAACTCGTCGAGCGTGCGGATGAGAGCCCAGCCGATGAGGTGGGTGAAGCTGATCTTGCCGCCACGGGTGCGTGACATGTGGTTGTTGATGACGATGCGGTTGTCGATCATCAGCTTCGCCGGCACGGTGCGCACGCTGGTCGCGGTCGGGACGGTCAGGGACTCGTCCATGTTGGCGGCCAACGTCTTCGGCAGGCCGCGCAGAGGGGTGACCTTGTCCTCTTCGACGACGTCCGTGGTGTCCTTCGCCTCGGGCTTCGGCGCGGGCTTGGGAGCCTGGGCGGGGATCGGCGCCGTCGCGGCCGGCTTGGCCGTGGTACGTGCCACGGGCTGCGAGCCGATCACGGGGATCGGGGCGGTGACGGGATGTGCCTGCGCAGCAGCCGTCGCCGTGCCCGTGGAAGGAGCCGCGGACGCCGCGTCGGAGTGGTACTTCTCCAGGATCGGCCACCACTCCTTGTCGACGGAGTCGCGGTCCACCTTGAACTGCTCGTAGAGCTCTTCAACGAGCCAGGAATTGGCTCCGAACCCCCCGTCGCCGTTGACGCCGGTCACCTGGTTCGACACGCTCGATCGCCCTCTTTCATCGCTGAAGCTCTCTGGTGCGGACGTCGTCGCAGGATGCGTTCGGGCCCGCACGCTCTCGACCAACAAGCCTAACGTGTTTCGCTCGGGGATTCGTCGAAGCCATGCGCCCGTGGCGAGGGGATCTGGGTACCGTGGAGACATGGAATTCTCAGGAGCGCAGCCGGCCGTCGATCTGACCTATTCGGACGTCTTCCTCGTGCCGCGCCGATCCGCGGTGAGCAGCCGCCTCCAGGTCGATCTGGCGCCCCTGGACGGCACCCCCGCGACCCTGCCCATCGTCGCCGCCAACATGAACTCCGTGACGGGTCCGCGCATCGCGGCGGTGCTCGCGCGACGCGGCGCTCTCGGTGTTCTTCCGCAGGACCTGCCGTTGCAGGATCTCGACTCCGCGATTCGCGAGGTGAAGGCGCAGCCGGTCCTCTGGGACACCCCGATCGTGCTGCCGCCGGAAGCGTCCGTCGCCGATGCGCTCCGCCTGCTTCCGGCGACGAGCGGACACGGGATCGTCGTGGCCCGCGGCGACGCACCGATCGACGTGGGGCGCATCGTCGGCATCCTCCCCGCAGTCCGACTCGCCACGGCGCTGCCGGATGCGCAACTGGGCGACCTCGTCCATCGGGGTACGCCGTCGATCGATGCCGACGACATCGGTTCGGAGCGGCACGCGTTCGACGTCATCACCGACGCCGGTGTCGAGATGGTGACGGTGATCCACCACGGTCACCTCGTGGGCACTCTGAGCGCACGCAGCGCCTTGCGGTCCACTCTCTACCGGCCGGCGCTCGACGCTGACGGTCGTCTGGCGGTGGCCGCGGCCGTCGGCATCAACGGCGACGTCGCCGCCAAGGCGAGGGCACTCGCCGGAGCAGGCGTCGACGTGCTCGTCGTCGACACGGCACACGGACACCAGGAAGGCATGCTGCGGGCGCTTCGCGCGGTCGCCGATCTCGACCTGGGGCTCCCGATCGTGGCGGGGAACATCGTCACCGCCGACGGCGTCGCCGACCTGGTCGACGCGGGCGCCTCGATCCTCAAGGTCGGTGTCGGGCCCGGGGCCATGTGCACGACCCGCATGATGACGGCGGTCGGTCGACCGCAGTTCTCGGCGGTCCTCGAGACCGCGCAGGCCGCACGGGAGCTCGGCGCACATGTCTGGGCCGACGGCGGGGTGCGATACCCCCGCGACGTCGCGCTGGCGCTTGCCGCCGGTGCGGCCTCCGTCATGGTCGGCTCCTGGTTCGCGGGAACCATCGAGGCTCCGGGGGAGCTGCAGCACGAGGGCGACGGGCGTCTTTTCAAGGAGTCCTGGGGCATGGCGTCGACCAAGGCGGTGCAGGCGCGGTTCGGCCGGCTCGACGCGTACGAGCGTGCGCGCAAGGAGCTCTTCGCCGAGGGCATCTCCTCGTCGAAGATCTACCTCGACCCCCTGCGGCCCGGCGTGGAGGACCTGCTGGACATGATCACCTCGGGCGTACGTTCGTCGTTCACCTACGCGGGAGCGTCGACCGTGCCCGAGTTCCACGACCGTGCGCTCGTCGGCCTCCAGTCGGCAGCGGGATACGAAGAGGGCAAGGCGCTGCCGGTCAGTTGGTGAGCGCGAGCGCGAGCCCGTCCTCATTCGATACAATCGTCCCCATAATGGACGACCCTCCCAGTTGTAGAACATCGCCCCACTGTCCGCCTCTCTCCTCGGAGAGGAACCTCTGATGGACTACATCATGTTGGGCGTGGGGCTCCTGCTCACGGTCGGCACCGGCCTCTTCGTCGCGAGCGAGTTCGCGCTGGTCAATCTCGACCGCGCCGACCTCGAAGCGCGTCAGGCTCGGGGGGAGTCCCGGCTCTCGCTCACGATCAGTGCCCTCAAGCACACGTCGACCCATCTCTCCGCGGCCCAGCTCGGCATCACGCTGACGACGCTGCTGACCGGTTACACGATGGAGCCGGCGCTGTCGAACCTCCTCCGGCCGACGCTTCTGGCCTGGCGCATTCCGGAAGCCGCCGTCTCGCCCATCGCGACCATCGTGGCGATGTTCATCGCCACCGTGCTCTCGATGATCCTCGGTGAGCTGGTGCCGAAGAACTTCGCGCTCGCTCTTCCCCTCGCCACCGCGAAGCTCGTGGTCCCCTTCCAGATCGCATTCACCACGGTCTTCAAGCCGGCCGTGGTCGTGCTCAACGGCAGCGCCAACGGCGTGCTGCGCAGCATGGGGATCGAGCCGAAAGAGGAGCTCTCCGGCGCGCGGAGTGCGGAGGAGCTCTCCTCGCTGGTCCGGCGCTCCGCCAGCGCGGGCATGCTCGAGGCCGACACGGCCACGCTCCTCGACCGCACTCTGACGTTCTCCCGACTCACCGCGGCCGATGTGATGACCGCCCGCCCGAGCATGCACGCGATCGCCGCCGGTGACTCCACCGACGATGTCATCCAGCTCGCCCGCCGCACCGGGCACAGCCGGTTCCCGGTCTACGACGACGACCTCGACGACATCATGGGCGTCGTGCATCTGAAAGCTGCCATCTCCGTGCCGCGCGAGCGCCGTGCGGAGGTGCCTGTCGGCGCGCTGGCGACCGAGCCCCTCCGTGTTCCGGAGACGGTCCACGTCGACGCCCTGATCTCCGAGCTCCGGGCACGCGGCTACCAACTGGCCGTCGTCGTCGACGAGTACGGCGGAACGGCAGGGCTCGTGACGCTCGAGGACCTCGTCGAGGAGCTGGTGGGCGAGGTCGCCGATGAGCACGACCGCACTCGGGCCGGAGTGATCCGCAACCGTGAGGGCATCACCTTCCCCGGCGAGTTGCGGCCCGATGAGCTGCGTCGTCGCGCCGGGGTCGAGGTTCCGGAGGGCGACGTCTACGACACCGTCGGCGGATACGTCATGAGCGTGCTCGAGCGCGTGCCCTCGGTCGGCGACGAGGTTCCGCTCGACAGCGGCACGCTCCGGGTCGTGCGCATGGACGGCCGACGCGTCGATCGCGTCCGCTACGTGCCGAGTCCGCTCGTCGAGGGAGAGGGGGCCACCCGATGAACGATTGGGCAGGACTCGCCTGGCTCGTCGTGCTTCTCGTCGCGAACGCCTTCTTCGTCGGCGGCGAGTTCGCCGTGATCTCCGCGCGGCGGTCGCAGATCGAGCCCCGCGCCGATCAGGGATCGCGCGCGGCCAAGACGGCGCTGTACGCGATGGAGCATGCGACGCTGATGCTCGCGACCTCGCAGCTCGGCATCACGATCTGCTCGCTGCTCATCCTGAACGTCTCCGAGCCCGCGATCCACCACCTGCTGGCCGTGCCGCTGCATGCCCTCGGCTGGCCGGACGGCGCTGTCGACGCGGTGTCCTTCGCCATCGCGCTGCTGATCGTGTCGTTCCTTCATGTGGTGTTCGGCGAGATGGTGCCGAAGAACCTCGCGTTCTCGGTGCCGGACCGTGCCGTGCTCATCCTCGCCCCGCCCCTCGTGTGGGTGTCGAAAGTGTTCATGCCCGTGATCTGGGTGCTCAACGCGACGGCGAACGGCGTGCTGCGGCTGTTCCGGGTGGAGCCGAAGAATGAGGCGGCATCGACCTTCACCCTCGACGAGGTCGCCACCATCGTCAGCCAGTCGCGGCGTGAGGGCCTGCTCATGGACACCGCGGGAACGGTCGCGGCCGCCGTCGAGTTCACCGACAAGAAGGCGCGAGACGTCGCCGTGCCCCTGAGCGACCTGGTCACGCTTCCGCAGTCGACCACGCCGGACGACATCGAGAAGGCGGTCGCCCGCTACGGGTTCTCGCGCTACGTGATCGTCGACGACGAGTCCGTGCCGATCGGCTACGTGCACTTGAAGGACATCCTCCGGGCCTCGGAGGGCCCCGATGCCGAGGTCAAGATGATCGAACCGGTCCCGGCGAAGCGCATCCACCACATGGTGCCCGTCCAGGAGGACACGGATCTCGAGGACGCCCTCGCGGTCATGCGCCGCGCCGGTCGTCACCTGGCGAAGGTGCGTGACGCGCGGGGGAACACCACCGCGGTGCTGTTCCTGGAGGACATCCTCGAAGAGCTCGTGGGAGAGGTGCAGGACGCGACTCGTCGTTTCCGCGGACGCTGACCCCGATCACACGGACGAAGGCCGCCGGCTCCCCGGGGAGTCGGCGGCCTTCGTGTCTCCGTCCGGGCTCAGCGCCAGTGCGCGCGTTCGTACTGGGGTGGCCATGCGACCTCGGCGCCGAGTTCATGTGCGGCGCGGAGCGCGAAGTGCGGGTCGCGAAGCCACTCTCGGCCGGCGAAGACCGCATCCGCCGCGCCGTCGGCGAGCACCTGCTCGGCCTGGGCGGATGCGGTGATCAGCCCGACCGCCGAGACCGGGATGCGGCCTCCGCGGCGGACGGTCTCGGCGAGAGGGACCTGGTATCCGGGGAACACCTCGATCCGCTGATGGGCCACGAGCCCGCCGCTCGACACGTCGATCAGGTCCGCTCCGCGCTGCGTGGCCCAGTCGGCGACGGCGGACGCCTCATCGGGGACGAAACCGCCTTCGGCGTGGTCGGTGGCCGAGATCCGCACGAAGACCGGCACCTCGGGACCCGCAGCCTCGCGCACAGCGTCCACGACGCGCAGCAGGAGCCGCGCGCGGTTCTCGAGCGAGCCGCCGTACTCGTCGTCTCGCCGGTTCGAGAGGGGGGACAGGAACTGGTGCAGCAGGTAGCCGTGCGCACCGTGGATCTCCAGCACGTCGAAGCCCGCCTCGAGAGCACGTCGCGCGGCGTCGGCGAAGGCCTCGACCACGCGGTCGATCCCGGCGAGGTCGAGGGCGACCGGCGCGTCGAAGCCGTCGAAGGCGATCGCCGACGGCGCAACTGTCGTCCAGCCTCCCTCGGCGGGCGGCACCGACCCCCGCTCCCGTGCCCACGGCCACCACGTCGATGCCTTCCGTCCCGCGTGCGCGAGCTGGATCCCGGCGGACGCCCCACGGTCGTGGATAGCGCGGACGATCGGCGCCCAGGCGTCGCGCTGCTCGTCGCTCCAGAGACCCGCATCGCGCGGCGAGATACGGCCCTCGGGTACCACCGCGGTCGCCTCCGCGACGATCAGTCCGGCGCCGCCTGAAGCGAACTGTGCGAGGTGCGTGTGGTGCCACTCCTGCACCAGCCCGTCGACGGCGCTGTACATGCACATCGGCGAGACCCAGAGGCGATTGCGGAACGTGACGGAACGGATGCTCAGCGGGGAGAAGAGAAGACTCACCGTTCGACGCTACCGCGACGACGCGCCTCGCGGAGCGCCGCACTAACGTGGAGTCATGGTCGAGGTGCGCGAGTGGACACGCAGCGATACGTCCCGGTACTTCCGCGCGCCCGCCGCAGAGGACGACAAGTACACGCGCGGGGTGGTGGCGCTCCGCACCGGATCGGCCGCTTATCCCGGTGCCGCGGTGCTCGGTGTCGAGGCCGCGTGGCGGACCGGTGCAGGATTCGTGCGCTACGTGGGGGAGGAGCGGGCGGCCGATGCCGTGCTCGCCCGGCGCCCGGAGACGGTGGTCGGAGCGGACCCTGGTCGTTCCCGCGTGGATGCCTGGGTGATCGGATCCGGCACGGATCCGGCCCTTCGGACGGACGCGGAGAGCGTCGCGCTCCGGGAGATCCTCGCGGGGACCGTGCCGGTCGTCATCGATGCCGGAGCGCTGGATCTCGCCCCCGGCGCCCGCGCCCCCTTCCTCATCACCCCGCACGCACGCGAGTTCGCCCGGCTCCAGGAGCGTCTGCGCCTGCAACCAGGCGGCGAACGCGCCGAAGGGGCCCGACAGGTCGCCGCGAACATCGGCGGAACCGTGCTCCTCAAGGGCGCTCGCACGCTGGTCGCAGCCCCGGACGGGACGACTTTCGCGATCGAGGCCGGGACGGGCTGGTTGGCGACGGCGGGAACCGGAGACGTGCTCGCCGGCGTGCTCGGCGCGGTGACCGCCGCGAATCCCGATGCCCCGCTCGCAGAGATCGCCGCCGCGGGGGCCTGGGTGCACGGCCACGCGGCACGGATCGCCGCAGACGTGACCGCCGGCAGCCCGGGGCATCCGATCGTCGCGCTGGATGTCGCCGCGGCGTTGCCGCCCGCGATCGCGGACGTCCTCGCGTGAGGCGCGCGTCGAACAGCAGGGTGGTCGTGCTGTGGGCCGTGTTCCTGCTCGTGCACCTGCTCACGGCGTGGCTCGGGTGGGTGTATCCGAGTCAGCCGATGGGCGATGTCGTGCTCGTGTACGAGCCCTGGGCGACGTCGGCGCTCAGCGGGGGACCGATCGTCGGAATCGACGAGACCTGGGTCTACCCGCAGCTCGCCCTCGTGCCGATGCTCATCGCTGCGGCCCTGTCGGCGCCGCTCGTACTCCTGCTCGGCGTCTCCCATGCGTATCTGGTCGGATGGGCGACGCTCGTGATCATCCTCGATGCCGTCGCCTTCGGTGTGCTCGTCGGCCGTTCGCCGTCGCGCGCACGTCGTGTGGCTGCCTGGTTCTGGTGTGCGGCGCTCCTTCTGCTCGGTCCCATCGCGCTCTACCGGATCGACGCGATCACGGTGCCGATCGCCGTGATCGGTGGGCTCTGGCTCGTGTCGCGGCCGACGATCGGTGCCGCCCTCCTCACGATCGGCGCCTGGATCAAGATCTGGCCCGGGGCGCTGGTCCTGGCGGCCGTCGTGGCGCTCCGCGCGAGGATGCGGGTGCTCCTCGCTGCCGCGGTCGTCACCACCGGGGTCGTCGCGACGCTGTTCCTGCTCGGCGCGGACACCGAGATCTTCGGGTTCCTGACGGAGCAGACTGGGCGGGGGCTGCAGATCGAGGCCGTGGCCGCCACGCCGTTCCTCTGGCTCGCGGTCGCCGGAGCCGCACGTATCGAGTACAGCTTCGAGATCCTCACCTTCCAGATCACGGCCCCCGGGGTCGACGCCGTCGCCGCCGCGCTCACACCTCTGATGGCGCTCTCGGTCCTCGCGGTGACGGTGGTGGGCGCGCGGAAAGCGGCGCGCGGTGCGACCTTCCCCCGGCTGTTCCCTCCGTTCGCCCTCACGCTCGTCACGCTGCTGATCGTCACCAACAAGGTCGGTTCGCCGCAGTTCCAGACCTGGCTGATCGCCCCGGTGATCCTCTGGCTCGTGCTCGATCGGGTCAGAGCGCGCGTTCCCGCCGTCGTCGTCCTCGCGCTCTGCCTGCTCACCTGCCTCGTCTATCCGATCGGCTACGACGCACTCCTGCGTGCCGATGCCATCGCCGTCGCCGTCCTCACGGTGCGCAACGGCCTTCTCCTCGTCCTGCTCATCCTGAGCATCCGTGCTCTCGCACGTGTGCCCGCCCGTCATCCGAAACCCCAGGAGTGAACCCATGCTGATCGCCTTCTCCGTCGCCCCGAGTGGCACCCCCGCCGACGGTGCGCAGCGCACCGACGCCTCCGTGCACGACGCCGTGGCGGCCGCCGTGCGCGTCGTGCGCGAGTCGGGGCTGCCGCACCGGACGACGAGCATGTTCACCGAGATCGAGGGTCCGGACTGGGACACGGTCATGGCCGTCGTCAAGCGCGCGACCGAAGCGGTGATGCCGTTCGGGTCACGGGTCTCGCTCGTGCTCAAGGCCGACATCCGTCCCGGGTACTCCGGAGAGCTCGGCGCGAAGATCGAACGGTTGGAGTCGGCGATCGGGGAGGCGGCTGCCGCGGAGCCCCGTGACTGATCCGCGTCCGCTCGGATCGGTCGTTCTCCGGACGGCGCTCGCCGAGGACGCCGAGTGGATCGCCGAGCTGCGCGCCGACGTGCTCCGCGCCGACCTGGAGCGGCTGGGGCGCTACGACCCGACGCGTGTCCGGCAACGCTTCCGCGATGCGTTCGAGCCGGCGTACACGCGGATCATCGTGGTGGACGCTGTGGATGTCGGGTCTGTCGCCCTCCGTCCAGACGGCGACATCACGTGGCTGGAGCACCTCTACCTCGACGCCTCGCACCAGGGGAGGGGCGTCGGCACTCGGGTCCTGGCGATGATCCTCGACGACGACCGGCGGTACCGGCTCAACGTGCTCCAGGGCAGTCCGGCGCGCAGCCTCTACGAGCGTCACGGGTTCACCGTCGACTCGCAGGACGACGTGGACGTGTTCATGACGCGAGAACGAGGCGTCCCGGCGGTCGTGCCCCCCGACGGCCGCTAAGCTGATCCGGTGAATCCCTCGAATGAATCGAGGGGTGCGGCGAAGTGGGCGCTCCTCTCTCTCGCCATCGGCAGTTTCGGCATCGGCATGACCGAGTTCGTGGTCATGGGCCTGCTGCCCAACATCGCCGCTGACCTGCTGCCTGCGCTCTGGACGACCCGTCCGGAAGAAGCGCTGAGCCAGACGGGGTGGCTGATCTCGTTGTAAGCGCTGGGTGTCGTCATCGGCGCCCCGACCATCGCCGGCTTCGTGGCGCGCTACCCGCGTCATCGAGTGATGATCGTGCTCGCTCTCGCGCTCACGGTGTTCAATGCCCTCACGGTGGTGCTGCCGACCTTCGAGCTCGTCGCCGCCTCGCGATTCCTCGCCGGGCTGCCGCACGGTGCGTACTTCGGCATCGGAGCCCTCGTCGCCGCCGATGTCATGGGTCCGGGAAACCGTGCCAAGGGCGTGGCGTTCATCCTCACCGGCCTCACGGTCGCCAATGTCATCGGGGTGCCGCTGGGGACCTTCCTCGGGCAGGAGTGGGGGTGGCGGGCGGCGTTCGCCGTCGTGGCGCTGGTGTTCGCGCTCGCAACGCTGTGCATCGCCCTGTTCGTCCCCGCGCACCCGGGCGATCCGGGGCGGACGATGCGTCAGGAGCTCCGGGTGTTCCGGCGGGCGCAGGTGTGGTTCACACTCGGCATCGGCGCGATCGGCTTCGGCGGGTTCTTCGCGGTGTACAGCTACATCGCGCCGTTGGTGACGGAAGTGGCGGGGTCACCCGAGTGGGCGGTCCCGATCGTGCTCGTGCTGATGGGGCTCGGCATGACCGCCGGAAACCTCGTGGGCGGCCACCTCGCCGACATCGATCTGCGCCGCACCCTGCTGTGGGGACTCGCGGCGATGGCGATCGTGTTCTCCCTGCTCGCCTTCCTGTCGTTCTGGATCGTGAGCCTCGGGCTGACGGTGCTCGTGGTCGGATTCGTCTCCTCGGTGCTGAGCCCGACCATCCAGACGCGTCTCATGGACGTGGCCGGGGACAACCAGTCGATCGCGGCGGCGATGAACCACTCGGCGCTCAACATCGGGAACAGCCTCGGCGCCTTCCTGGGCGGTGTCGTGATCGCCGTCGGATGGGGCTTCACCGCGCCGGCATGGACCGGAGCAGCGCTCGCCGTCGCCGGGCTCCTGATCGCCGTGCTGTCGTACCGCATCGAAGCGCGTCGCCCCGAGGTCTCTGAGCTCGTCGCGTCGTAGAGTGACGGGATGACTGCGCCCGAGGATTCCCTGCCCGTCGCCGGCACCGTCGTCCTGCTGCGGCCCGCGGAACCCGGGTTCGAGGTGCTGCTGCTGCGTCGACCGGACCGCGGATCCTTCCCAGGCGCCTGGGTGTTCCCGGGCGGCAAGGTCGAGCCGGAGGACCGACGCGACGGCGAAGGAGACGTCGAGGACGCGCGCCGCGCCGCGATCCGGGAGACCTTCGAGGAAGTGGGGCTGGTGGTCGACGATCTCGTCGTCCTCTCCGAGTGGCAGCCGCCGATGGAGGCTCCCACCCGCATCCGCACCTGGTTCTTCCTCGCCGCGGCGTCGGACGCGGTGCCGTCACCTGCTGAGGACGAGGTCGCTGAGTTGGCCTGGGCGCGGCCAACGGAAGCACTGGCGCGCCACGGGGCGGGGGAGTGGATGCTGTACCCACCGACGTGGGTCACGCTGCACCGCCTGTCCGCGTTCGCGGATGCCGCTGCGGCACTGTCGTCCGGCGGTGTAGCGGAACTCTTCCAGACGCGTGTTCTCGACACCGAGACCGGTCGTGACTTCTCCTGGGAGCAAGGGCGCCTCGAGGCCGGCGTGCTGCCGTGGAGGTTCGTCGCAGGCTGAGGCGTTCGGGAGGCTCAGCTGTCGAGGAGCCGGCGGAGGTGGGACCCGACGGCTTCGGTCTCGATCAGGAACCCGTCGTGTCCGAAGTCGCTGGTGAGCACCACGGCCTCGTCGTCGATCACGTGCGGAATGCTGCGGGCGATGCGCTGCTGCCCGTCGACGGGGAACAGCCGGTCGCTGTCGATCCCGAGGACCAGCGTGGTCGCCGTGACCGCCCGCAGAGCTTCTTCGACACCCCCGCGCTCCCGCCCGACGTCATGCGAGTTCATGGCTTCGACGAGGGTGATGTAGCTGTTGGCGTCGAAGCGGCGGGTGAACTTGTTGCCGTGGAAGTCCAGGTACGACTCGACCGCGAAGCGCCCGCCGTGCCCGAGCGGCGATACCTCCGACTGCCAGGACCGCTGGAAGCGTTGGTTGAGCTCGATCGGGCTGCGGTAGTTCAGCAGGGCCATGCGCCGCGCCAGGGCGAGACCGCGGTGGGGGCCGTCGCCGTCGGACAGGTCGTAGTACTCGCCGCCCTGGAACCGCGGATCCATGCGGATGGTCTCCAGCTGCACGGTGTTCAGCGCGATCTGGTCGGCCGTCGTCACCGGCGGAGAGGAGAGGACCGCGAGCCGCTGCACGCGCTCGGGGTGGGTGGCGGCCCACTCCAGGGCATGCATGCCCCCCATCGAGCCGCCGATGACCGCCGCCCACGTGTCGATTCCCAGCGCATCAGCGAGCCGCACCTGCGCCGCCACCTGATCGCGGATCGTCAGGTAGGGGAATCGCGATGCCCACTCGTAGCCGTCCGGGGCGACACTCGCCGGGCCCGTGGAGCCCTGGCAGCCGCCCAGCATGTTCGGCGCGATCACGAACCAGCGATCGGTGTCGAGGGGGGCGCCGGGGCCCGTGATGTCCTCCCACCAGCCCGCGGTCGGATGGCCCGCTCCTGCGGGGCCACGCAGATGGCTGTCGCCCGTGAGTGCATGGAGGACGAGGATCGCGTTGTCGCGGGCGGCGTTCAGCTCGCCCCAGGACTCGTAGGCGATCCGGATACCGGGCAGCTCCGCACCGCTCTCCGTGGCGAAGGCTCCGAAGGCGGCGAAGCGCCTGCCGCCGACCGGGTCACCATCACGCCAGGCTCCGGTCGCCGGGGGGCGGGCGCGGAGGAGACGGACGTCGGCCTCCGTCACGGGTGCCGACGGCACCGTGTCCTCGGAGGTCGTCTGCCAGTCCATCCCTCCATTGTCGCGTGACCCGGCACACTTCGGCGGCAGGTTACGCCCCGATCTCTCGCGCCCCCCACTCTCGGTCGACGCCCCCGCACACCGTCGACGCCCCTCCTGAGAGCCGTGATTCAGGAGGGGCGTCGACGGTAGGACGGGGTGCCGACCGGAACAGCGGGGGTCAGGCGCGGGCGGCCTCCGACACGGCGCGTGCCGCGGCGAGAGCCTGATCCAGGTCGGCCTTGAGGTCCTCGATGTTCTCGATGCCGACCGAGAGGCGCACGAGGCCCGGTGTGACACCGGCCGTGAGCTGCTGCTCGGGGGTGAGCTGTGCATGGGTGGTCGAGGCCGGGTGGATGACGAGCGAGCGGACGTCGCCGATGTTGGCGAGGTGGCTGAACAGAGACAGGCTGTTCACGAACTCGCGCCCGGCCTCCACGCCGCCCTTCAGCTCGAACGACAGCACGGCACCGACACCCTTGGGAGCGTACTCGTTCGCCTTGGCGTACCAGGGCGAGGAGGGCAGCCCCGAGTAGTTGACCGTCGCGACATCGTCACGGCCGTCGAGCCACTCGGCGATCTCCTGGGCGTTCTGCACGTGACGCTCGATGCGCAGCGACAGCGTCTCGACGCCCTGGATGAGGTTCCACGCACTCTGCGGCGCGATCGCGGAGCCGAGGTCGCGCAGCAGCTGCACACGGGCCTTGATGATGTACGCGAGGGGGTCGCCGACGGCGGCGGTGTAGCTGGCGCCGTGGTACGAGGGGTCCGGGACCGTGAGGCCGGGGAACTTGTCGACGTTCTTCGACCACTCGAACGTGCCGCCGTCGATGATGACTCCGCCGATGGTCGTGCCGTGGCCACCGAGGAACTTCGTGACCGAGTGCACGACGATGTCGGCACCGAACTCGAACGGACGGATCAGGTACGGGGTGGCGATGGTGTTGTCGACGATCAGCGGCACGCCGTTCTCGTGCGCCACGTCGGCGACGGTACGGATGTCGAGGATGTTGATCTGCGGGTTGCCGATCGTCTCTGCGAAGAACAGCTTCGTGTTCGGACGGACGGCGCGGCGCCATTCCTCGGGGTCGTCCTGGTTCTCGACGAACGTGACCTCGATGCCGAGCTTCGCGAGGGTGTACTTGAAGAGGTTGTAGGTGCCGCCGTAGATCGAGCTCGAGGCGACGAAGTGGTCTCCGGCCTGCGCGATGTTCAGGATGGCGAAGGTCGAGGCCGCCTGTCCGCTGGCGAGCACGAGCGCGCCGGTGCCGCCTTCGAGTGCGGCGAGCCGCTGCTCCAGCACGTCCTGGGTCGGGTTCTGGATGCGGGTGTAGATGTTGCCGAACTCCGCCAGGGCGAAGAGGTTCGCCGCGTGATCCGCGCTGTCGAAGACATACGAGGTGGTCTGATAGATCGGCGTGGCGCGCGCCTTCGTGACCGGGTCGGGGGCGGCGCCGGAGTGGATCTGCTTGGTCTCGAAGCGCCAGGACTCAGGTGCGGACATGTGATTCCCCCAGGAGTGGTCGGAAGGTCGGATGGCGGATGCCGTTGCTGCGAGAGTACGGAATATCGCTCGGTGTCAACAGTGAGGGAGAAATGTGACGTAACAGAGCGGTGCCCGCCGTCGCGCGAGCGAGGGATCCGCGACAGCCCGTGGGGGACTCCGCAATCCGGGGCGAACATCGTACGGTGGAGGCATGGCCAACAGACGTGCAGTGGTGACAGGGGCGAGTTCGGGGATCGGCGCGGCGACGGTGCGCGCACTCCGGTCGCGGGGATGGGATGTGGTCGGGGTCGCCAGGCGCAAGGACCGTCTGTCCGCGCTCGCCGCGGAGACCGGAGCCTCCGTGATCGCCTGCGATCTGACCGACCCGGCTGCCGTCGACGCGCTCGTCTCCACGCTCGCGGAGTCGGGCCCGGTGCACGCGCTCGTGCAGGTGGCCGGCGGTGCGCGCGGGACTGATCGCATCGAAGACGCCTCGGTCGAGGACTGGCAGTGGATGTTCGATGCGAACGTGCTCGCGACGCAGCGGCTCGTGGCGGGACTGCTCCCGCTGCTGCGCCGAGCTGCCGACGCGGACGGGCACGCGGACACGGTCTTCGTCACCTCCACGGCCGCCCAATCGGCGTATGCGGGGGGAGCCGGGTACAACGCGGCGAAGGCCGCCGAGGGCATGCTGGTCAAGGTGCTCCGCCAGGAGTTGAACGGCGAGCCGATCCGGGTGGTCGAGGTCGCGCCCGGCATGGTGCACACCGAGGAGTTCACGCTGAACCGGCTGGGCGGCGACGCCGTGGCCGCAGAGGCCGTGTACGCCGGCGTCGACGCACCGCTCCTCGCGGAGGATGTCGCGGATGTCATCACCTATGCGCTGGAGGCACCGGGGCATGTGAACCTCGACCTCGTCACGATGCGTCCGGTGGCCCAATCCGCTCAGCACCTGCTCGCCCGCGGACCGCTGCGCGTGCGCTCGATCGACTGACGATGGCGCGGACGCTGGCCGAGCTCGCTGCGGACGGCCTCATCGACGCGGGCTGGGCGGAAGCACTCGCCCCGGTCCAGGAGACGATAACCGGACTCGGGGAGAGGCTCCGGGCGGAACAGGATGCCGGGCACGGGTACCTGCCTGCCGGGGAGGACGTCCTTCGGGCGTTCGAGCGGCCCCTCGCGGACGTGCGCGTGCTGATCACGGGGCAGGACCCGTACCCGACGCCCGGTCATCCCATCGGCCTGTCGTTCGCGGTGGACCGTGAGGTACGGCCGCTGCCGCGCAGCCTCACGAACATCTACAAGGAGCGGGAGAGCGACCTCGGCATACCGCCGGCGCCGCACGGTGATCTCACCGCCTGGAGCGATCAGGGCGTGCTCTTGCTCAACCGCGTTCTGACCGTCCGTCCAGGGGCGGCCGCCTCGCACCGAGGCTGGGGGTGGGAGAAGGTCACCGAACTCGCGATCAGAACCCTCGTCGCCCGGGATCAGCCTCTCGTGGCCGTGCTCTGGGGCAAGGACGCGGCGAATCTGCAGCCGATGCTCGGTGACACGCCGGTGATCGTCTCGGCCCATCCCTCCCCGCTGTCGGCGAGCCGCGGGTTCTTCGGATCCCGGCCGTTCTCGCGTGCGAATGCCCTGCTCGCGGAACAGGGGGCCGAAGCCGTGGACTGGAGGGTGGAAGGCGAAGCCGCTCCGTCTCTAAGCTGAGCGCATGCAGTTCGAACCGGGAGACCGTCGCCGCGTCCTCCCGCGCCACCTTCGCCCGCAGGCCGCGCCCGAGATCTTCGCGTACACGATCCGGCCGGTCCGCCCGGCTGATCTGCCTCACGTGCGAGAGATCTACAACCACTTCGTGAGCAATTCCGCGGTCACACTCGATGAGCGACGCAGCAGCATCCCGTACTGGCGCGAGAAGTACGCGCTGCTCACGCGGTTGGAGCTGCCCTTCCTCGTCGCCGTGTCCCCGGGCGGCGTCGTGATGGGATACGCGCTCGCCCAACCGTGGGCGGGGAAGAACGCCTACAAGTACACCGTCGAAGACTCGATCTACCTGGGCCCGGGGGCCGGCGGGAAGGGGCTCGGAGCCGCACTGCTGCGGGCACTGATCGATGCGTGTGAGCAGATCGGGCTGCGAGAGATGGTCGCCGTCATCAGCGATCGCGGCGCAGAGGCGTCGATACGGCTTCACGAGAAGCTCGGTTTCGTTGAGGCCGGGCGCATGGGGCGCGTCGGGTACAAGTTCGGCCGCGAGCTCGGCACCGTGTACATGCGGCGCGTGCTCAAGCCGACGGGACGGCGGCGCGGAAGCCTCTTCGGGGCACGTCGCTGAGCAGGGCGACCGGCGGAGACGATGTGCGCTCAGACGTTTCCGGAGCGCGGGATCACCGGGATCGCCGCCAGCAGGGACTTCGTGTACTCCTGTGCGGGGTGCAGGAGGACCTCCTCCGTCGATCCCCGTTCGACGATGCGGCCGTCCTTCATCACCGCGACGCTGTCGCACAGGTTCTGCACCACACCGATGTCGTGCGACACCAGAAGGAGCGTGAGGTCCGTCGTCCGGCGAAGCTCCATCAGCAGATCCAGGATCTGCGCGCGCACCGTCACGTCGAGGGCGGAGAGGGGCTCATCACCCACGAGGATGCGAGGTCGATGCACGATCGCCCGGGCGAGCGCGATCCGCTGGCGTTGACCACCGGAGAACTCGTGCGGGTAGCGATCGCCCATCTCGGGCTCCAGGCCGACCTGTGCGAGGACCTCGCGGACCCTCGCTCGGTGATCGCCGTCGATGCCGAGCGCCCAGAGGGGTTCGCGGATGATCTGCCCGGCCGTCATGCGCGGATCGAGCGAGGCGAACGGGTCTTGGAACACCATCCCGGTCTCGCGGCGCAGCCAATGCAGAGACTTCGCGGATGCGGCGGCGTCCACGGGGCGTCCGTCGATGGTGACGATGCCGGATGTCGCTCGATCGAGCCCCAGGAGGAGTCGGACCAGGGTCGACTTCCCCGACCCCGATTCGCCGATGATCCCCACGGATGAGCCCTCGGCGACCTCCAGGTCGGTCGGAAACAGCGCGGTCTGCGTTCGGGGGCGCTCGAACAGGGAGCGCTTCGGGAGGCGGTGATCCCGTCCGAGTCCCCGCGCTTCGATCAGGGTCACGAGACACCGCCGTCCGGGCGCCACAGGGTCGCTGTCGCGTCCCGCAGCAGCCCCTGTGTGATCGGGGAGGAGGGGGCCGAGAGGAGAGTCGACACCGCCCCCGACTCCGCGACGCGCCCGCGCTCGAGCACGACGCCCACGGTCGCGACCTGAGCGAGCACGGCGAGATCGTGGGTGATGAAGACGAGGGACATGCCCTCCTCGGCGACGAGGGCGAGCAGGAGCGACAGGATCTCGGCCTGGATCGTGACGTCGAGTGCGGTCGTCGGTTCGTCGGCGATGAGCAGGCGCGGACGGCAGGCGAGTGCCATGGCGATCGCGACGCGCTGCCGCTGACCACCCGAGAGCTGGTGCGGATACCGGTCGACGATCGACTCCGGATCCGGCAGACGCACGCGCGCGGCCTCGGCGATCGCGCGCTCCCGGCCCTCGCGGCGACCGACTCCCTCGTGGATGCGGATCGATTCCGCGATCTGTCGCCCGACGGTGCGGATGGGGTTCAGCGCCGTGCGGGGCTCTTGGAACACGATGCCGATGTCGTCGCCGCGCAACCGGGCCAGCTCGCGATCGGGCATTCCGATCAGTTCCACGCCGTTCCAGCGGATACTGCCGGACGCGCTCGCACCGTCGGGGAGGAGGCCGAGCACGGCGAGAGCGGTGAGCGACTTGCCGGAACCGGACTCGCCGATCAGACCCAGGCGCGCACCGTCCGGAACCTCGAACGAGATGCCATCGACGACGCGGCGCCCGTCGATCTCGATCACGAGGTCTTCCACGGAGAGACTCATGCGACCACCCCCGGGGTATGGACTTCGGCGGAACGGTGCCGCAGGGTCGGGTCGGTCGCCTCGCGCAGGCCGTCACCGAGGAGGTTCAGCGCGAGCACGGTGATCGTGATCGCGAGACCGGGCCAGATCACCGAGAGCGGATGCACCCCGATGTAGCGCTGGAGGTCGGCGAGCAACAGCCCCCAGCTCGGTTCGACCACGGAGGCACCGAAGCCGAGGTACGACAGCCCTGCCTCGGCGAGGACGGCGACGGCCATCGACCACGAGAGCTGCACGATGAAGACCGGTGCGACGTTCGGCAGCAGGTGGCGGACCAGGCTCTGCGACGGAGTCAGCCCCGCGGCTCGACCGGCCAGCACGAAGTCGCTCTGCTGCACGCGGCGCAGTTCCGGTCGCGTCACGCGGGCGATGTTCACGCCGAACCCGATCCCCACGGCCCAGATCACGACCCAGAGCGAGCCGCCCCAGACCGAGGAGATCATCATGGCGATCAGGAGGACGGGGAAGGCGATCAGGATGTCGACGAGCACCGCGACGGTCTCCCGCATCCATCGAGCGGTGAGGGCACCGAGCGCGGCGAGGGAGACTCCCACGACCGTCGCCACGACGCCGGCGCCGACGCTCACGAACACGGTCGTGCGCGCTCCCGCCATCAGCAGGCTCAGGATGTCGCGGCCGGTGTCATCGGTGCCGAGCAAGTGCGGCCATCCCGGGGGGAGCCACCGCTCTCCGATCTCCGACGCCTGAGGGTCGAACGGGGTCCACCACAGGGCGACGAGCGCCGTACCCGCGACCACGGCCACGACGACGAGCCCGAATCGCCCGGTCGGGGTGCTCCAGAGGCGGGCGAGCCATCGGGGAGTCATGCGGCCTCCCGTTGGCGGGGGTCGATCGCGCGGTGCACGAGGTCGACGAGGAAGCCCACGACCAGCACGAAGCCGGTGAGGACGAGGAGTTCACTCTGCACCTTGATGAGGTCGCGCGTTCCGACATCGGCGACCAGCATCCGTCCGATGCCGGGGAGGGTGAAGAGCTGCTCGATCACGACCGATCCGACGATGATCCCGGCGACCTGGAGCCCGAGGACGGTGACGATCGAGAGCCCGACGGCAGGGATACCGTGTTGGATGAGTGCTCGCGTGCGAGTGAGGCCTTTCGCGGCGGCCGTGCGTACGAAGTCCTGTCCGGCCGCTTGGAGCGTGGCGCTGCGCACGAACCGCATCAGCATCGCGCCCTCCACGATGCCGATCGTCAAGGCGGGGAGCAGCAGCGACTCGATCGCCCGCCACGGTGTCGACCATCCGGTGCGTGGGAAGCCCTGTGGAGGCAGCCAGCCCAGCCAGACCGAGAACACGACGATGAGCATCATGCCGGCCCAGACGACGGGGACGGCGGCCAGCGCCTGGGCGCCGACGCTGAGAGCCGTGCCTCCGCGGCGACCGCGCAGGAGTGCGGCGAGGATGCCGAACGGCACGGCGATCAGCACGGCGATCAGGAGCGACATGATGCCGAGGGGCACGGTGACCTGCGCCTTGAGCAGAAGCTCCTCACCGACAGAGGCCCCGGAGAGCAGGGAGGTCCCCAGGTCGCCGCGGAAGATGCCGCCGATCCACTCGGTGTACTGGGCGACCAACGGGCGGTTCAGGCCGAGGGATTCACGCAGCGCGTCGACTTCGGTGGGTGAGGCCTGGGTGCCGGCGATGAGTTGCGCGACGTCTCCCGGGAACACGCGCAGAGTCAGGAAGATGAGCACGCTCGACACGAGGAGCCCTGCGATGAGCAGGGCTCCTCGTGTGAGTGCGTATCGGATCACGGAGGGGTGGCCGCCCGTTACCCGTCGGTGGAGACGGTGACGCCGGCGAGGTCGATGCGCGAGTTGATCGAGTCCTCCGGGAAGCCTGCGACGATCGGACTCACTGCCGTGATGGTCTCGCCGTTGTACAGCCAGTCTGCGGCGTGGTCCTCCGACACGATGCGCGCGGCCTGCGCGAGCAGCTCGGCGGACTTGTCGGGATCGACCTCGGCGAGGGCTTCGGCGTACAGACGCTGCACCTCGGTGTTGTCGTAGCCGAAGTAGTAGTCCGGGTCGGCGAAGTTGCCGAAGTCGCGCGGCTCGACGTGCAGCACGAAGCTGAGGTCGTAGTCGTGGTTGGTGTACACGTCTTCCAGCCAGGTCGGGAACTCCACCGAGTTCACCTCAAGGGAGACGCCAACCTTCTTGAAGTCGGAGATCAGCACCTTCGGCACCGTGGTCCCGTAGAAGGCGGGGATGGTGAGGGTGAGCTCCAGGTCCTCCTGGCCGGCTTCGGCGAGCAGCGACTTCGCTTTCTCCGGGTCGTAGGAGATCACATCGGACAGATCCTCATAGCCCGGGTCGAGTTCGGGGATGGGACCGTACAGGGTCGTTCCCGCGCCGACGGCTTCGACGAGCGCGTCGTGGTCGATCGCGAGTCGCAGCGCCTCGCGCACCCGGACATCGTCCAGAGGGGCCTTCTGGTTGTTGAACGCCAGCGTCGCCTTGTCGGTCGTCCGGCCCTTCGTGAGAGCGAACTCTCCGGAGTCCTCAAGCTGCGGGGCGAGGTTCGGGTCCACGGCGGTGAGCACGTCGACGTCGCCGGCGAGCGCGGCGTTCACACCGGCGGTGAAGTCGGGGATGTACTGGAACTCGACCTGAGCGACGCCTGCCTTCTCGCCCCAATAGTCGTCATTGCGCGCGAAGGTGATGGTGCTGCCCTTGTTCCACCGGGTCAGGGTGAAGGGACCGGTGCCGTTCTCCGCCGACTTCAGGTCGGTCGTGTCCCCGGTCTTGAAGACCAGCCCGGCGGGGCCCGTCAGGGTGAACAGGAAGTTCTGGTCCGGCTCGGTGAGCACGATCTCCACCGTGGTCGCGTCGGGTGCGGTGATCGAGGAGACCTTCGCGAACTCGGCGTTGCCCTGCACGGTGGCATCGGTGCGCACGGTCTCGTAGGAGGAGACGACGTCCGCAGAGGTGAGCGCCGTGCCGTCGTGGAACTGGATGCCCTCGTTGAGGGTGAAAGTGTACGTGAGGCCGTCGTCGGACACGGTGTAGTCCGAGGCGAGACGCCCCTCGATCTCGTTCTCCTGCGTCCGGCTGACCAGTCCCTCGTAGATGTTGTCGATGAGGATCTGCTCGAGCGCGGCGCCACTGGTGTGGCGGATGTCCAGGTTGGTCGGCTCGAGGACCAGGCCGACGTGCAGGGTCGCGTCGGGGTCGGGCGTGCCGGTGCCCGTGGTGACGGTCGGCTCGGGGGAGCCTGCGCAGGCGCTGAGTATGACGGCGGTCGCCGCGAGCGCGGCGATCAGCGAGAGACGTCGGGTACGTCGGAACATGGGCGTTTCCTCTCGGTGCGGCAATTGCTGTGTGCCGTTTGATCGAGCCTAGAGATGCGTGGGATGGTGCGGGTCGGGTATGGAACGAAGCGTCATATTCCGTGGGAGACGGCGGGGGACGCGATGAGGGCGGCGAGGGCAGTGGGGGCGGTCTCCTGGACGTTGTGTGTCGCGTCCAGCGTGACCAGGCGGGCGGTGGGCACGCGACGGTGCAGCTCGGCGGCGTCCGCTTCGCTGACGAAGCCGCGCTGTGCGCGGACCAGGGTGATCGGCGCGCGGACGGCGGAGAGATCCTCCCACCCGGTCTCGTGCAGCACGGACGGCGCGGCCACCGAGCCCGGATCGTGGGCCGCGAGCGCCTGGGCGGCGAGGTGCGCGAAGTGGTGCTTCCACTCGACGCGGCCGTCCTCGCGTACGCGGGTGTTGAGGAAGACGCCGCGCTCGGTCTCGGCGCGACTGCCCCCGAAACCGAGCGACATCGCCTTGTCGACCAGCTCATCTCGGGAGGCGAAATCGGTCGGACCGGCATAGAACTCGCGCAGTGCGGCCGGACCGGCGGTGACGTCGATGCCCGGGGTGATGTCGACGACGACGAGCTCGGACACGAGATCCGGGCGCGCGGCGGCGAGTGCAGCTCCGGTGAGTCCGCCGAGGGACTGGCCGACGACGATCTGAGGCGGGACCGCCCACGCGTCGAAGGCCGCCGCGATGTCTCGGGCGAGCGTGCGCGGGGTGTAGTCGGCATCGTCACGCCAGGAGGAGTCGCCGTGTCCGGCGAGGTCGATCGCGAGCACGGGCTCCTGAAGCGCCAGAACCGTCGTGTCCCACGTGTGCGCGTTCAGACCGGCACCGTGCAGCAGGGTGACCCGAGGCGCGCCGGTCCCGAACCGCAGCGCGCTGAGTGCGCGCCCATCGTCGAGGGGGAGGGCGACACGCTCCACCGGAGGGAGCGGAACGCCGAGCGCATCGGCCTGTGCGGGAAGATAGCTGAACTCGCTGATGTCGATCGCCACCTCCACATTCTGCTCCCTGCGCCCGGAGACGGAGAAATGCGAGAGCAAAAAGCTAAATCTAACCCAGAGTTCACTTGTAGTTATGGCGCCTCTAGTGCAGACAGGATTAGCAGTCTGCATTTCGACCTCTTGGGGCGAGCGGGGGGCCAGCGGACGCGCGACGAATATCATGGAGTTATGAGTGAGACGCGTGTGCACCTGTCCAAGACCGAGCCTGCCGCGTACCAGGCGCTCGATGCGTTCTCGAAGACGGTGGGCCAGATCTGCGCGGCGAACGGCATCGACGATCGTCTCAAGGAGATCGTGATGATCCATTGCTCCCAGCTCAACGGCTGCGCGTACTGCGTACGGATCCATGTCGACCGTGCGGTCGCGGCCGGCGTCGACACCGATGTGCTCACCCAGATCTCCACGTGGCGCGAGAGCGGTGTTTTCAGCGACCGGGAGCGGGCGGCACTCGAACTCGCCGAGGCCTTCACCTTCATCTCCGAGGACGGCGTCTCGGATGACGTGTACGACCGCGTCGGCAGCGTGTTCACCGAGAAGGAATACGCCGCTCTGAGCTGGGCGTGCGTTTCCATCAACGCGTTCAACCGCATCGTGATCGCCGGTCGCTACCCGGTGCCCCCGCGCGCGTCCCAGGCGCAGGCATGACCGTTCTCCGCGTCGATGGGGTGGCGAACATCCGCGACGTCGGCGGCATCCCGGCAGCAGGCGGTCGCATCCGCGCCGGTGTCCTCCTGCGGGCGGGGCAGCTGTCCGGTGCGACCCCCGCCGGGGCGGCCCTCCTCCGTGAGCGCGTGCAGCGCATCGTCGACCTTCGAGACGGCGAGGAGGTCGCGGCGGAGCCGACGGAGATCGACGGGCCGGAGACCACGCACCTTCCCCTGTTCCTGGGGTCGGTGCGGTCGTTCTTCGAAACCGACATCAGCCTCGAGGGGCTGTACCTGCACCTCCTCGAGGAGAGCGGCGATCGACTGGTGGAGGCCCTCCGCATCATCGCCGCGGGCGAGCGCACCCTCGTGCACTGCACCGTCGGCAAGGATCGCACCGGGGTGACCGTGGCTCTGGCGCTCTCCGCCGTCGGTGCCGAGAGGGAGGCCGTGATCGCCGACTACGCGCTCACCGAATCGCAGCTTCCCGCCCAGCGCACGCGGCGCATCGCCGAGTACCTGCGGTCTCAGCACCCGGACGCCGTGCATGCCGTCGCGCTCGCGACGCAGTCGCCTGCGCCGGTGATGCGACGTCTTCTCGAGCAGGTGGATGAGCGCTGGGGTTCCGTCTCCGGGTACCTGCGCGCCAACGGGATGACCGAGGGGGAGCTCGCGGCGCTGACACAGGCGCTCGTCGAGCCGGGCGAGTAGTGCGTGCGCACGCTTTCTCACAGCAGGAGCAAGGTTAGGCAAGCCTTCACTTGGTGTACGATGAAGTCATCATGAACACCTCGCTCGAGACTCGCAGCACGCGCGCGGAACGTCGCGCCGCACGTCAGCGCGCGCACCACCTGGTCACGGCCGACGAGCAGTCGCTCGCCGAGCTCGAGGTGTTCCTGACCACGCTGCCACTGTGTGCTTCCGGGCGGATCTTCATCGAGGTGCCCGAGGCCGCGGACATCGGCGTGATCGACGCCCCGGGCCGTATGACGGTGACCTGGCTCGCGCGCGAGCAGCGCACCGGTGCGCCCGGCAGCGGTCGCTCCTGCGCGCCGGGACAGGCTCTGGCGCGGGCGACCTGCGCGTGGGCCGATGAGATGATGTGCGACGACGAGATCGAGACGCACGTCACGCTTCTGGGTGGCTACCTGGGGACGGCCGACATCGTCGAGCACCTCACCGGCTCCCTGGCGATCTCCCCGGCACAGATCCGCACGCCCGAGCGTTTCGGCCTGCTGCCCGCGCAGCGCTGAGGCGTAGCTCTCAGCGGGTGCGCCGCACGTAGTTCCCATCTTCGAGCCCCGCTTCGATCTCGAAGCGGTTGCGCAACGGGTCGCGCCCGGCGAACAGGTAGAGCACGGGCATCAGGAAGCCGTAGCGGAGCCACTGGGCCTTGTGCACGGCCTCGTGGCGCAGCACGGCTTCGGTCGGACGCGCGTCACCGGTCAGGAAGCAGCCTCCGACACAGACCCCGCCGCGGCGAAAAGTCCATTTCGGCATGCCCCGGAAGACCCAGAGCCCGGAGCGTCTCTCCACCGGGCCGGTGCTCCACAGCGCGCCCCACATCCAGCCCACGGAGGTGCCCCACGCGTAGCCGAGTCGGCTGATCGGGGAGCGCAGCAGGAAGGAGGGGATCCGTCTGTCGAAGCGGCGCCCGCGCGCGAGCACCTCATCGGCCGTTGCGCGCCACTCCGAGTCCGGCGTCATGCCACCGCTCCGATCAGTCGCAGCAGCGCGCCGAGATCATCGACGGCGTCGGCCGGGGACCGCGGAGCGAAGCCGGCGATGGTGGCTCCGGCGAGCGGGATCTCTCCGCGCAGGGTTCGGACGGCGGTGCTGAGTGCTGCGGGGGAGAGGCCGAACGGCACGGACGACGACACACCCGCGAAGTCCGAGGGATCGAGCACATCGACGTCGATGTGAACCCACACGCGTGAGGCGCCCGTCGAACGCACCGCGTCGAGCAGAGCCTCCGGGCGCTCGAGATCGGCGACCGAGAGATTCGTCAGCGGCGCGAGCGGCGCGATCTCCGCGTCATCGAGCGTACGCATGCCGACGGTCACGACGCGGTCGGCAGGGATTGCGGGGGAGAGCGCCAGTTGCTCCTCGCCCTCGCCGAGCAACGCGCGCAGTGCCATGCCGGAGAAGGCGCCCGAAGGGGACGTCTCGGGGGTGTGCAGATCTGCGTGTGCGTCGCACCACACGACGGCGAGATCCTCGGTGCCGCCCGGGAGTGCATCGAGGGCGGCGACGGTGACGCTGCAGTCGCCGCCGATCACCACGGTGTCGGCGTCGATATGACCGTGCACGAGTTCTCGGGTCCGGAGCAGCGCACTCAGACGGCGGACGCCCGTGCCGAGCGCTTCACCGGCCTCGACCGGCACATCCAGCACCGTTGTGGCCGCGCGGGGCAGATCGCCGGCGATCGCGGACGCGCCGTCGACGAGGAGCATCGCCCGTGGCGCGGGTGAGCCCTGCCACTGCGGGATGACCAGGAATCGCACCATGGGTGCCTCCGAGGGAGAACGCGGATGCCCCGAACACGAGGTCCGGGGCATCCGCTGGTCGTGTCAGGAGCCTTCGAGGGCCTGACGGGGGGCGCTGCCACCGGCCTTGAGCTCGGCGAGACGAGCCTCGACCTCGGTGAGCTCGCCGAGGTCTTCCAGGCTCTCGAACTGCGCGTCGAGGCTGGACGCAGCAAGTTCGATCTTGCCCTGCGCGAGAGCCTCCTGACGGCGGACCTTGTCCTCGAACCGGCCCAGCTCGCTGGTGGGGTCGAGCACGTTGATCGAGCCGACCGCGTCCTGCACCTTGGTCTGCGCCTCGGCGACCTTGGCGCGGGCGAGCAATTCGCTGCGCTTGTTCTTGAGCTCGACGAGCTTGTCCTTCATGCCGTTCAGGCCGCTCTTGAGCTTGTCGACGATCTCGGTCTGCGCGGCGATCTGCGGCTCGGCGCCGGTGGCCTCGCGCTCCGCGCTGATCTGACGCTGGAGCGCGATCTTGGCGAGGTTGTCGAACTTGTCGGCGTCGGTGGCATCACCGCTGGCGCGCATCTCGTCGGCCTTGCGGCTGGCGGCCAGAGCCTTGTTGCCCCATTCGGTGGCTGCCTGGACGTCCTCTTCGTGGTCGCGTTCCAGCAGGCGCAGGTTGCCGATGGTCTCCGCGATCGCGGACTCGGCGTCGGCGATGCTGTTCGTGTAGTCGCGGACGAGCTGATCGATCATCTTCTGCGGGTCTTCCGCAGAGTCCAGCAGAGAGTTGATGTTCGCGCGGACGAGGGTCGAGATACGTCCGAAGATGGACTGCTTGGTCATGCGTGGTTCCTTTCAGAGGGCGTCTTCGAGAGCTTGGCGTAAGAATCTGTGTGGCGGATCAGAAGCGTCTACCTCCGGATCGCCCGCTACGGCCGCCGCCGCGGGAACCCCCGCCGCCGCCGAAGCCGGAGCTGCGGAAACCGCCGCCCCCGGAGGAGCGCCAGCCACTGCGGCTGCCGCGGCTCGTGGATCGGCCGCCCCCGCCGGCGATCAGGCCGCCGATGATGCCGCCGAGGATGTCGCCGCCGATGCCCGAGCCGCCGCCCGCCGATCCGGAGCCTCCGAAGAGGCCACCGAAGCCGCCCTGGTCGGAGGAAGGGGCGTATGCCTGGACATCCGACTGTGCGGCCGCCGTCGCCTCTCGGGCGAGGGAGAGGGCACGATTCGCCTCGGCCAGTGCGGCATCCGGCTCGGTGGCCCGCAGACTCAGAGCGTGCGTCAGGCTCGCCTCCGCGTTCGCGAGCCGTGTGCGGGCGGTGGAGCCCACGGTGCCGCGACGGGTCTCGATGAAATCCCGAGTCGCGCGGATCTCGGAGGTCACCTGTGCGAGGGTCTGCTCGAGCATCTGCTGCACGCGGCGCGCGCGTTCGACGCTTTCCCGCCCTTGAGCGATGGCGCCGTCGATCTGGGCGTTCGCGGCGGTGAGCGCTTCCAGCACTCGCTGCGGGTTGCGGGCGGACCCGGCGAGGTCGACCTGTGCGCGCTGCAACTGCTCTGCGGTCGCCGAGGTCGCGGCGGCGATCGCTCCGTCCGCGTCGGGCAGCTGCCGGGCGGCGACGAGGTCCCCCTGCAGCTCGGCCACCAGAGGACGCGACTTCGTCTCGAGTGCGGACAGTTCGGATCCGAGGGCCGTCACCGCCTGGGTGAGCTGCGCCGCCTGCGCCACGGATTGCTCGGCCGTGCGGATCGCGAAGGCTGCTTCACCGGATCTGTTCGCCGCGATCGCCTGTGCGGCGGCGTCGATCGATCGATCCGCCAGCTCGGCGCGCTCCTGCGCCTGGGCCGGGTTGTCGGCGATCGTGCGGAGCGCTTCCGCGTCGTAGGTCTCTGCCAGCGCCGCGAGCGCGGGTGCGGCGGCAGCGAGTGCGGGGGTCAGAGCCGCGCGTTCGCCGCGGACCCTCTCGAGTTCCTGCGGGGCGTTCTGCTCGAGCTTGCGGAGCGCGTCGAACGCTTCGGTGTTGTCATCGAGCACATCGTCGATCTCCTCGGCGATCCGGATGATGCGGATGTGCCAGGCGCGGCGATCGTGGATCGTGTCCTCGATCTCGTCGTCGAGCTTCTGCTTCAGGTCGAATGCCTCGGCGATCTTGGCCTTGGCGGCGTCGACCACCCGGGTGAACTCCTCCGTGGCGCCCTCACCGAACTGCGCGATCGCGAAGCCGAGCTCTTCTCTGCTCGAGGTGATGGCGTCGTCGGCCTGAACGAGGGCGAGCGCGGCCTGCGTCTCGACCTGCTGATCGGTGAGCGTGGAGAACGGGTCGGCGGGATCGGGAGTCTCCGGCATCGCGCCGCGTTCGCGGATCTCGGCCCTGCGGCGCGCACGGCGCACCAGCGCGACGACGAGCCAGACGAGCAGGGCCACCACGACGACGGCGACGACGATCACGCCGATGCGGAGTGCTCCGGCACCTCCGTCTCCCTGTATCTCATCGGCGGCGAGGGCGATCGCCCCCATCCAGTCGCCGTCGGCGGCGAACGGAACCATCTTGTCTTCGATGCTGTCGAGCTGGCCGAAGCTCAGCGGTCCGTCGGCTGCCGCGGAGATGTAGAGGCTGCGGCCGTCGACGGCGATGGCGAGGAGATACTGCTCGGTGCCGAGGTTGTTGGCCTCGGCGACGGTGTCTGCCCACTGCGCATCGTCTGTGGGGTTGGTGAACTCGTCGACGAGCACGACGAACAGGTCGGCGTTCGAGTTCTCACTCAGTTCCTTGAGCCGGGCCTCGACCGTCGCCTCTTCGTCGGCGCTGAGCACGCCGGCCTGGTCCGTGACGAACCCGGCGTCGAGCGTGATCGGATCGGTGGCGGACGCAGCCGACGGGGCGAGTGCCCCTGCGACGATCGCCAGCACGAGTCCGGTCAGCATGAGCCACCGTTTCGTCATCGTGTTCCCTCCGACCGGCAGCCGAGCCCCATGCGTCGAGTCTATGCACTGACTACGACACGCGACAGCACTGGAGAGCGGTTCGCCGTTCGCCGTCAGCGGAGGCACATACGCTGGAAGGCATGGACGACATGTACGGTTCGGATGTGCTGGCGACCGGCTGGCGCGACCGCGGCGCGAAGCAGGTGCCACAGATCGCGGCGGAGGCCGATCTGGTCGTCGAGGTCGCCGATGACGGATTCTGCGGCGCCGTGACACGCGTGCAGGCGGGAAACGTCGAATTGGAGGACCGACGCGGACGACGCAGGCTCTTCCCGCTCGGCGGAGGATTCCTGATCGACGGTGCCCCCGTGCGGCTCATCAGCCCGTCCGCCCCCGCACAGGGCCGCCGTCGGACCGCGTCCGGCTCCTTCGTCGTCGCCGATCAGCGGGCGCGTGTCGCCTTGCCCAGTCGCATTCTCGTCGAAGGCAAGCATGACGCCGAACTGGTCGAGAAGGTCTGGGGCGCAGACCTGCGCGTCGAAGGTGTCGCCGTCGAGTTCCTCCAGGGAATCGACCTCCTCGACGATCTGCTCGCCGCCGAGCCGCCGACGGCGACGCGACGCTATGGCGTGCTGGTCGACCACCTCGTGCCGGGATCGAAGGAGACCAGGGTCGCCGAGGCGATCGCGCGCGGCCCGCACGGGCGGCACCTCCGGATCGTCGGGCATCCCTTCGTCGATGTCTGGCAGTGCGTGACACCGCGTGCCCTCGGCATCGCGAAGTGGCCCGAGATCCCGCACGGCACCGATTGGAAGACGGGGATCTGCCGTGCTCTCGGCTGGCCGTACGAGGCGCCGGGCGACACCGGACGCGCGTGGCAGTACATCCTCTCCAAGGTCACCACGTATCGGGATCTGGAGCCCGCGCTGCTCGGTCGTGTGGAAGAACTCATCGACTTCGTCACCGCCCCCGCAGAGTGACAGAGGTGCGGTCCGCGTGCGCCGGCGGACCCGGGCACGGCGACTACCCTGGAATCATGCCCGAACCCCGTACCTTCCGAGACGAACCGGTGTCGTTCGTACGCCGCAGCGGTCGGATGTCCGAGGCGCAGGAGCGCGCCTTCACCGAGCTCGGACCGCACTACCTGCTCGACGTCCCGCGCGACGTCGCCTGGACCTCGGTGCACCCGGAGGCGCGCCTCGATCCTGCGGCGGAGTACGGTCGCGAGTCCGACCTGTACGTCGAGATCGGCTCAGGGCAAGGGCACGCGATCGTCGCGGCGGCGTCGTCGCGCCCGCAGGATGACTTCCTCGCCGTCGAGGTGTTCCGCGCGGGGCTCGCCCGGACCATGCTCGATGCCGACCGTGAGGGTGCGCGCAATCTCCGTGTCGTCGAGGCGAACGCGCCCGAGGTGCTGTCGTCGTACCTGCCCGAGGGGGCGGCACGAGAGGTGTGGATCTTCTTCCCTGACCCCTGGCACAAGAAGCGGCACACCAAGCGTCGGCTCGTGCGGCCGGGCTTCGGTGACACCGCGGCGAGAGCGCTGCGTGATGGCGGCCTGCTGCGGCTTGCGACCGACTGGGAGGACTACGCGCTGCAGATGCGCGAGGTGCTCGATGCCGAACCCCTGTTCGAGCGCGCGTTCGACGGCGAGTGGGCCGAGCGTTTCGACGGTCGCGTCATGACCGCCTTCGAGCGTAAAGGCATCGCCAAAGGGCGCGATATCCGCGATCTCGTCTACCGGCGCCGGACCCGGCCATGACCGAGGCGCGGACCGCGGCGGCGACGTGGCCCGGTATCGTTCCCGCGGGGCTCGTCTGCGCCGCAGCTCCTGCCTTCTTCGTGGCGGAGATCCCGTGGCTCGGCTGGGTGCTGCTCGCTCTGGGCCTCGGTGCCGCCTGGGTGATCGAACACCGTCGGCCGTCCGAGAGCCGGATCGTCAGCGGGGGAGAGCAACGCCCCCCGTCGCTCGTCCGCGACCTCTCCCTGATCGCCGTCGGTCTGCTGATCGTCAGCATCATCCCGTTGGCCGCCGAGTTGGACAACCTCGCGATGCTGCGGTTCACGCTGGCTCTCGGCGGCGCGGTGGCCGTGCCCTACGTCATCTCGCGTTTCGTGTACCGCGATCGTGCGATCAGTTTCCCGTGGCGGACCCATCGTCGATGGGGGAGGCTCCAATGGGGATGGCTGGTGGCGGTGCTCGTCCTCGGCTGGCTGATCCTCCCCTTCTACTTCATCACGAGCGGCGTCTACCAGAACTGGCCCGTGGTCGACACTCCCGACCTCATCGCGCGGCTCTTCGTCGGAGTGGGTGCCGTCGGCATCTGGGACGAGCTGTTCTTCATCTGCACGGTGTTCGCTCTGCTCCGTCGCCATTTCCCGAACGTGATCGCGAACCTGCTCCAGGCCGTCGTGTTCGTCTCGTTCCTGTGGGAGCTGGGGTACCGGGAGTGGGGTCCGCTGCTCACGATCCCGTTCGCGCTCCTGCAGGGATACATCTTCCTGCGCACCCATTCGCTCGCGTACGTGGTCACCGTGCATCTGCTGTTCGACGCCGTCGTGTTCGCGGTGCTCGTCCACGCGCACAACCCGGGGCTGCTTCCGATCTTCCTGGTCTGAGCACGCGCGGAGACCTCGCGGGCTTGCCGGGTGAGCTCTCGGACGAGAGAATCAGCCCATGCTCATCGTCGGTCTCGTCCTCGCCGCAGCTGCCGCTGCGTTCCATGTGTTCATCTTCGCGCTCGAGTCGCTGAGGTGGACCGAACCCGAGACCAGGAAGATCTTCGGCGTCGCCAGCGAGGCGGACGCCGTCACGATGAAGCAGCTCGCCTTCAACCAGGGGTTCTACAACCTCTTCCTGGCGCTGACGACGTTGCTCGGCATCGGTCTCGTGATCGTGGGAGCCGAGACGGTCGGTCTGACCCTGGTGTTCGCGGGCACGGCCATGATGCTCGCCGCCGCACTCGTCCTGGTGCTCGCGGACCGCACGAAGGCTCGCGCCGCGACGATGCAGGGGACGCTACCTCTGCTCGCCGTGATCGTGACTGCGATCGGCGTCTCGATCTCCTGACGCGCGCCCGGGGTCGCCCGGGAACGGGGTGACAGACGCTCTCTCACCCGGCACACTCGTGTCATGGCCGACTGGGTGCTGCACGTGGACATGGATCAGTTCATCGCCGCGGTCGAGGTGCTGCGGCGGCCCGAGCTCGCCGGACGCCCGGTGATCGTGGGCGGACGGGGGGATCCCACCGAGCGAGCCGTCGTGTCGACCGCGTCGTATGAGGCACGTGCCTTCGGCATCGGCTCGGGGATGCCGCTGAAGATCGCGGCACGCAAGGCCCCAGAGGACGCCGTGTTCCTCCCGGTCGATCACCAGGCGTACGAGATCGCCTCCGCGGACGTGATGGCTGCGCTTCGTGCGCTGCCGGAGGTCGTGGTGGAGGTCGTCGGATGGGACGAGTGCTTCCTCGGTGTGAGTACGGACGACCCCGAGAGCGTGGCGCGGGCTGCACAGGAGGCTGTGCGTGAGGCGACGGAGCTGCACTGCTCGGTCGGCATCGGCGACAACAAGGTGCGGGCCAAGATCGCGACGGAGTTCGGCAAACCCCGCGGGGTCTTCCGGCTCACCGAAGCGAACTGGTTCGACGTCATGGGCGACAGACCGACGCGTGATCTCTGGGGCGTCGGCTCGAAGGTGCAGAAGCGTCTGGCTGCACGTGGCATCTCGACCGTCCGGGAACTCGCGGACGCCGAGGAGGCGATTCTCGTCGAGGAGTTCGGCCCGCGGATGGGGGTCTGGTATCACGGACTCGGATCCGGTCAGGGGCCTGCCGTCGTCGATGACACGCCGTGGGTCGCTCGCAGCCACAGCCGGGAGACGACCTACCAGCAGAACCTCACGACACCGGACCAGATCGAGCGGGCCGTTCGCGAGCTCGCCGTCCAGGCTTTCGATGACTGCACCGCCGAGGGTAGGCCGGTCGTGCGTGTGCATCTGAAGGTTCGTTACGCGCCCTTCGAGACGAAGACGCTCGGTCGGAAGCTGCCGGGTGCGACCGAGGATCGTGAGGAGTTCGTGGCGGCGGCCCTCGCGCTGGCGGCGACCCTCGACGCCGAGCGCGAGGTCCGTCTTCTCGGTGTGCGCGCGGAGATGACGATGCCCGATGCCGCGGACGACACCGGGCGCACGCCGGTCCGCGGAAGGATCTGACTCCTCCTCCGGGCACGGCGGCTCCGATCGAGGATCTCCGGGTCAGTCGCGGATGACTGCGGCGACCGCGCTCACCTCGATGAGAGCCCCGGGGACACCGAGGCCCGCGACGAGGGCCGCGGTGACCAGGGGCGGGGCGCCGTCTCTGGCGAGCCTCGACGCGACGGCGCCGTAGGCCGCGCGGAGATCCGCATCCTGACGGATCAGCACGGTCCAACTGATGACGTCGGCGAGTCCAGCGCCCGCCGACTCGAGGGCGATGCGGGCGTTCTCGACGGCGCGGAGAGACTGCTCCGCGGCATCCGTGGATACGACCGCGCCGGTCGTATCCACACCGTTCTGGCCACCGACGTAGATCGTGGTCGCACCCGGCGGCACGACGGCGACGTGACTGAAGGCGGGGCTGGCGACGAGCCCTTCGGGCTGCATGAGGGTGATCTCCATGGCCACACTCTGCCGCGGGGAACCGACATCACCGGCCCCGCCCTCGGATCGCGGGATCAGAAGCGCAACAGCACCTTGCCGACGCGCCCCGGGGTGTTGCTCGCCTGTACCGCCGCGCGGATGTCTCCCGCGTCGAAGGTTCCCGCCACGGGAAGCGTCAGGCTGCCGTCGCCGACCCGCTGGATCAGCTCACCGAACAGCTCGCCGCGCACGCTCGGGTCGAGCTGCGGGATCACCTTGCTGCCCCAGAAGCCCTTCACCGTCGCCTGCGTGAAGATCACGTCGGAGGAAGCGATCTCCATGGTCGGAGAGTTCATCGCCCCGAAGGCGACGAGAGTGCCTCCCTCGGCGAGGAGCGAGAGGACGTCTCCCGCGGAGGAACCGCCGACCGAGTCCACGCCGGCGACGATGGGTGCTCCACCGGTGATGTGCGCGACCTGCTCGCGCCAGTCGTCCTGATCGGTGGCGACCACATCGTCGATGCCCTGCGCCCGCAGCTCCTCGACTCCTGCTCCACGGCGGACGAGGCCGAGGACGCGGACGCCTCGTGCGGCTCCGAGCTGCGCGAGCATTCGACCGACGGCGCCGTTCGCCGCGTTCTGCACGATCCACTGGCCCGGCTCCACGTCGAGGAACCGCAGCAGGGCGATCGTGCTGAACGGCATCGAGACGAGCTGCGCGGCGCTCTCGTCCGAGAGCGAATCGGGAACCGCGATCAGGCCGGCCGCGTTCGCGAGGAAGTACTCCGACCAGGCGCCGAATGTGCCGCCAGTGGCGACCCGCTGACCGACGACGAGGTTGTCGACGCCGTCCCCGATCGCGTCGACGACGCCGAGCGCCTCGGTGCCGGACGCCGCGGGGAGCTCGGGCGTGAAGCCGTAGGTGCCGCGGACCGTCCACAGATCGTGGTTGTGGATGGGGGAGAGCACCGTCCGGAGGCGGACCTGGCCCGCGCCCGGTTCCGGGAGCGGGCGGTCTTCGATCCGGAGGACCTGCTCGGGATCACCGAACGTCTGGTGGATGAGTGCGCGCATGGGGTTCCGTTCCTGTGTGAATGAATTCAACGAGGGTCGTCCGTGTCGACGGACGTGGCGAGGCCGGCGGTCACCCGCTGGAGTCGGTCGGTGATGTCCCGCAGCTCGGTGATGAGCGCGCGGCGGTGATCGTCGTCGCGGAGACCGGCGGCTTCGGCGACGGCGGCATGAATGGGCGCCACCTCCGCACGAAGCTCGTTCCCTCTCGCGGTGAGCTGCACCGTCACGACACGCTCATCGGTCCGGCTGCGGGATCGCTCCACGAGACCGGCCTGTTCGAGGCGTCGCACGAGTGGCGAGAGCGTGCCCGAGTCGAGGCGCATCACCTCGCCGAGCGATCCGATGGTCTGCTCGCCGTCGAGCCACAGCGCCGCGAGCACGAGGTACTGCGGGTAGGTGAGTCCCCAGGGCGCGAGCAGTGCCCGATACGCCTGAGTGGTGGCGCGGGCAGCGGAGTACAGCGAGAAGCACACCATTTCATCGGTCATGGCCATAAGGTAATGCTTGCACACAAGTCAGTTGTGCACAACTTAATCTCTCGGACCGCCTCGTGAGCCGTACGCCACCCCACCCGCGGCGGGTGAGGATCCTCGCGTCGACCACGGTCGGTCGCAGTACGCTCGGGCCATCGGACCGCCGGAAGCAGGTGAGCGCAGTGAGAAGACCGTCGTGGTTCTTCAGCACGCTCGACGGCTACCGGCACCGCTGGATCGCGCGCGACGTCATCGCTGGACTGTCGGCGGGGGCTGCCGTGATCCCGCAAGCGATGGCCTACGCGACGATCGCCGATCTCCCGGTCCAAGTGGGTCTGTACACGTGCATCCTGCCGATGCTCGTCTATGCGTTCCTCGGCGGCAGCCGGGCGATGAGCGTCTCGACGACGTCGACGATCGCGACTCTCACCGCGACGACTCTCGTCACCGCGGGCGTGGCCGCCGGCGCCGATGACGCGATCGGCGCCCTCATGACGCTGACGCTTCTTGTCGGAGTGACCCTTCTCCTCGCTCGGTTGTGTCGACTCGGGTCGCTCGTGGAGAACATCAGCGGCGCCACGGTGCTGGGGCTCAAGATCGGCGTCGGCGCAACGGTCGCCGTCGGGCAACTGCCCACGCTGCTGGGCCAGAGCGAGGACTTCTCCGGACATGGCTTCTTCCGGTCGCTCGCGGCTGTCGGGCACGCTCTCGACAGCGTGAACTGGCCGACACTGGCCCTGTCGGTCGGCTCGATCGCCGCGCTGCTCGTCCTGAAGCTCGTCGCCCCGAAGATCCCCGGAACACTCGTCGTCGTGGTCGGCGGCATCCTCCTCGTCGGGCTCGGGGGCATCGATGAGCTCGGCGTCCGCCTGATCGCGCCCGTCCCGAGCGGGCTCCCCGTTCCCGGCATCCCCGACCTCGCACGGATCCCCGTGTTGCTCCCGGGTGCGCTCGCCATCGCGGTCATGGCCTTCCTCGAGTCCGCAGCGGTGGCTCGGAGTCTCCGCGCGGCGACCGATCGTCAGGTCGACAGCGACCAGGAGCTTCTCGCGACCGGGGCGGCGAACACGGTCGGCGCGTTCTTCGGCACCATGCCGGCGGCGGGCGGGTTCTCGCAGAGCGCCGTCAATCGGAGTGCGGGCGCCACGTCGCAGCTGGCGACGGTGGTGACGGTCGTGCTCGCCCTCCTCGTGTCGTTGTTCCTCGGCCCCGTGCTGAGTCTGTTGCCGGAGGCGACCCTGGCGGCGATGGTCTTCGTGGCGGTCGCAGGTCTCATCGACATCCCCGAGCTGCTGCGGTGGGCACGGATCAGTCGGGTGGACTTCTGGGTCGCCCTGTCCGTCGCTGTCCTCGGGCTCACGGCAGGGCTCCTCCCGGCCGTCGCGGTCGGAGTCGTCGTCACCCTGATCCTCGTGCTGCGCGAGTTGAACGTGCCGAAGGTGCGCGTGGTGGGCAGGAACGACGGGGTGCTCGGCGTCGACCTCGAACGGGGGCTCTACACCGCCAACGCGCTGGTCAACGAGCGCCGAGTGCTCGAGCTCGTCGATCGCGAGAGCGAGCCCATCCGCGCGCTCGTGCTCGGGCTGCGACAGCAGGAAGTCATGACGATCACGGTGCTCGACGCCCTCGAAGACCTTGATCGCGAGCTGGCGCAGCGCGGTGTCTCCCTGCACCTGGCTGCGCTTCCGGAACCGGCGACGGCGGTCGCGGAGCACACCCCCTGGTTCCTGCGGCTCTCCGCCGCTGGGAGGGTGCATGTCTCCGTACGAGACGGGATCGCGTCGATCGCCGCGACGCATACGGATGCCGCGCTCGACGCCGTGCCTCCTGCCGAACCCGACGAACCACGCTGACCGTCGGTCTCACGTTCGCCTGGTGCGGGACATCGGTCAGAAACTGCCGATGCCCTTTCCGACCATCGACATCCCGATCACCAGGAGGAGCACCGCCATGATGACCGCGTTCTCGGTGGCGAGCCAGCCGCGCAGGGCGTTCAGAGGCGCTCGAAGCCGGTCTGCCGCGATGAGGTAGCCGATCACCGGGACGAGCACCGTCGAGGCCGCGATGAGCGTGTAGACGACCACCACGAGGACCGTCGAGCCGACGGGAAGAGCCGCAGCGCCGATGTCGGTGCCGGAGCCGGCCGCCATGATGAGATTCTTCGGATTGACCGCAGAAAGCAGGAAGCCGAGTCCGAAGGCGACCGGGAAGGTGATCGTGTCGATCGCCTTCATCCACTTCGGCAGGGCCGCCTCTTCGCCCGCTTTCGGACGTTTGCGCCACTGTCCGAACGCGAGCACGAAGAGGAGCACCCCGAGCAGGAGCTGCACGACGCCGCGGATCGGACGGGAAGCGTCCGGGTCCTCCTCCGGGAGGATGGCGAACAGCAGCGTGAAGACCGTCACCGCCACGACGATGCCGATCACCCACCCGAGCAGGAAGCCCACACTCGTGACGCGGGCCTTCGGCGAGAGCAGCATGAGGATCGCCGCGATGATCGGGATCGGGCTGATCGCCACGCCGAGGGCGAGCGGGAGGATCTCTCCGATGACGGTGCCCATCAGTGACCTGCTTTCCTTGAGGACGTGGGCTCCGCCGACGGCGGGGCCAGGTGGCTGATCGCGGCGCGGTTGGTCGAGAAGACCTCTTCCGTGTCGAGCAACCCGAGGCTGGTGAGACGGTGCAGCGTCTTGGGGCGGACTCGGCTGTACGCGAGCGAGATGGATTGCGACGCGAGCCATTCCTTGAGCGCGGTGAAGGACTCCGCTCCGGTGACGTCCACATCGGTCACGGCCTCCATGTCGACGACGAGGTGGTGGACCGAGTCCGTTCCGGCCGAGCGGATCGCCTCCTTCACCGCGGTGGAGAAGACGGCGCCGTTCGCGAAGAACAGGGGGGCCGCGAGACGGATCACGATCACTCCCGGGGCGGTGACGTTCCCCGCGGGGGCGTCTTCGAGCAGGGACTCGCCGGGGTCGCCGCTGGATTCCAGGACATCGATCGCCGGATGCGAGGCGCGCTTGGCGAGGTTGATGAGCGCGAGCACGAAGGCGACCAGGATGCCCGCGATCGAACCGACGAAGAGCGTGGTGAGGAAGCAGGTCGCCCCGATGAGGAACTCGAACCGATCCTTGCGCCACAGATCGATGAAGTCGCGCACGCCGAGAAGCGGGATGATGGCCACGCCCACGATCGCGCCGATCGCGGGGGAGGGGATGTCGGCCAACAGCGCCGTGCCGAACAGGAGGAGCAGCAGGGTTCCCGCCGCGAGGATCAGAGCGGGGAACTGTGTGCGGGATCCGGCCTGATCCATCGCCGCGGTGCGGGAGGTCGAGGAGCCCACCGCGAAGCTGCCCTGCGCCCCCGCGGCGATGTTGGAGATGCCGAACGCGAACAGGTCACGGTTCGCGCGGAACGGATAGCCGTGTTTCTCGGAATAGGAGCGGGAGACGAGCAGACCCTCCGCCGTCGTCACCAGCGTGAGCGCGATCGCGGAGGGCACCAGCGCGAGCCACAGCGACCAGTCGATCATGGGCCAGGTCAGCACCGGCGGCCCCGCGGGAACCTCACCGAGCACATCCACCCCTCGCTGATCGAGGCCGGTCAGGACGACCACGAGCGTGGTCACGACCAGCACGATCAGCGCCCACGGGACCGCGCGCAGGAAGCGGCGCCCCAGCAGCAGGACGGCCACCGAGCAGACGGAGATCAGGACGGCCCAGCCGTTGAGGGTCGTGAAGCCTCCCACGAGATCGGCGATCTTGCCGGTGAACTCCTTCCCGGAGTCGATCTTGACGCCCAGCATCTTCGCCACCTGGCTCACCATGATGTCGAGCGCGAGGCCGCCCACGAAGCCGACGAGGATCGGCTTCGACAGGAAGTTCGCCAGGAAGCCGAGCTTGAACACGGCCAGAAGCACGAACATCACCCCGCAGATGATCGCCTGCGCGAGCGCCAGGGTGGCGTAGTCGGCGCTGCCCGCGGCGGCCAGACCACCGATCGACGAGGCGACGAGCGCGGCGGCCGCGGCATCCGGAGACGCGACGAGCTGGCGTGAGGAGACGACCAGGGCATACACGATCGTCGGCACCACGAGGGCGTAGAGCCCCGCGGTCGGCGGGAGACCGGCGATCTGTGCGTAGCCGATGTTCAGGGGGATGGCGATCGCGAGCAGCGTCACACCCGCGGTCAGCTCGGTCATGAAGTTCCGCCCGGTGAGCCCCGCGAGTGGTCGTTGCACGTCGCCTCCCTCCGTCGCACCCGGTCGGGCGCGTTCGCGTCCACCATCCCAGTCCGGGAAGACGGTGGCCACCAGGGCCTAACCTCCCTCGGGTGATACTCCGACGGAGTGGATCGGGGCACGGGAGGTCAGACGCTGCGTCGAATCCGTCGCCGCAGACGGCCTCGGGGCTGGGGGTCCGGCTCCGGGTCCGGAATCGTGGGCACGGCCGTGCGATCCCCGGACAGCCAGCGCACCCAGGTGGTCCCCGGATCGCCTTCGAGCACGAGTGCGCGTGCCAGCAGGGTGAGCGGGATCGAGAGGATCGCGCCGAGGGGCCCGATGATGAACGTCCAGAAGATCACCGAGAAGAAGCTGAGCGTGAGGCTGAGGTCGACCGCGTCGCTGACGAACTTCGGCTGCACGAGAACCTGGAGCACCACGTTCACGACGCAGTACACGACGACCACACCGAGGAGGAGCGGCCAGCCGCCGACCGCGTACGCGAGGATCGCCGGGGGGACGAGTCCGAGGACGAATCCGATGTTCGGGATGAAGTTCGTCACGAACGCGAGGATCGCCCAGACGACGGGTGCGGGAACGCCCATCCACCACAGCGCCAGGCCATCGATGATCGCGACGATGGCGCCGAAGGTGGCGTTGACGATGTAGTAGCGACGGATTCCGGAACTGAGGTGGGTGATGCGCGCGATCACCGCACCCTTCGAAGCGCCGAAGAGTTCGGGCGCCTGCCGGTATCGTGCCGCGTCGGCCGCCATGAAGATGATGTAGGCGCAGACGAAGAACAGCGCGGTCGCGACGCTGAGCACGGTGCCGCCGATGCTGCGCACGAGGCCCAGCAGAGTGGTGGGATCCAGCACGGAGGCTGCCGCATCCGAGGCCTGCTCGTCCAGGCCCAGGGCCTGCAGCCAGGCGATGAACTCGTCGGCGGTGTTCGCCAGGCCTCCCTCCGAGACGAGATCGCCGACGAGCCGTGCGAACTGTGTACCGGCGAGCCAGAGCAGGGCGCCCATCGCCAGGAGGATCAGGTAGGCGACGACGATGACGGCGGTCGTGCTCGCCCACCGTGGCCATTCGCGGCGGTCGAGCGGGCGACGGAGGGGTTCGCAGATGATCACGATCACGATCGCGAGAGCCAGCGGTCCGAAGATGTCGCGCACGAAGTACACGCCCGCCAGCGTGACCACGCTCGCCGCGAGTACCAGGAGCACTCGAAGACTGGGGGAGAGCATCCGATCGCCGGAGCCCCCGGGCGGTGATGAGGTGGTCACGCGGCCAGCGTAGCCGTCGCTCGCGGGTGATCGCGCTCGCCTCGCGGATGGCACCGCGGACGGATGCCGGCGCTCAGTACGGCTCGGGCGGGACGAGGGGCGGCGTGCTCTGCTCCGGCGCCACCACGCTGCGCAGGCCGGCCGCTTCCAGTGCCTCGGCGACTGCGCGCACGGTGTCGGAGACGACGGTGGCGCCGTGCAGGGGGTGATGCCAGACCTGGAGTTCCAGCATCCATCGGGTCGGGGAGACTGAGCTGATGCGCACACCCGGGCGCTCGCGCGTGTGCACACCGTCGACGGTGGCCGCCGCGTCGGTGATGATCCCGATCACCTCGTCCAGGTCGAGGTCGTCGGACCGCGCGATCCTGACTTCCAGCGCGCTTCGACGCGCCCCGTGTCGGGAGTTGTTCACGAGCACGCCGGTGAGCAGCGCGGCATTGGGCACGTGCACCGTGCGCCCGTCCACCGTGGTGAGGATCACCGCGCGTCCGTTGAGCTCCTGCACCTTGCCGCGGATCTCCCCGTCCGGGCCGTCGATCGCGATCTCCTCGCCGATCTTCACCGACTGGCGGGACTGGATCAGGACGCCCGCCGCGAAGTTGTCCGCGACACCTCGCAGCACCAGGATCAGGACGACGACCGCGATGGCCGTCATCGCCAGCAGCGGCTGCACATTCGCGCCGAGGAAGGCCAGGCCGACCCCGATGCCGACCAGGAGCAGTGCGTACTGGGTGAATCGCGCGGCGAGCTGCGCCACGGAGTCCGAGATGCCGGGTGTCCGGGTCGTGAGCTTCAGAACGCCTTTGCGCGCGAACCGCGACAGCAGCCACCCGACGAGCACCGACAGCACCGCCAGCCCGATCTGCAGGGCGGAGAGGCCGTCGGGGAACAGGTCCTCCAGAGTCACGATCGCGGCTCCTTCGGGCTCGTCCGGGTCATCCGCCTCATGCGACAAGGATGCGCCGACCCGGTCGCAGCGCGTGCGCCGCGGTCACCCCGCGCGGGTGAGCCCGGCGGTGCGGTGGCGTGTGACCGCCGGGACACTGGGCCCATGTCCACGACTCCGCCGACGCCGGATCTGCTGACGGCCGCACGCTCGCGCGGAGCGACGAGAGAGCGTGCGCGGGAGGCCATCGGGCTCCAGATCTCGATCTTCGCCTTCATCCTCGCGGCACTCGTCGCCCTCCCCGTCTTCGGTCTGCGCTCAGCGCCGATCTCCGGCCCCGACTCGCTCGGCCAGTTCGTCGCACTGATGTCGGCAGTCACGGCGATCGTCGTCTTCGTGCTGGGGCGGATCATTGCCGCCGATCCCGCGCGGGAGAAGCGGCTCGGCGTGCTCGACATCATCGACATCGCGGCTTTCGCGTTCGCCCATGCCATGATCGCGCTGCTCGGATGGACGCTCGCGGCGACGATCATGGAGCAGGGGCTCCTCGGAGCCGTGGTGTATCCGATACCCGTGCTGATGCTGGCCGGAGCCGCCGCGGCGCTCACCGCGTACGTGACCTACTACTCCGCGACCCACCTCGATCTGCAGCTGTTGGCGACGGTGCTCGCCGTGTTCCTCGTGCTCGGAGTCCTCGCGAGCATGCTCACCGCGAGCGATCCGCAGTGGTGGAAGGAGAATCTGAGTGCCCTCGGTATGACCGACGATCTTTCGGCGCGCGCCTTCAATCTGACGTTGATCGTCGCCGGCATCCTCGTGACGACGCTGGCCCGCTACGCCACGCGGGGCATCCCAACCACGCATCCACGCGGAGTGGTCGCCGTGCGGACGTGCCTCGTCATCGTGGGAATCTTTCTCGGCCTCGTCGGCGTGTTCCCCGTCGATCAGCACTTCGCGCTGCACACGGGCGTGGCCTCGGGCATGGTCGTCGCGTACGCCGTGCTCGTGGTCGCCATCCGGCGATGGATCCCCGGTGTCTCCCGCACGTTCGTCATCCTCGGCTACGTGTTCATCCTGCTGATCCTGCTGCTCTCGGTGTTCTTCGCCGTCGGCTATTACACGCTCACCGCGGTCGAGCTGGTGGCGGGGACGGTCGTCTTCAGCTGGATCATCCTCTTCATCCGCACGGCCGATGCGCTCAAGCGCGACGCGGAGCGAGAGGCTTCGGACGGCGGAACTCGACGAAAGTCACCTTGAAGGGCTAACCGATACGCCAGTACCTTGGTGCCATGTCGCCCCCCGTACGCTCGACGACGCCGGGACCGACGGTGCGATTCCGACCGCCGGCACCGCAACCAGGCGCCATCCGTCGCGAACGCGTGAGCGACGCGCTTGAGGCGGCAGCGGCGGCGGACTCGCTGGTCGTGGTCAGTGCCCCCAGCGGATTCGGCAAGACCACCGCCGTCGCTGACTGGGCTTCCGGGCTCGAGCAGGTCGCCTGGTTGGGCCTCAGCTCGTTCGACTGCGATCCGTCGCGGCTGACGCAGGGAGTCGTGCACGCCCTGCTGGTCGGGGCCGAGAGAGTAGGGCGGTCGCTGGCCATCTCTCGGGACCTGGACGACCCGAGTCACGCCTACCAGGAGATCTGCAGCGCCTTCGAGGGCGTCGATGACCGCGTGCACCTGATCATCGACGACGCGCAGCGCGCCGGGGAGGACTGGCGTCGGGGTCTCCTCGGCATGCTCGCGGAGCAGGGTCCGGACAACCTGCGGATCGTCCTCGTCGGCACGACGCTGCTCGAGGTCACGCTCTCCCGGCATCGGATCACGCATCCGGACGCCTTCGTGGGCGCGGAGACCCTCAGCTTCACGGCGCCGGAGGTGGAGCGTCTGCAGGCGTCGGCGGCGAACGGTCTCGCCGCCGACACGATCTTCGAGGAGACCAGGGGCTGGCCGATCGCCGTCCGCCTGATGATGATCGGTGGGGCTCGACCGGACTCCGTGGCGCAGAGCGCTTCGGGCTTTCTCGGCGCCTACGTCCGCGAACATGTGCTCGGCGCATTGCCACCGGGCGTGGCCGACTTCGTGCTCGACGCGAGTGTCTGCGGCGAGCTCACCCCGGAGCTGGCCGCTGCGGTCACGGAGCGTCCCGACGCGGCCGAACTCCTCGAGACGTGCGTACGGCTCGGTCTCTTCCTCGACCGGTTCGACGGTTCGCACGGGGTCGTGTACCGCTGGCACGCCTCGTTCGCACGACAGTGCGCGGAGATCGTGCGGCTCGATGCCGTACGCGCCGCCGCCTGCCATCGTCGTGCGGCGAGCGCGCTCGAGGGGACTGATCCCATCGCGTCGATCGCGCATTCGCTCCGCGCAGGGGAGTCCGTGACCGCGAGAGACACGTTGCTGCGCCATTGGCTCGGTCTCGTCGTGGGGACGAGTGCCGCCGAGGTCGAGCGCACGGCGGTGGAGATGCTGCATCGAACCCCCGACGACGCGCAGGTCCTCCTCGTCCGCGCCTGCGCGAGTGACGTGTTGGGCGACCATCGTGTGGCGCGCGAGCTGTTCCGCCGCGCCGAGGCGACGGTGGCCCGGACGTGCGAGGGAGCGGAACCCCCGGTCCTGCTCATCGCCCGGCTGTTCATCGCGGATGAACGCACCGAGGTCGCTGAGGCGAGCGCCAGAGTGCGCCGGATGCTCCTCGAGGGGGATTCGACCGAACTCGGGGATCGCGCGGCGCTCAACTATCTCCTCGGCTGGACCGAGATTCGTCATCGCGGCAACCCGATGATTCCGTTGGAGTACTTCTCGGTCGCCGCCAGGGAGGCGCAGACCTCCGGGGACCGCGAACTGGCGAAGCGCTCGCTCGGGCATCTCGCCTTCGGTCAGACGTGGGCCGGCCGTCTCACCGACGCACGGGTGTCCCTCGCCGCCGCGTACGACGTCGAGGACGCCACCCTTCCCTGGAGCACGTACGCCGGAGGGAGCGCAGCGACGGCCTCGGGCTATGTCGCGTACTGGTCGGGCGAGTTCGCCGAGGCGATCCGGGAGTTCGGCACGGTGATCGCCAACGGGGGTTCCGACCGATCCTTCACGAGCGTCGCGCGCATGATGACCGCCTACGCGGCGGCGGAGACGGGCGACGTCGCTGCGTGCCGTCGCGCGGCGATCGGCATCCAGGACATTCCCCTCGAGGTGATCCACGGCATCTCCTGGCCGGCATTCCGGGAGTCGTCGGTCGCTCTGCTCGAGGAGACGGTCGGGCGTCAGGATCGGGCGATGCGGATCGCCAGGAAGTACATCCAGTGCCCGGATCTCCCCGTCGTCAACGTCGCGCTCGCGGGGTCCTGCGTCGGGCCGGCGAATACTCCGCGGCGCTGGAGATGCTGCGCTCGCTCCGTCAGTTCAGCGAGATCTCCTACGTGAAGTCGGCGACACTGATCACGGCTGCAGTGCTGCGCCGGCAGGGTGGTCATCACGACGAGGCGCACGATCTGTGCGAGGCGGCGGTCGCCGTCGCTTCCGGCGAGAACATCCGGCTTCCCTTCGGGCCTCGCGAGACGGCGGTGCGCAAGCTGCTGGGCGAACACGTCCACTTCGGCACGCAGTTCGAGGATTTCATCGGACGCTGCCTCGCGAACGATGCCGCCGGTTCGCTGGTGGAGACGCTCTCGGAGCGGGAGCGGGATGTCTTCCAACAGCTGCAGACCGCGCGGACGCTGCACGAGATCGCTCGAGAGCTGGCGGTGTCGATCAACACGGTAAAGACGCACCAGAGGGCGATCTATCGCAAGCTCGGGGTGTCCTCGCGGCGTGAGGCCGTGCGCACCACGGTCTGAGCCCCCCGCACCCGGCGACGCGGGACGCTCAGTGGTGCTGCAGGGCCGTGGCGAGAACCGTGTTCGCGATCGCGGCCGGAATCGGTTGCATCGCCAGGATGCTGTCCCCTCGTCGATCGACGTCGCGGGAGAAGCGCTCGCTCCACGTCGGCTCGATGAGCATCAGCGCCGCGACGGTGCCGACGGGAAGGCGCGAGGCGAAGTGCCGCGCATCGTCGTCGCCGATCAGGCCGGGGGTGTCGAGTCCGAGGCCGGCGAGCGCGAACTCGTCGGTGTCGATCTCGATCAGCCGCCAATCGTCTCCATGCAGTCGATGGAGGATGAGGAAGTCCAGAAGGCGGATGGCTCCGCTCTCCACCTGTCGAAGCAGAGCCTCCAGGATGTTCGGGCTGAGGCGGCCGTCCTCGAGGCGCACGACGACGAACTCGACGTCACCGAGCGCCTCCAGGGTCACACCGACCGCCTCAGGCACGATTTCAGCTCAGCGCGCGTGCCTTGATGGCAGCGAACTCGTCGGGGGTGATGGTGCCGGCGGCGAGGAGCTTCGACGCTTTGTCGATCTCATCGCTGGGACTGGAACCGGCGACGCTGCGGATGTAGGAGTCGGCAGCCTGCTGCTGCTCCTTGTACGCCGAAGCGCTGCGTTCGCCCATGCCCCTGCCGCGCGCGATCAGGTAGACGAGGGCGGTCAGGAAGGGGACGAAGATGAGGAAGATGATCCAGACGGCCTTCCACCAGCCGTTCAGGGCGTGGTCCCGGAACAGGTCCGCCACGATGTTGAAGAGCACCATCAGGTAGGAGATGAACACGAAGACCCAGAAGAACCACCAGATGATGTCCCAGAAGCTTGTCCAAATCGACACTTCGGACCCCTTTCGTTGAGTTACTGCGTACCGCGATAGTGACAGCGCGACCGGGAGGGCGGGGAGCTCGCTCACCCCTAGCGGGCGACCCTCGCACGGTCACCAGGAACGGGTGAGGCGGTGGGCGCTCCGTCGGAACCTCGCGCGTAACGTGCACCGTGTGGACGAGACGGAGCCGGTGACGCAGACGGAGCGGGAGAGCGGTCGACCCCTGTCCCGCCTCCAGCTCATGCTTCCGGCGAAGCCGTTGCTGTCGGGGTTCACCGTCGCCGTGGGGGTCCTGCTCGCGATCGCCCTGGCAGCGACGATCGCCGGCATCTCCACCGTTCTCATCTCGATCTTCTTGGGGATGTTCCTCGCGCTTGGACTGGATCCGGCCGTTCGCGCTCTCGAACGCCGGAGGATGAGCCGCGCGGCCGGTGTCGCGGTGGTCGCCGCCGTGTTCCTGGCCGTCGTCGCCGTGATCCTCCTCGTCCTCGTTCCGATGACGATCCGACAGGTCTCCGCCGCGATCGAGGCGGCACCCGAAACCATCGCGGCGATGCAGCAGAGCGAGTGGTACCTGGCACTGGAGGCGAACCTCGGTGTCGACCTCTCGGCCGTCGTCGCCGAGGGCATCCACTCGCTCACCACGCTGTCCTCCTTCCTCGCGATCTCCGGAGGGGTGCTCAAAGCGGGTTTCGGCGTGATCGGAGCGGTGTCGAGCTTCATCATGGTGGTCGTCCTCACGCTGTACTTCGTGTCCTCGTTGCAGAGCATCAAGGGCGCGGTCATCTCCCTGGTCCCGCTGTACCGGCGGGCTCGATTCGCCGACGTGCTGGAGGAGATCACGCAGTCGGTCGGGGGAGTGGTCGCCGGCGGCGTGACGCTCTCGATCATCAACGCGCTGGTCGTGCTCGTGATCCAGTTCGCGGTCGGCTCGTCCATCCCCGCGGTGATGGCGATCGTCGCGTTCTTCGTCACGCTGGTCCCGATGATCGGGTCTCTGGTCTTCCTGGTCATCGGCAGCGTCGCGACGCTGTTCGTCAGCCCGCTGGCCGCGCTGATCTTCGCGATCGCGTACCTCGTCTACATCCAGGTGGAGGCGTACGTCGTCACCCCCCGTGTCATGGGCAAGGCGGCCGCGGTGCCCGGGGTGCTCGTGATCATCGGCGCGATGATCGGCGCCACCCTCCTCGGACTGCTCGGCGCGCTCGTGGCGATCCCGCTGACCGCGTCGATCCTGATCATCGTCCGCAAGGTGTGGATCCCGCGCCAGAACAGTCAGACCGAGCCGCCGGACGGCTGAGCGCTCACCCGGTTGGGGTGAGAATGCGGACCTCCGCCTCGACAGCGATGCGAGCATGAGCGCACGGTCCGGTTCGTCACCGTGAGAAAGGACAATCCATGAATGACTTCCGATTCGGCCCCGCCGAGTTCTACCTCGTCGGGTTCGAGGGAGAGCGTCCCGACCCGGCGACGTTCCGAGCACTGACCGACCTCATCGACAGCGGCGTCGTCCGGTTGCTCGACTTCGTCGTGTTGTCGAAGTCGGCGAGCGGTGAGGTCGAGATCGTCGAGCTCGACGACGATGACGGCGATCTCGGGCTGGACGACTTCCAGCCGATCGCCGCAGGCCTTGCCGGTGAGGAAGACGTGGAGGCGCTCGCTGCAGCCCTCGATCCGGGACAGTCCGCCGCCGTCGTCGTCCTGGAACTCACGTTCGCCCGCGCTCTCGCGCAGAGCCTCGCGGCCGCAGGCGGGCAGGTGCTCCGGAGCGAGCGCGTCCCCGCTCCCGTCGTGAACGCCATGATGGACATCCTCGACCAGGAAGGTTAGTGACATGCCAATGAGAAGATTCGGCCGCCCCGGACTGATCGGGCTGGCAGCAAGGACAGCCGTCGTGGCAGGAACGGCGTCGGCCGTGGGCGGTGCCATGTCTCGGAACCAGCAGCAGCGGGCTCAGGGACAGTACGAGCAGCAGCAGTACGAGGCCGCCCAGCAGCAGGCGCAGATCGATGCGGCCGCGCAGAACGCCGCCGCACAGTACGCCGCTGCACCTGCAGCAGCGGCACCCCCGGCGGCAGCGGCGCCCGACGACATGGTCGCGAAGCTGCAGCAGCTGGCGGCGCTCAAGGACTCGGGCGTCCTCTCGCAGGAGGAGTTCGTCGCGGCGAAGCAGAAGCTGCTGAGCTGACGATCGGGGCGTGCGCCGGACCCGGCGCACGAGGGGGCGACACGGAGGAGGACGCCGCATGAGCGAACTGGAGGATCTGCGTGCCCGCGTTCTCCTGCTCGAGCAGGAGAACGAGGCGCTCAAGAAATCGCCGGCGGAGAAGGAGCGCAGGCGCCCGGTGGCGAGGAGCATCGTCGCGGGGATCGTGCTCGCCGTCGCCGTGTTGATGGCACCGATCGCGGCGATGGGCACGTGGGCGCGCCTCCAGCTCGTCGATGCCGACAGGTTCGTGGCGACGTTCGCGCCTCTGGCCGAGGATCCCGACGTTCAGGATTTCGTCGCCGACCAGGTCAGTGCCGCCATCCACGAGCAGGTCGACCTCGACGCGGTCGTGGGCGAGGTCTTCGACGGCTTGCGGGAGCTGGATCTTCCCCCTCGCGCGTCCTCCGCCCTCAGCCTCCTGGAGGCGCCGGCGGCCAGCGGGCTCACCTCCCTCGTCGACAACGTGATCCATGACGTGGTCGCCTCCGACCAGTTCGCCGACATCTGGGCGCAGTCGCTGCGTTTCAGCCATGAGCGTGCTGTAGCGATCATGCAGAACAGTCCGGACACCGCGCTTCAGCTCGCAGACGACGGCGTGCTGTCGATCGATCTCGGTCTCGTGGTCGAGCGCGTCAAGGCGGTGCTGACGGAACGCGGCGTCGGATTCGCGGACCTGATCCCGCAGATCGATCGCTCGATCCCCATCGCGCAGGCCGATGCTCTGGTGCTGGTGCGGACGGTCTACCAGATCGCGGTCGCCGCGGGCTTCTGGCTGCCGTGGGTCGTGCTCGGCCTGGTGGTCGGGGGGATCCTGATCGCTCGGAACCGCCCGCGCGCGTTGTTCTGGACCAGCGCGGCGCTCGCCGTGGCGTTCCTGCTCCTGTCCGCAGGGATGGGGATCGGCCGAGTGTTCTTCATCGGGGCGGTCAGTCCGTCGATCATGACGGCTGCCGCGGCCGAGTCCCTCTTCGATCAGGTGACGTCCTTGCTCAGTTCGACGATCGCTGCGCTGGCCTTGGTCGGCGTCCTGGTAGCCGTGTGGGCCTGGATCGCCGGGTCGAGCCGCAGTGCCGTCGCGCTTCGGGGCGCATCGGCGAGCGGGTTCGCTGCGGTACGGAACACCTGGGAACGGCGAGGCGTGTCCACGGGACGCTTCGGCCTTGCGATCGACCGATTCCACGGGCCGATCGTCATCGCCGGCATGGCCCTCGCGCTGCTCATCCTCATCATGACGCGACCGGTCTCGTTCGGTTCGGTGGTCGGAGTATCGGTCGGTCTCGTGGTCTTCCTCATCCTGGTCGAGCTCGTGCGCCGTCCCTCCACCGCGACGGACGTTCTCGGGGAAGAGGGCATCGACGAGGAAGCGGCCGCACCGGAAGCGACCGTCTCGACGACCCCCTGAACAACCCCACCGAGCGTTCGGCCCGCAGGCTCAGGATGCCTGCGGGTCGCGCGTCGACGAGGGGAACACGGTCTCCCAGTCGTCCTTCACGCTGACCACGGTGTAGCCCTTGTCCGCAGCGTCTGCGAGCACCTTCTCGGCACCGGCGTCGTAGGGCGTGTCGCCGCGTTCCGGGTCGTCGTGGTGGACCAGGAGCGCGAATCCGGGCCGTGGTCCGCGGCGCGCGAAGTCCATCATCGCGGCGTCGCCGTTGGAGTTGCCGCCGACGAACAGGGGTCGTCGACCGATACGGGTCCAGATCCGGATGGGCTTCTCCGGGCCGTCGTCGAAGAAGGCCAGGGACGGCGAGTAACGAACGGTCGCGTCCGTGTCGTCCCAGGCGAGGCCGAACGCCGACCCGACGACGCGTTCCGGCGGGATGCCGTAGTTCGCCTGGGTCATCGGGCGCATGAAATCGCGCTCACCCCCCGACACGATGTAGCACGTGAAGCCGTGCAGCTCGAGGTAGCGGAGCAGTTCGACCATCGGCTGATAGACCGTCTCGGCGTAGGGACGCTTGAGCGTCGGATGCTGCGCGACCTCGTAGAACTCGGCGACCGAGCGGGCATAGTCCTCGACGCTCATCCCATCGGTGAGGCCGACGAGAGCCTGGATGATGACCTTCAGGTCGGAGTCGTCTCCGCCGTAGTGCTTGTCGATCGCCGTGCCCAGCCAACCGAAGTCGCCGCTCACCGCAGCCAGGTACGGCTGCTTCTCGGCCAGCGCGGGATCGCACTCCGCGGCGGCGCGCCACTGTTCCACCACGTAGTGCAGTTGTGTGATCATCGGCTTCTCGGACCACAGGGTGCCGTCGTTGTCGAACACGGCGACCCGTTCCTCGACCGGCACCGCCCCCGGGCCGTCGGTGACGGAGGCGACGAACTCCTCGATCTCGCGCCGTGTGCGGGTGTCGCGCCACGACGGCAGGGCGGCGTTCTCGGTCATCTCGGATCCTCACGTCTCGATCGATCGGCGGTTCGACGGCTCCATGCTGGCATCCCACGAAAGCGTGGAGAGGCCGCCGGTCACCCCTCTCGGGTGAGACTCGGCGGTGCAGCGGGCGCGGGCGGCTGCTCGTCCCGTGTCAGCGCGGTGTGATGTCGCCGAGCTTCCAGCTCCGGTCGAAGTACGGCTCGGTGGGGCCGTAGAAGCGGAAGTACGAGAACCAATGCCGCCCGGGAACGGTCTGCACCCAGTTCGTCGGTCCCTCCGCGGGCTCCTCCGGACCGAAGTACAGGTCGACCGACCCGTCGTCGTTGAGCGTGAGGTCGGTGTCCCGGGAACCACGGTCACCACGCTGCTGAGGGTTGTCGATCAGACAGCGCGTCGTGACGTCGTACACGGTGGCCGACCAGAAGAGCTTGGCAGGAACATCCGCGGGGACATGCAGTGTGTAGTCGCGGCCTCCATCGAGCCACTCGCCCGCGCCGTCGACGTAGGAACCGAGGTACGCCTGACCGACCCCCGGCGTGGTGCTCTTCATCGCCTGAGAGAAGGACACGGCCTCGTAGAACCAGGACGCCCGCTCGAACAGCTCGTCGTATCCGTCGCCGCGCTGCGCGGGGTTGTCGAGCACGATGGCCAGTTCCCACGCCCGGTCCGGCCAGTACCTGACGTCGTCGAAGCGCTTCGCGAAGGTGTTCGCTTGCGCCATGAGCTCCCCGGTCGCCGCGCCCTGCTCGAGGATGCGCGTGAGCCGTTCGTCGGGCGCGAACGGCTTTCCCTTCTCGATTCCCAACTGCTTGAGCATGGCGAGGTAGAAACGGTCCCGCTCGTCGACGACCTCGCTCTGGTAGATCGCGTGGAGGCGCTTCCAGTACTCGAGGCCGCGGGGCTGGTCGCCGGTCCAGGCGCGGCCGTCGGGGGATACGATCCGCGTCGGCGCGGGGTTCGCACGGTCGGCGTACGGATAGATGCGCACCGCGTTCACGAGTGCATCGGCTCGCGCCGGATCGGGATCGAGGGTGCGGAACCCGAACATGATGTTCACGCCGGAGGAGTGGAGGACGCGGTATCCCGCATCGAGGTCGTCCGGCTCGGCGACAGCGGGTGCGAGGATGACGTACTTCCCGCCCTCGCCCCGGTCCGGGCCCATCTCGCCCATTGCTCCGACCTCGCGCTGCCAGAAATCGGAGACGCCCCCGGCCGTCGGGCCGGCGGGAAGTTCGATGACGAGGGTCCCTGTCTCTGCGAGGTCGAAGAAGTTGAGGATATAGGGGGTCGTCGCGTTGGCGGTGATCAGCCCGAGACGGTCCCGGTAGCTCAGGTAGCGCACGAGATCGCTGCTCGTCGCGCCGAAGACGTCGTAGTGCTGCGTCTTCCACTGCGCATACGAGACCAGGGGTAGAGCCCAGAGGTAGGTCTGGCATGCCAGCTGGTAGTCCAGCTCGTCGAAGACCAGCGGAAGGGACGAGCGCGCGGGGATGTCGATGTCGATCTCGACGTCGGCGAGGCGTCCGGGGATCGGTGATGTCATGCGATGGTCCTCTCGGCCGTGAGCTGCGTCATCGGCGACGGCGGCTCCCACGATGACGCCAGACTATCCACGTTGTCCCCGCACGCGAGCGTTTTCGTCAGAAGTTCACCCGGAGGACTCGCGTGCGCCCTCGCGTAGCGGCCGCACCGTCGTGGGCGGAAGGGATGAGGTCGGACCGCTGAGCGCGCGGAGCGCGTACAGGATGGTCGCGAGGTCGACGAGTTCCTGGACGAGAGCCCCGGCCACCGCCGGAATCACGCCCGTCATCGCGACGACCATGAGCCCGACGCTCAGCCCGATACCGATCCAGATCGCCGTGAGCGCGACGCGCAGGGTGTGGCGGCCGATGGAGAGCGCGTCCACGACCTTCGCCAGGGAATCGACGAGGATCACGACATCGGCGGCGTCGCCGGCGGCCGTCGCTCCTTTCGCTCCCATGGCGATGCCGATGTCGGCGGCGGCGAGCACGGGCGCGTCGTTGACCCCGTCGCCGACCATCATCACCGGCCGCGGGTGGAGTTCGGCGGCCAGACGCACCTTCTCCGGAGGAAGCAGCTCCGCGTGGACCTCGGATATCCCCACCTGATGGGCGACGGATTCCGCCGTCGGACCCACGTCCCCGGTGAGCATCACGATCCGTTCGACGCTGTTCCCGCGCAGCCAGGAGACGACCGATCCCGCCTCCGGTCGCGGATGGTCGGCGAGCACGAGGACGCCGGCGAAGCGACCGTCGACGCACACATACGCGGCGGCCTGGCTCACGTCGAGCGTCGCGCGCACCGTATCGGGCGCGTGGGAGGAGACGTAGGCCGGTTTGCCGACCACCACCACCCGCCCGCCGATGCGGGCGACCACACCGTTCGTCGCCTCCTCGCGCGCTTCCTCGGCGGAATGGAGGGGGAGACCGCGCTGCTCGGCCGCCCGTCGGATGCCCTCGGCGAGGACATGCGTCGAGTACTGCTCCGCCGAGGCGGCGAGCTGCAGGAGTTCGTCCGCATCGAAGCCGTTCGTCGGGCGCACGTCGACGAGCTCCGGTCTGCCCTGCGTGAGCGTGCCCGTCTTGTCGAAAGCGGCCGACCGCACGCGCGCGATCTGTTCGAGGACGGCGCCGCCCTTCATGATGACTCCGGCCTTCGCTGCGCGCGACAGTCCGCCGAGGAAGGCGACGGGAGCCGCGATCAGGAGGGGGCACGGCGTGGCGAGCACGAGCACCTCGGCGAACCGTGCCGATTCGCCGGAGATCGCCCACGCGGCGCCCGCGAGCACGAGCGACACCGCCGTGAACGGGATCGCGAAGCGGTCGGCCAGTCGCACGACCGGAGCATGGGACGCCTCCGCTTCGTGCACGAGTGCCACGATCTGCTGGTATTGGCTGTCCGCACTCGTGCGAACGGCTTGAATGCGCACAGCGCGGGTTCCGTTGATCGCCCCGGAGAGCACCTCTCCGCCAGCCTCGCGGGTCACAGGCATGCTCTCGCCGGTCAGCGAGGACTCATCGAAGGTTCCCGTCGCGGTCAGGAGGGTGCCGTCGACCGGGACGATCTCGGACGGTCGCACCAGGAGGACGTCGTCGACGGAGACCTGATCCACGGGAACATCCCGGACATCATCCGATTCCGTGGTCTCCGGATGCACGAGCACGTGGGCGATGCGCGGGGAGCGATCCAGCAGCGCGGACAGGTCGCGTTTCGCGCGGCGTCCGGCGAAGTCCTCGAGAGCCTCTCCTCCCGAGAGCATCAGCACGATGATGAGGGAGGCGATGTACTCGCCGACCGCGAGCGTGGCGACCATCGCGACCACCGCCAGGATGTCGAGCCCGACGTGACCGCGGAGCACGTCGCGCACCATCCCGACCAGGGTCCAGGCGACGAACACCGCCACGTAGCCCGTCGCGATCCATCGGCCGAGGTCGGCCGTTCCGCTCGCGTGGAGGACCAGCACGCCGACGAACACGAGGACGGTGATCGTGATGGCCGGATAGCGCCACAGCAGGGGGAGAAACCTCATGCCTCAGCTTCCCGCGAATCGCTGCGCGGTGCCAGCAGCACACGGGGGTGCGTTCGTGATCGAGGTGGAAGGTCCCGACCTCGTTTGCTTCCTGTTCGAAATCAGGCGCTACATTCCATGCAGGCGCAGTCCGACGCGCGCCGGTGAGGAAGCCATGGTCATCTCGCGCCCTGATCTGAGCGTGCTCGCTCGGGTACGCGCTTCGTCGTCCCTGCTCGGCCCCAGTGAGTCACGGGTGGCAGCGCTGATAATCGAGCGTCCGACCGAGGTCGTCGTGTGGTCGACGGCGGAACTCGCGGAGGCGGCGGGAACGTCGACGGCGACGGTGATCCGCGCCTGCCAGAGCCTGGGTTTCCGCGGGTTCCAGCATCTCCGGCTCGAACTCGCCCGCTCGACCCCCTTGCGGCCCCGCGAAGAGGAAGCCGGCTCCGACACCTTCGACGATGCGGTCGAGGCCGTACGTCTGGCTCAGGAGTGCGTGAACCCGGCGCTCCTCCGCGAGGCCGCGATGGCGTTGCGTCATGCGCGCCGCGTGGTGCTCGTCAGCAACGGGTTCTCCGGACCACCGCTGCAGGACTTCGCGATGCGGCTCAGCATCCTGGGGCGCCCGGTGGAGGCGCCCGTCGATCCGCTCGCGCAGCAGTTCGCCGTCAACACCCTGGGTGAAGACGATCTGTGCTTCGGGCTGAGCTATTCCGGTGCGAACGTGCAGACGCTCCGTGCGTGCGCGGCCGCTGCGGACCGCGGAGCACGCGTCGCGGTCGTCACCAGCTTCGCTCGCTCGCCGATCGGACGCACTGCCGACATCGTCATCGCGACAGGGCCGGCAGCCGTGACGCACGATGTCGACCCGTTTCTCGCCCGAATCGGGCACACCGTGGTGCTTCACGCGCTGCACTCGGCTCTCGCGTCCGATGTGACTCCGTCGGATGCAGCGGGTATGCGTCACGTCGTCGCGGAAGCGATCACCGAGGAGTAGCGAACCCGACCGTTCACCTCCTGGTCAGCAGTGCGTCATCGCCGGGCCAGCAGACGGTGGGGCGCCCCGACTGTAATGGCGTTTCGTGTGGTTCGAAATACATGTAACGGCGGGGTGGGCTCATGCGGGCGATTGAGGTGGACGGTCTGTTCAACGTCCGGGCGAACGCGACGGGTTCGCCCTGGCTACTCCGCTCCGGTGCGCCGGAGTCGCTGAGCGATGCGGGAGAGTTAGCTCTGAGCGCGCTGCGGGTGAGCGTCATCGTCGACCTGCGCGAGCCTGCGGAGACCGGAGCCGTCTCCCACCGCATCCGTGTCGCGTCGGTCCCCGTCTACGGGGCTGAGCCGCCAGCCACCGGCTCCCTCGAAGCGATCTACGAGGGGTTGCTCCGAACCAGGGGGCGTGCGCTGACCGCGGCGGTCGGAGCGATCGCGGATGCCGAGGGAGCGGCCCTCGTGCACTGCACGGCAGGGAAAGACCGTACCGGGCTCGTCGTCGCGCTGGCACGACTCGCTGCGGGGGTCAGCGAAGAGGATGTGATCGCGGACTACGTGCGATCCGGTCCGGAGGTTCGTCCGGTGCGGGAGGAGCATGCCGAGCGCATCGCGGTTTCCGTCGACGCCCGGGAGCGAGCCGAGGTTCTGCGACTGCACCTGGAGAGCCCGCCGGAGGCCATCGCCCACGCGTTGGCCGTCATCCGAGAACAGGGTGGGGCCGAGGCGTATCTCCGCGAACACGGTCTCGCCCCGGACCGCCTCGCAGCGCTGCGTCGCAAGGAAGGGGCCTCCGCATGAGTCGCGAGACCGGGCGGCTCACGGTGCTGCACCTCAGCGATGTCCACGCCACGAGCAGCGGTCTTCTCTACGACACCGTCGACGGATTCGCTCGGTTGCGCGCCGTCGGTGCCTATCTGCGAGACGCCCGCATCACGCCGGAGGCAATCGTCGTCACCGGTGACCTGGTGCAGCGGGGGAACGCCGCCGCCTACCCGGCGCTGCGCGACGCATTCGACGAGCTCTCGGAGACTGCGGGCGTACCGGTGCTCACGGCACTCGGCAATCACGACGAGCCCGATGCCGCGCGTGTGCTGCGCGGCCATGAGCGGACCCACCACCGGGTGTACCTCATCGACGAGCTCCGCTTCGTCATCCTGGATTCGTCTCGCGGTGAGCTCGGTATCGACCAGCGTGCGTGGCTCCGAGACGTGTTGCGCACGCCGCACGGCAGCGGCACGGTCGTGGCGCTTCATCACGCGCCACTGGGTTCTCCGTTGCCGACGCTGGCGAAGGCGGGCCTGCGGGACGGGGACGACTTCCTCGACGACATGACCGGCTCCGACGTGCGGGCGGTTCTCGCCGGGCACTTCCATCACCCGCTGTCCGCGACCCTGCGCGGCATCCCCGTCTTCGTCGGTCCCTCGCTGGCCTATCACCAGGTGATGGATGCCGGTCCGAACCGCGTGAGCGGACACGACCTCGCGATGTTCTCTCTCGTGCACCTCCTGCCGCGCGGGGTCGCCGTCACCAACGTCGGGCTCGATTCGCCCGCGCCGATCTTCTCCTCCGTCATCTCCACCTGAACCCTGATTGGACACCATGTCATTCCTTCGCAAGACCGCTCCCGTCGCCCTGTTCGGCGTCGCCGCCTTCGCCCTCGCCGGCTGCGCCCCGACGCCGGCATCCACCGCGACATCCGAGGAGTCCGCCGCGGCCCTGGAGCCGACCACCATCACGCTCTACACCTCCGAACCCCAGGAGAAGGCCGACGAGCTCGTCGCCGCCTTCAATGAGATCCACCCCGAGATCACCGTCGAGGTCTTCCGCGCCGGCACCGGCGACCTGACCACTCGTGTCGCAACAGAGCAGGCGTCGGGCGGCATCCAGGCCGATGTGTTCCTCGCCGCCGATGCCGGCACGTTCGAGGGGTACGCGGCGGACGACCTCCTGCTGAAGTACACACCGGCTGACGTGGATGCACTGAATCCCGATGTCGTCGATCCCGAGAGCTTCTACACCGGCACGAGGATCATCCCCACCGTCATCGCCTACAACACCGGCATCGTCACCGAGGCCCCCGAGTCGTGGAAGGACCTCACCGACGCCGAGTACGCCGACAAGATCGTGATGCCGAATCCCGATGTGTCCGGAGCCGCGGCCTACAACGCCGCCGTGTGGCTGGACGACGACCAGCTGGGGGAGAAGTGGATGACGGCTCTGGCCGAGAACCGCCCGGTCATCGCCGACAGCAACGGTCCGGTGTCTCAGGCCGTCGCCACCGGCGCGCAGCCCGTCGGCATCGTCGTCGACTACCTGGTCCGCGAGCTCGCCGCACAGGGGTCGCCGATCGCCGTGTCCTACCCGAGCGAGGGTGTGCCGTACGTGTCCCAGCCCGTCGGGATCTTCGCGGACACCGACGCGGAGGCAGCGTCGAAGGCGTTCGTCGACTTCCTGGTGAGTGCCGCCGGCCAGGAGCTCGCAGTCGAGCAGTCGTACCTGCCGGTGCGCTCCGACGTCGGCACGCCGGACGGTGCACCGTCGATGGACGACATCGAGATCCTCTCCCCGGACCTCGAGACGATCCGCAGCACGCAGGACGCCGCGGTCGAGACCTTCCGCTCGCTGTTCCTCTAGATGGCCGACATCTCCACTCCTGTCGCGGGTCCGGCATCGCGCCGGACCCGCGCTGACGGGTCCCGAAGGTTCGACGGGGTCAGTCTCCTCACGGTCGCCCTGTGGGCGGCCTGCGGAGCGTTCATCCTGCTCCCCATCGGCGCGATCCTGGTGCTGGCAGGCGGAGGACAGCAGGCACAGGTCCTTCTTCAGGGCGACGTCCTGGAAGCCGGTGCGAACAGCCTGCTCTCCGCCGGGGTCTCTGCGGTGCTGGCGGTCGTCGTCGGCACCGCCTTCGCGGTGCTCCTGGAACGCACCGATCTGCCGGGGCGCTCAGCCCTTCGTCTCCTCGCGCTGAGCCCGTTGCTCATGCCTCCGTTCGTCGGCGCCATCGCCTGGCTCGGTGTTGCCGGCCCCACCAGCCCGCTGAACCTGTGGTGGCGCGACATGTTCGGCGGGCCGCTCTGGTCGATCTACGGTGCGGACGGCGTCATCGTGCTGCTCACGATCCACAGCTACCCGATCGCCATGCTCATCGTCTCTGCGGCATTGCGCCGCATCCCCACCGATCTCGAACAGGCCGCGCGGGTCGGAGGCGCCGGGCCGGTGGGCGCTCTCACCTCCGTCACGATCCCGCTGCTGAGGCCGGCACTCCTGTCGTCGTTCGTGCTGATCGCGGTCGGGAACCTCGCCGACTTCGGCATCCCGTCGATCATCGGGTTGCCCGAGCGCTTCACGACCCTTGCGACCCTCGTCTACCGCTACCTGCAGTCGGGCACGGTCGATGACCCGCTGGCCGTGGTCGCGACGATAGGCATCGTCCTGCTGGTGCTGGCGGTCCTCGCGCTGGTCGCCGATGCCATGATCGGACGACGCGGATGGGAACTGGATTCCTCGAGCGCCGTCATCGAACGCGTCTCGCTCGGTCGCGCTCGGGCCGGGCTCGGAGTGGCGATGTGGCTCGTGGTGCTGACCATCACGGTCCTGCCCCTCATCGCCCTGCTGACGCAGACGTTGCTGCGCGCGCCCGGCGTGCCCCTCACCTGGGACAACCTCACACTGGACCACCTCATCCGTGCACTCACCACGAGGAACGCGCTGGAGGGGGCGACGAACTCGGTGATGCTCGCTGTCCTGGCGGCGGTGATCTGCGGCGTCGTGGGTCTGGCCATCGGATTGCTCGTGTCGCGGGTTCCGAGTCGTGCCACCCGGGCGCTCGGGGCCGTCGCGATGGTGCCGCAGGCAGTGCCCGGCATCGTCATCGCCGTGGCCTGGCTCGTGCTCGCACCTGCGCTGGGGCTGTTCAACACACCGTGGCTGATCCTCGCGGCATACGTCACCTCGTTCACAGCGCTCGTGGTGCAGGCTGTCGCGGCTCCGCTCGCATCGACACCGACCAGTGCGGAAGAGGCGGCGCGGATCGGCGGTGCGACACGGGTGCGCGCCCTGATCGACATCTCCTGCCGCATGGCGGCGCCCGCCGCTCTCTCCGGCGCCGTGATCGTTGCCGTGACCGCTGTGCGTGAGCTCACACTCTCGGTGCTTCTCCTCTCTCCCGGGTCGCAGACCCTCGGGGTCGCGATCTTCAGCTTTCAACAGGCGGGCGCGTTCAGCACCGCCGCCGCATGGTCGCTCATCGTGGCCGTGCTCGGACTCGCCGTCATCGGGCTTGCGATCCCGAAGACGAAGTAACAGAAAGGACGCCCATGGCCTCCGTCACGCTCGATCACGTCTCTCTGCGATACCGCTCCGGTGCCGTCGGACTCGCCGACATCGACCTGCAGATCGCAGACGGGGAGTTCCTCGCCCTCGTCGGCCCGTCCGGATCCGGGAAGACGACGCTGCTGCGCAGTATCGCAGGGTTCTTGACGCCCACGGCCGGTCGGGTCCTGATCGACGACCGCGTCATCGCCGGCCCGGGCGTCGCCGTGCCACCGGAGCAGCGGCGGCTCGGGATGGTGTTCCAGCAGCACGCCGTCTGGCCGCACTGGGACGTCGGTCGCAACGTCGAGTATCCGTTGCGGCGCGCCAAGGTCCCGCGCGCCGAACGACGGACCCGCGTCGGCGAGGCATTGGACCTCGTGGGACTCGCGGGCTACGAGCGCCGTGACCCTGCAACTCTGTCCGGTGGCCAGAGACAGCGTGTCGCCCTGGCCCGTGCTCTGGTCGCTCGCCCCCGCGTGCTTCTCCTGGACGAAGCGCTCTCCGCCCTCGACGAACCGCTCCGTGATCGGCTTCGTCTCGAGCTGCGCACCCTCACGCGGGAGATGGGGTTGACCGTCGTCCATGTGACCCACGACCGTTCGGAGGCTCTCGCGCTCGCCGACCGCGTCGCCGTGCTCGACGGGGGACGCATCCAACAGGTCGACACCCCGACGAACCTGCTCGCTCGCCCGGACAGCCCGTTCGTCGCGAAGTTCCTCTCCGACGCCACGCTCGTGGAGGGACATGTCGTCGACGGCGTCTTCTCTGCCGCCGATCATCCGCTGAGCGTCCCCTGCCCCGGACGGGCGAGCGTTGCGCGGGCTACCGCTGCGGTCCTTCCCGGCTCCATCACCCTCACACCGGGCGGCGATGCCGTCATCCGCTCCTCGCTCTTCGCCCCCGACGGCAGCGACGTCGTCGTGGACTGGCAGGGCACACATCTCCGTGCGCGGACGAGCGGAAGCCGTCATCTGGTCGGGGATGCCGTCTCCGTCCACATCGAAGAGGCGGTGGTCTATCCACAGGCCGGGGGACACGCTGCCGCGCGCGAGGCGGTGATGTCGGCATGACGCTCGCGCTGGTCAGGCACGGACGGACCGCGTGGAATCACGAACGCAGAATGCAGGGGCAGTCCGACATCGCCCTCGATCGGGTCGGTGAGGCCCAGGCCGATGCTGCGGGTCGTCTGCTGGCGAGGGCAGTCTGGTCGCAGATCGTCACGTCTCCGCTGCGACGTGCGGCGCAGTCGGCCGAGATCATCCGTGGTCACATCCCCCGTGCGGACTACCGCGTGCATGAGGACCTCGTCGAGCGGCACTACGGTGAGGCCGACGGTCTGCCGATCGCCGAGGTCTGGGAGCGGTGGCCGGACCAGGAGTATCCGGGTGCCGAATCCGTCGCGGCCACTGCCGACCGCGCTGCCGGTGCCCTGAGAGAGCTCCTTCGGGAGGGAGTGAACACCGTGGTCGTGGCGCACGGCACGCTCTTGCGGCTCGGCATCGAGACGGTGACGGAGCAGCCGTGCTCGCGGCTGTCGAACGGCGATGTCATCCTGCTCGACGGAGACCAAGCTGCCGGGTACACCGCGCGGCGCGTGACGGAATGACCACGCCGGAGACGCTGCCATCGTCGGCTCCTGGTCGCGCCCGAACCTCGCGAATCTCATATCGGGGTGGCTGGAACACGGAAGGCCGCTCCGAAGAGCGGCCTTCTGATGGTGTTGTGCCCCCGACAGGAGTCGAACCTGCGACCTACGGTACCGGAAACCGGCGCTCTATCCACTGAGCTACGGAGGCGTACCGATCGACAATATCACTCGTCGGGGGTCGTCTCCGACCCGCCCGCCTCGGTGACCGGCGCGGCGCGCATCTCGTCGAGGGCGGCGGCGACCTTTTCGGCCAGGTAGCGGTGTCCTTCGGTCGAAGGGTGCTTGCGTCCCAGATCGACGTCGATCACATCGAGATAGTTCTGTGCGGTGATCCAGCCCTGGGCGATGGGGGAGATGTACCACCAGCCCCGTGCCGCGGCGAGCTCACCCAGATCCGTGTCGATGCGAGCGGTCGTCGTGCCCACGGGGAGCTCGTGCGGTGCCGGGCCGAGCACGACGATCGCCGCCTCCGGATACTTCGCAGCCATCGCGTCCCAGGCTGCGGCGACGGCCTCGCGGTAGCCTGCGACGCCCTGCTTCCGGTCGTTGATGGATCCCTGCATGATCACGAGGTCGGGGGAGAGGGCGGGGTCGAGTGCGGCGATGCGCTCGCCGAAGGTCGGGCCGTCGAGACCCGGCTTGAGATATCCGCTCCCTCGGACGCCGTTGACGATCGTCTGGCCGTCGATCAGGCTCGCGAGGACGTAGGCGTAGCCGAGCGCCGGTACCGTCGCCGCAGAGCCGTAGGTCCAGGAGTCGCCGAAGACCAGAACGGTCGGGTGCTCGGGCAGGGTGAGCGGAGCAGGGGCGAGCGCCTCGGACGCGGCGTCTGCACCCTCGATCGCGGCGCCCATCGGTGCCGCCGCGGGAAGGGGGATCCACGGTCGCCATACTCCGAGAACACCCGCAGTCACGGCGAGGAGGAGGGCGATGGCCACTCCTGCGCGGTGCAGTCGACGGCGCGGGACGGTGGCCTTCATGGGACGAGAGTAGATCACCGTGAGCGGATTGCGAATTCCGCACGTCCCGTGCCGTCGGATGCCGACGTGGCGCCCCGTAAACTGAGAAGGCTATGAACCCCGAATCGCTCGCCGCCGCCGTCCTTGCCGTCCTCGCACCCCTCGCCGAGGAACGACGTCCCGGTGAGCCTCTGGAACTCACCGCCGCCGACATCGTGCTGGAGCGTCCGCGCAACCGCGACCACGGCGACTGGGCGACGAACATCGCCATGCGCCTCGCCAAGCCCTTCGGCACGAACCCGCGGGAGCTCGCCCAGCAGATCGCCGACGGTCTCGGTGGGGTCGAGGGGATCGCGAGCGCCGAGGTCGCCGGTCCGGGCTTCATCAACATCCGGCTCGATGCGGCCGCCGCCGGCGCCCTGGCGAAGGTCATCGTCGACGCGGGCTCCGCCTACGGCACGAACACGTCGCAGGAAGGCGTCAGCGTCAACGTGGAGTTCGTCTCTGCGAACCCGACGGGGCCGTTGCACATCGCACACACGCGGTGGGCCGCTCTCGGCGACTCGATCGTCCGCCTCCTCCTCGCGAGCGGCGCGAACGCCGTCCGGGAGTACTACATCAACGATGCCGGCGCGCAGATGGAGCGCTTCGCCCTTTCGGTTCTCGCTGCGGCGAAGGGCGAGCCCACCCCCGAGGGCGGCTATCCGGGGGAGTACATCACGACGCTCGCCGGTCGTGTTCTCGAATCGCGCCCGGATCTGCTCCAGCTGCCCGACGACGAGCAGTCGGAGGTGGCGCTCGAGCTCGCCTATGAATTCCAGCTCGCCGAGATCCGGTCCTCCCTCGGCCGCTTCAACGTGCCCTTCGACGTGTGGTTCTCCGAGCGCACGCTGCACGCGAAGGACGCGTCGGGGTCGAGCCTGATCGATCAGGCCGTCGACCGTCTGCGCGAGCAGGGCCACGTCTTCGACGAGGACGGTGCGGTCTGGGTGCGCACCACCGACTTCGGCGACGACAAGGACCGTGTCATCCGCCGTTCGAACGGCGAGTACACCTACTTCGCCGCCGATGCCGCGTACTACCTGAACAAGGGAGACCGCGGGTTCCAGAACAAGATCTACCTGCTCGGCGCCGACCACCACGGCTACGTGCACAGGCTCAAGGCCATCGCGGGTGCGGCGGGTGAGGATCCGGAGAAGAACGTCGAGGTGCTGATCGGACAGATGGTGTCGATCAACGGTGCCCGCCTCAGCAAGCGCGCCGGCAACATCATCGAGATGGACGACCTGCTCGACTGGCTCGGCACCGACGCGCTCCGTTACTCCTTGGAGCGCTCGCCTGCGGACTCCCCGCTCGATCTCGATCCCGAGCTGCTGCAGAAGCGCACCAACGACAACCCGGTGTTCTACGTGCAGTATGCCCACGCCCGGACGCACAACGTCGCCCGAAACGCCGCCGACTCCGGCGTCGACCGCTCCGAGTTCGCCCCGGAGACCCTCACGCACGAATCCGAGGCCGCCCTTCTCGGGGCTCTGCAGGAGTTCCCGCGCATCGTCGCGTTCGCCGCCCAGGTGCGTGAGCCCCACCGTGTCGCGCGGTACCTCGAGGAGCTCGCGGGGCTGTACCACCGCTGGTACGACAACTGCCGCGTCATCCCTCAGGGCGATGACCCGATCGAGACGGTCCACCGCACCCGCCTGTGGCTGAACGATGCCGCCGGTCAGGTGTTCCGCAACGGCCTCGACCTCCTCGGGGTCAGCGCCCCCGAGCGCATGTGATGGTCGCGTCATGAGCGACGACAACCACACCCTCCCGTATCCGGAGGCCGGTGCTGAGCATCCGACGCTCGTGATCCCCGGTTCTTCGCCTGAGCAGTCACCCGAGGGCGCGACCCGGAGACGTCGCTGGCCCTGGGTGCTGCTGGTCGTGGTGATCGTTCTGGCAGCGCTCGTCGTCGCCGCCGAGTTCGTGGCGCGCGCCGTGCTGCCGGGCATCGTGCGGTCGATCGTCGTGGAGCAGCTCGATCTGCCCGCCGATCAGCAGCTCGATGTCGAGACGCAGGGCCTGGTGCTTCCGCAACTCATCGGCGGAAACCTGGAGTCCCTGCGTCTGTCGACCGATTCGGTCACCCTCGAAGGCATCACGGGTGCGGCGGAGGTCATGGCGACCGACGTCCCGCTGCGCGGCGGTGAGCTCGGCGGCGCCTCCGGGACGATCCGCGTCGATCAGGGGCAGTTCACCTCCCTGCTCGCCGGCACAGACCTTCCCATCGAATCCGTCGAGCTCGAGGCTCCGAACGCCACCGTGAGCGGATCGATCACCGTGTTCGGCGCGTCCGTGCCGCTCTCCTTGACCGTCACCCCCGGAGTCGTCGACGGCGACCTCGAACTCACACCCGTGGCCGCCAGCATCGGCGGGCTCGACATCGACCTCGATCAGGTCGGTTCGACGCTCGGCTCGCTCGGTCAGGAGGTCACGAAACCGCAGCGGGTGTGCATCGCCGATCAACTCCCCGCCGGACTCACCCTCACCGGGCTCGAGATCGTCGATGGCGCGGCGGTGATCGACGTCGACGTCGACGGAGCGATCGTCACGGACACGTCGTTGCAGGACAAGGGCGTCTGCCCGAGCTGAGGGAGCGTCGCTAGGGGCGTTCAGCGGTGTCGGCGAGCCAGTCCTCGATCCGCTGTGCCAGCCAGGCCGGACGTTGCAGCGGTATGCCGTGGCCGCATCCGTCCACGACCTGGAGCGTGCTCTGTGGGAGGGCCGCGTCGAGTGCGGCGGCAGAGCGTTTCATGAGTGCTTTCTCCGCGGCGCCGACCAGGATCACCGCGTCGCCGGGAAAGGCTCCCCACGCCGTGGGGGGAACGAACCGGAGATTCTCTTCGACGGAGCGCAGGAGGGTCTCTCGGGATATGCCTGCGGAGGTCCGGATGTACTCGGGGAGGAGTTCATCGGGGATGTACAGCTGACGCGCCTGCAGCTTCGCGAACCACCTCTGCCGCGCGAGCCACGACAGGGCGCCGAGCATCGCGAGCGTCGCGGCGGTGCCTCGCATCGGCGTGGCCTGCGCGCTGATGACGACCACGCGGTCCACGAGGTCGGGCCGTTCCGCGGCGAGTCGGACGGCCAGTTGCGCGCCGAGCGAGAACCCGACGACCGTCGCAGAACCTCCTTCCTCCTCGAGGAGTTGCGCGAGTGCGGCGGTGGTCTCTGCGTGCGACACATACGGATCGGCGGCGTTGCGGCCGTGGCCCGGGAGATCCGGAACGAGGAGGTTATGCTCCGCGGTGAGGTGGGAACGCAGCGGATCCCACATCCATCCGGCCACGCCCCCGCCGTGGAGGAGCAGCATCGGGCCGTCGTGGGCCGGAGCGGAGGATTCCCGTTGCATCATCGCTCCGTTTCGAAGGTCGCGGCCATCCGGCCGATGGTGTCGATCGTGTCCTCCAGCAGGGACCGATCGAGCGGGCCGAGCAGACGCGCCGCAGAGAGGAGCCCGATCGTCGCGCTCGACAGGGCCAGGGCGAGCGAGCGGGGATCGACGTCGGCGATGATGAGGTGGCGATCCTGCAGTTCCCGGAACCACTCGACCACTCGGTGATGGCGTGTCCGGTAGCGATCGTCGGTCACCTCCATCACGTGGGAGCCGAGCACGCCCCGGTCATCCAGGAAGGCCGCAGTCATCAGCGGATCATCCAGCAGCGCTCGCGCAGTCGCCCGGCAGACATCGCCGAGACGAGGGTGATCTCCTAACTCGCGGCGGACGCGATCGGCCATGCGCGTGTTCCCTCGCAGGAGCAGGGCATCGAGGACATCGCGTTTGCCGGCGAACTCCAGATACACGGCGCCCTTGCCGATGCCTGCGCGTGCGGCGACGGACGCGACACTCATATGGTCGAAGCCCTGAGCGAGCACGAGCTCTTCTGCGGCATCGAGGATGCGTTCTCTCCGGTCAGGGACGCGCGGTCGCGGCATCGTCGCTCCTTCGCAGGTGTTCGATCATCGCGGGGATCACGAGATCGGGCCGGTCGCGCTGGACCCAGTGCCCGGCTTCGGGGACCGTGAGCAGGGCTGCATCCGGCAGCAGCTCAGAGGCCTTCTCGATGCGTGCGAGCGGAACGCCCGAGTCCCGGGTTCCGTGCACGAACAGCGTCGGGGTGCGGATCGACGGCAGCCGTTCCGTGTAGACCGTGCGCAACCGATTCCACTGCACTTGGTCGCGCTGCCACTGACCGAAGGTCGCCAAGCCTGTTCCGTTCGCCGCTTCGACGGCCACGGCGTCCACGAGTTCCGGTGTGCGCGCACGCGGATCGCGGACCAGGTCGCGCAGACCGCGCTCCATCGCCGAGGCGTTGCGCGCGTACGAGCGGGTCATCGCAGCCAGCAGGCCCGAGCGCAGGAGGAGGAAGGAGGCCAGATGGGTCACCCGACCGAGCGGGCCGTCGGCGAGGCGGGGCATCACTCCGTAGCATCCGAGGAGGACAGCGGTGCGCGCCCCGGCGGGGCGGTCGAACAGATGCCCGATCGTCATCCCGCCGCCGAGGGAGAGTCCGGCGATCGCGTAGTCGCTCAGCTCGAGGGCGTCGACGAGTTCGCCGACGTGGCGGACGAGGTTCTCCTGCGTGAGGGTCCACGCGGCGCTCGGGCTCTGTCCGAAGCCGGGATGATCAGGCGCGAAGACGCGGTGTCCGGCGTCGGCGAGGGCGGGGCCGACCTCGCCCCAGGAGAGAGCGGCACTGTCGGCACCTCCACCGTGCAACAGCAGCACGGGCGGCCCGGACTCCGTCGACGGCCGCCACTCCAGCGCGGAGACCGTGGCGTGGGGAAGGTCGATCCGCCGTCGTCGAGCGTGCATGGCTTCCTCTCGTTGTGACCAGTATAGGCGGAATGGTCACAACGGAGCCGTGGTGATGTAGCGGGGCGCGGTGACGCTAGGACGACGTGTCCGCTGCTACGGCCTCCTGCGCGGCCCGCAGCTCCGCCGTCGCAATCCGCACGTCGACCTCGGCCCGCTGCAGACGCCGCTGAGGGAAGGTGGTCGCGGCATAACGTGCGTGCACGCGGTCCGAGGCCTCTTCCTCGGCCGTGACGATGTACGCGCAGGCGAACAGCATCACCTGCGCGGAGAAGTTCAACCAGATGAGCAGCGCGAGCAGCGTGGCGAAGGAGGCGAGGAGCGGGTTGCTCGTCGCGCCGCCCACGAACAGGCCGGACAGCTCCTGCAGGACCAGGAGGCCGAAGGCGCCGAGCAGCGCGCCGGGCCACAGGGAGCGCGCGGCCGGGCGCACTCCCGAGAGCACGCGGAAGACGCCGATGATGAGTGCGGTGTCGAGAGCGAACACGACCAGGAGTGAGAGCAGACGCACGCCCCACGTCACCGCAGGGGAATCGGACGGGAGGCCCAGGATGTCGGCGATCCACGTCACGCCGAGCTGACCGACGAACGTGAGTCCTGCCGAGACGACGAACGCCAGACCGATGCCGAGCGCGAGAGCGAGATTGCGCAGGATGACCCAGATCCACAGGATGTCGTCCTGCAGGGTGCCGGCGAGGACCCGCACCGCCGTGCGCAACGAGCCGATGGCGCTCAGCGCGGCGCCCACCAGGGCGATCAGGGAGATGATGCCGGCGATGGAGAAGGATGCGGGCGCCCGGAGGGCGTCCGGATCGATCACCCCTTCCTCTCCGATCAGTCCCGGCACGGCCGCCTCGACGGCATCGATGATCGCCTGCAACGCTGCCGGATTCCCCGCGAGCCAGAGCGCGGCGATCGAGAAGCCGAGCAGTACGCCGGCGAAGACGCTGAACAACGCGCGGTAGGTGACGCTGTCGGCGAGCATCGGCCCGCGTCGCTCGCTGTACAGCAATGCCGCGCGCACCGGGCGCCGTGCCAGAGCCCACGCGATGAGCGGGCCCGTGATGCGCGCGACCAGTCCGGGGCGCGCGGGGGAGTCTGTCGGTGTTTCGGTGTTCGCCACGTCCCCACCCTAGGAGCCGTGAACTGCTCATCACAGGGGGCTTGACGTCGAGCGTCACTCTGACCAGGGTGGCGGGGCCGGTGCCCTAGAATCGGGACAACCTCGATGTGCGCCCGCTCGCCCGAGATCCTTCCCACGATTGGTGATCAGTGCTTCCCCCTGCCGATTCGCTCGCTCCGGAATGGCTCGTCGTCCCCGACGACGCGAACGATCTCGCCGACGGCGTCTGGCCCGAGTCCGCCGTGCGCGACGACGACGGCGCGCTCCTCATCGCCGGCGTCAGCGCCCCCTCGCTCACCCGTACCTACGGCTCGCCGCTGCTGGTCCTGGACGAGGATGAGGTGCGGGGTCGTGCCCGACGGTTCCGTGTCGCGTTCGATCGTGCAGCGGCCGAGCACGGGACGACGGCGCAGGTCTACTACGCAGGCAAGGCGTTCCTGTGCACGACCGTGGCGCGCTGGGTTGTCGACGAGGGGCTCCGCATCGACGTCTGCACCGGAGGGGAGCTCGCGGTCGCGCTCGCTGCCGGTGTCGCCCCGGCGTCCCTCGGTTTCCACGGCAACAACAAGTCGGTGGCCGAGCTGGAGCGTGCGGTCGAGGTCGGAGTCGGCACGATCATCGTGGACAGCGCGATCGAGATCGAGCGGCTCGCGGCCATCACCGCCCGCACCGGCGCCACGCAACGGGTACTGGTGCGTGTGATCAGCGGTGTGCACGCCGAGACGCACGACTTCCTCGCCACGGCCCACGAGGATCAGAAGTTCGGCTTCCCGCTGCCGGACGCCGAGCACGCCGTCGCCCGGATCCGGGAGATTCCCGGGCTGGTGTTCGCGGGCCTGCACTGTCACATCGGCTCACAGATCTTCGGCGTCGCAGGATTCCGCGAGTCGGCGTCGCGCGTGCTCGACCTGCATGCCACCCTGCTCCAGGACGGCCCGGTGCCGCAGCTCAACCTCGGCGGCGGCTTCGGCATCGCCTACACGCGCGTGGACGACCCGACGCCGATCGAGGACCTCGCCGGTGAGATCGTCGACGCGGTGGCGGAGGGGTGTGCCGCGCGCGGAATCCCGATGCCTGCCCTGTCGTTCGAGCCGGGCCGCGCGATCGTCGGTACCGCCGGCGTCACCATCTACGAGGTCGGCACCACCAAGGACGTGACGGTGGAGTCGGGTGCCGTGCGCCGCTACGTCAGCGTCGATGGCGGAATGAGTGACAACGCGCGCCCCGCTCTGTACGGAGCGCAGTTCTCTGCACGCCTTGCTTCGCGCGTCGGTGCGGGCGAGCCCCGCCTCAGCCGGGTCGTGGGCAAGCACTGCGAATCGGGCGACATCGTGGTCGATCACGAGTATCTGCCCGACGATCTCGTGCCCGGAGACCTCTTGGCGGTACCGGCGACCGGCGCGTACTGCGTGTCGCTGGCCAGCAACTACAACCACGTTCCGCGTCCGCCGGTCGTCGCCGTGCGCGAAGGCCGGTCGACGGTCATCGTCCGTGGCGAGACCCTCGTCGATGTGCTGGCCCGTGACATGGGCATCGACGGGGCGCCGGCCGCCGATCGAGACAAATGACCCACCTCCGAAGGAGTAACCATGACTGACTACCGACGACTTCGTGTGGCACTGCTGGGTGCGGGAGCGGTCGGCTCCCAGGTCGCGGCGCTCCTGCTGCGCCACGGTGACGAGCTGGCCGACCGCGCGGGTGCCGAACTGGAACTCGCCGGCATCGCAGTGCGCGATGTGAACGCGCCCCGCGACGTCGATCTCCCCGCGGAGCTCTTCACCACCGATGCGGAATCGCTGGTCCTCGGCGCGGACATCGTGATCGAACTCATCGGCGGCATCGAGCCGGCCCGCAGCACCATCCTGCAGGCGATCGGCGCCGGTGCGGACGTGGTCACGGCCAACAAGGCGCTGCTGGCGACCCACGGCCCCGAGCTGTTCGAAGCGGCCGACCGCGTCGGTGCCTCCGTGTACTACGAAGCCGCGGCCGCGGGTGCGATCCCGATCATCCGCCCCCTGCGCGACTCGCTGGCGGGTGACCGAGTGGTGCGCATCATGGGCATCGTCAACGGCACCACGAACTACATCCTCGATCGGATGGACAGCGAGGGCGCGGACTTCGCCGATGTGCTCGCCGACGCGCAGCGCCTCGGGTACGCCGAGGCCGACCCGACCGCCGATGTCGAGGGCTATGACGCCGCGCAGAAGGCCGCGATCCTCGCGAGCCTCGCCTTCCACACCGCGGTGCCGCTCGATGCCGTGTACCGCGAGGGGATCACGTCGATCACCCCGTCGATGATCGAGGAGGCGCGCGCAGCGGGCTTCGTGATCAAGCTGCTCGCCGTGTGCGAGCGGATCGAGGCGAACGGTGCCGAGTCGATCTCGGTGCGCGTGTACCCGGCGCTGGTCCCGAACTCCCACCCCCTCGCTTCGGTGCACGGTGCCAACAACGCCGTGTTCGTCGAGGCGGAGGCCGCCGGATCCCTGATGTTCTACGGTGCGGGTGCCGGTGGCGTCCAGACCGCGTCCGCCGTGCTCGGAGACGTGGTCTCGGCGGCCCGTCGCCACATCGCCGGCGGCGTCGGCGTGGGCGAATCGACCCGCGCGAATCTTCCGGTCGTCCCGATCGGACACGTCACCACGCGCTACCAGATCACGCTCGAGGTCTCGGATGCGCCCGGAGTGCTCGCCACGGTCGCGGGCATCCTCAGCGACGGAGGAGTCTCCGTCGCGACCGTCGTGCAGACCGTCGAAGGCGAGGACGAGCCGACCGCACGGTTGATCATCGGAACCCACCGTGCGACCGAGCAGGCACTCAGCGCCACCGTCGACGCCCTCGCCGACAGTGCCGTCGTGGCACGGGTCGTGTCGGTGCTCCGCGTGGAAGGCGAGTGACGGTGGCGACAGCACTGCCCCCGGTCGACGGGGTATCCGTCGAGGGGCGCACCGTCGAGGTGCGGGTCCCCGCGACCAGCGCGAACCTCGGTCCGGGATTCGACACGCTCGGCCTGGCCCTCAGCATCTACGACACGCTCCAGGTCACCGCGCTGCCGGCCGGTGAACTCGACATCGAGGTCACCGGTTCGGGTGCGGCCGAGATTCCGCGCGACGCCTCGAACCTCATCGTCCGGACGATCGCCTATGTCTTCGCGGACGCGGGCCGACCGGTGCCCGGACTGCGCATCGTCGCCGAGAACGGCGTGCCGCACGGCCGCGGTCTCGGATCCTCCGGGGCTGCCGTCGCCGCGGGGGTGCTCGCGGCGAAGGGGCTCCTCGCGGGCGACGTCGAGATCGGCGACACCGATCTGTTGCGCCTGGCCACCGAGATCGAGGGCCACCCCGACAACGTCGCCCCTGCGCTCTTCGGCGGATTGACGATCGCCTGGATGGGAGAGCACGGCCCGCAGCACAAGAAGCTGCTCGTGCACCGCGGTGTCTCGCCGCTCGTCCTCGTCCCGGCCTACACGATGTCCACCTCGCAGGCGCGATCGCTGCAGCCGCCCCATGTGTCCACAGCGGATGCGGTGTTCAACGTCTCCCGCTCGGCGCTGTTGATCGCCGCCCTCATGCAGAGCCCGGAACTGCTCCTCGATGCGACTGCCGATCGGCTTCATCAGGACTACCGGGCCGGGGCCATGCCGGAGACCCAGCGACTCGTGCAGGCGCTGCGCAAGGCGGGCTTCGCGGCGGTCGTCTCCGGTGCCGGGCCGAGCGTTCTCGTCCTCGCGGACGGACCGGGGAGTCGTCAAGACGCGGTGGAGCTGGCCGACCAGGTCACCGACACCCCGTGGGAGGCGCTCCTGCTCGCAGTCGACGTTCGTGGTGGTACAGTGGGGACTCGAGCGGAGGGCTCCACGTAACGACGTGAATCTGGCCCCATTGCAACTCTTGCAAGACCCGCACGCAAACCCTTGAGGCACAAGTGCCGAGGCTGGCTGGCGCTGAGCGCCGGCCCGTGCGATCGTGCGCAGCACCCGTTGTGCGCGTTCAACGCTCATTCCCCATGACATATAAGGGAGTACTCGTGGAGAACCTCTCCGAGACCCAGAACGATTCGTCGGCACCGGCCGCGGAAGCTGCTGCAGCGACTACCGAGACGGCGCCGGCGCGCAAGCGCGCACCGCGTCGTGCGAGCACCGCCACGACCGCGGAGAAGGCCGAGAAGGCCGAGAACGCGGAAAAGGTCGAGAGCGCCGAGAAGCCCGCGAAGCCGAAGACGACGAAGGCGAAGACGACGAAGGCGGCTGCCGCCACGACGAGCGAGCCCGCATCTGCGGAGGCGTCCGCCGAGTCGCCCGAGGCGGCGCCGAAGGCGAAGACACCGCGTCGGAGCCGCGCGAAGAAGGCGGACGCCGAGGCTCCCGCCGCGGATACCGCTTCCTCGGATGCTCCGGCTGCAGACGCCGCCCCGGCCGAAGCCGCTGCGGAATCCGCACCGAAGTCGACGGGACGCGGTCGCCGCGGTGCGCAGAAGTCGACGCCCGACGCCGATGCCGCCGCGCCGGTGAAGGACACGGCAGCAGACGCCGCTCCCGCCGACGCGCCTCAGAACGGCGACTCCGGCTCCGACTCCGACAGTGGTGAGGAGCAGGGCGGGCGTGGCCGCAACCGCAACCGCAGCCGCAACCGAGGACGCGGGCAGAACAGCTCCGGGCAGGACCAGCAGGCTCAGCCGGCCGGGGATGACGAGCAGTCCGGCGGCAGCAACCGCAACCGCCAGCGCAACAAGCGCCGCAACGGTGCTCCGACCGATGAGTTCGACACGGAGATCGGCGAGGACGATGTCCTGATCCCGATCGCCGGCATCCTCGACGTCCTCGACAACTACGCGTTCGTCCGCACGACCGGCTACCTCGCCGGACCGAGCGACGTCTACGTTTCGCTCGGACAGGTCAAGAAGTACAACCTGCGCAAGGGTGACGCCGTCGTCGGCTCGATCAAGCAGCCGCGCGAAGGCGAGCAGCAGGGCCGTCAGAAGTACAACGCGCTGGTCAAGGTCGACTCCATCAACGGTCTGTCGATCGACGACGCGGCCACGCGTGTGGAGTTCGGCAAGCTCACTCCGCTCTACCCGCAGGAGCGCCTGCGTCTGGAGACGGCTCCCGAGAAGCTGACCCAGCGCATCATCGACCTGGTCGCTCCGGTCGGCAAGGGACAGCGCGGCCTCATCGTCGCTCCGCCCAAGGCTGGCAAGACGATCGTGCTGCAGCAGATCGCGAACGCGATCGCGCAGAACAACCCTGAAGTCCACCTCATGGTCGTGCTCGTCGACGAGCGCCCCGAAGAGGTCACCGACATGGAGCGCTCGGTCAAGGGCGAGGTCATCGCCTCCACGTTCGACCGCCCCGCCGAAGACCACACCACCGTGGCGGAGCTCGCGATCGAGCGTGCGAAGCGTCTGGTCGAGCTCGGTCGCGACGTCGTCGTGCTGCTCGACTCCATCACGCGCCTCGGCCGTGCCTACAACCTGGCGGCTCCGGCCTCGGGTCGTGTGCTCACCGGTGGTGTCGACGCCTCCGCGCTCTACCCGCCCAAGCGCTTCTTCGGAGCCGCGCGCAACATCGAGAACGGTGGATCCCTCACGATCCTCGCCACCGCCCTGGTCGAGACCGGGTCGAAGATGGACGAGGTCATCTTCGAGGAGTTCAAGGGCACCGGCAACAGCGAGCTGCGCCTGTCGCGTGCGCTCGCGGACAAGCGCATCTTCCCGGCGGTCGACGTGAACGCGTCGAGCACCCGTCGCGAGGAGATGCTGCTGTCGGCCGACGAGGTCAAGATCACGTGGAAGCTGCGTCGCGCCCTCGCCGGCCTCGACCAGCAGCAGGCCCTCGAGGTCGTCCTCGGCAAGCTCAAGGAGACCAACTCGAACGTCGAGTTCCTCGTGCAGATGCAGAAGTCGATCCCCACGCTCCCCTCGGGCGCGCACGGGCACGACAACAACATCCGCTGAGCGGCCGAGCCGTGTTCGAGTCCGTCCAGACTCTGATCGACGAGCACCGCCGGGTTCAGGAGGAGCTCTCCGACCCGGCGGTGCACGCCGACGCCGCCCGCGCGAAGCGTGTGAACCGTCGCTATGCCGAGTTGTCGCGCATCGTCGCCGCCTACGAGGCATGGGTCGCGGCGACCGATGATCTGGAGACGGCTCGCGAGTTCGCCCGGGAAGACGAGTCCATCGCGGCGGAGATCCCCGCGATGGAGGAGGAGGTGCAGGAGTCCCAGGAACGTCTGCGTCGTCTGCTCATCCCGCGTGACCCGGACGATGCGCGTGACGTGATCATGGAGATCAAGGCCGGTGAAGGCGGTGCGGAGTCCGCACTGTTCGCAGCCGACCTGCTGCGCATGTACATCCAGTACGCCGCCTCCAAAGGCTGGAAGACGGAGCTCCTGGAGCGCAACGAGTCCGACCTGGGCGGCTACAAGGACGTGCAGGTCGCGATCAAGGGCTCCTCGTCCGACCCCGCGCAGGGCGTCTGGGCGCATCTCAAGTACGAGGGGGGCGTGCATCGCGTGCAGCGTGTGCCGGCCACCGAGTCGCAGGGACGCATCCATACCTCCACGACGGGTGTGCTGGTCTTTCCCGAGGTGGATGAGCCGGAGGAGATCCACATCGATCAGAACGATCTCAAGATCGATGTCTTCCGCTCGTCCGGCCCCGGCGGGCAGTCGGTGAACACGACGGATTCCGCCGTGCGCATCACCCACGTCCCCACGGGCATCGTCGTGTCGATGCAGAACGAGAAGTCGCAGTTGCAGAACCGCGAGGCCGGAATGCGCGTGCTTCGCGCCCGACTGCTCGCGAGGCAGCAGGAGGAGCTCGACGCGGCGGCGTCCGACGCGCGCCGTTCGCAGATCCGCGGGATGGACCGCTCCGAGCGCATCCGCACGTACAACTTCCCGGAGAATCGGATCGCGGACCACCGCACCGGCTTCAAGGCCTACAACCTCGATCAGGTGATGGACGGCGCGCTGGACCCGCTGATCGAGAGCGCGATCACCGCGGATGAGGAAGCGCGGCTCGCCGCACTCGGCGCCGAATCCTGAGGCGCGAAGCCACGCTGAGCGCTAGGCTCGGGCCGTGATCACACTCCTGTTCCGCGGTCTGATGTACGTGATGTCGGCCGGCCTCGGCCTGATCGTCGCCGACCTCGCTCTCGAAGGGTTCCAGATCGAATGGGACAAGTGGTGGGGCTTCGTCATCTGCATCCTGATCTTCGCGATCCTGCAGAGCGTCCTGGCACCGTGGGTCGGCAAGATGGCGAATCGCTACGCGCCCGTGCTCATGGGCGGCATCGGCATCTTCTCGACTCTGATCTCGCTGATCATCGTGGTGCTGCTTCCCATCGGCGGACTCCGCATCACCGATCTCACCGGCTGGCTTCTCGGATCGGTGATCGTGTGGTTGATCACCGCGCTGGGCAGCGTCCTGCTGCCGCTGATCTTCCTGCGCAAGAAGGTCGAGTCCGTCAAGGGCGCACGACGCTGAGTCGTGCAGCGACGCCCGACGCTCAGATCGCGTAGTCCGGAGCGGTGAGCAGCGCGCGGGTGTCCTCACCGGCGCTGCGCTGTCGTGGTTTCGCGGGAACGCCGACCAACACGCTGTCGGCGGGCGCATCGCGCGTGACCACGGCGTTCGCGCCAATCACGGAGGCGGCCCCGATCGTCACGGGGCCGAGGATCTTCGCGCCGGCGCCCACGGCCACGCCGTCCTCGAGGGTCGGATGGCGTTTCCCTGCGGTGCGAGTGCGTCCGCCGAGGGTGACGCCGTGATACAGCATCACGTCGTCACCGATCTCGCTGGTCTCGCCGATGACCACGCCCATGCCGTGGTCGATGAAGAAGCGGCGCCCGATCTTCGCGCCCGGGTGGATCTCTATCCCGGTCATCCAGCGTGACAGCTGCGACCCGGCGCGCGCGAGCAGTCGGAGTCGCCGTCGCCAGAGCGCGTGCGAGACGCGGTGCGCCCAGATCGCGTGGAGTCCCGGGTACAGGAGTGCCACCTCGACGGCGCTGCGTGCGGCCGGATCACGGAGACGGGCTGCCGCGATGTCTTCGCGCATTCGCCCGATGATGCCCATCGGAGATCTCAGTCTTCGCGCAGGTCCTCGAACAGCGCGGTGGAGAGGTAGCGCTCACCGGTGTCCGGGATCACCACGACGATCGTCTTGCCCGCGTTCTCGGCGCGGGCCGCCACCTTCAGCGCCGCGGACACGGCGGCCCCGGAGGACATGCCCACGAGCAGACCCTCCGTGGCGGCGAGGTCGCGGGCGACGCGGAGGGACTCGTCGAATTCGGCGGTGATGATCTCGTCGATCACGTCGCGGTCGAGCACGTCCGGGACGAAGTTCGGACCGATGCCCTGGATCTTGTGCGGGCCGGGGTGTCCTTCGCTGAGGACGGGGGAGTCCTTGGGTTCGACGGCGATGACCTGCACACCGGGCTTCGCGGCCTTGAGGGCCTGGCCGGTGCCGGTGACGGTTCCGCCGGTTCCGACCCCGGCGACGAAGATGTCGATCGCGCCGTCGGTGTCGCGGAGGATCTCCTGCGCCGTGGTCTCGCGGTGGATCTGCGGGTTGGCCGGGTTCTCGAACTGACGGATCCAGATAGCGCCCGGCGTCTCGGCCACGATGCGCTTCGTCTCCTCGATCGCACCGCTCATGCCCTTGGTGGGGTCCGTGAGCACGATCTCGGCGCCGAACGCCTTGAGCAGGACCCGGCGCTCCTTCGACATGGAGGCCGGCATCGTGAGGATGACGCGGTATCCGCGTGCTGCTCCGACCATCGCGAGGGCGATGCCCGTGTTGCCACTGGTCGACTCGACGATCGTGCCACCCGGCTTCAGCTCGCCCGAGGCTTCGGCGGCGTTGATCATCGCGATGCCGATGCGGTCCTTCACGCTGGACGCGGGGTTGTAGTACTCGAGCTTGGCGAGCACGGTGGCTCCCAGGCCTTCGGTCACGCGGTTCAGACGAACGAGCGGCGTGTTGCCGAACGCGGTCGTGATGTCGGAGTGGATGCCGGGCATGAGGAGCCTTCCTGTGCGGGATCGCTGCCGGACCAGCCTAGGGGAGAGGGGAGTGGACGGCGCCTATGTGACAGGCGCGTGCACTCTACGCTGGAAGGCATGTCCGACACCTCTCTGGCGGCGCACGTCCGTGCCGCAGCCCAGCGCCTGACCGACGCCGGCGTCCCGGATCCTCTGGTCGACGCCGAACTGCTCGCAGGTCATGTCCTCGGCCGTCGACGTGGCGAGGTGCAGGCCGGCATCGTCCGCGGAGACGGCCTCGACGACGAGCGGGCGGCGGCGCTGGATGCTCTGGTGACCCGCCGTGCCGCACGCGAGCCGTTGCAGCACATCACGGGCTCGGCGCCCTTCCGCCACCTCGAACTGGCCGTCGGCCCCGGTGTCTTCGTGCCGCGTCCGGAGACGGAGACCGTCGTGCAGTACGCGATCGATGCGCTGCTGAACTCCCCGGAGTCGGTACCGATCGGCGTCGACCTCGGGACCGGGAGCGGCGCGATCGCGCTGGCGATGGCGACCGAGGTGCCGCATGCGCGGATCTTCGCTGCGGAGCTCTCCGAGGATGCGCACGAGTGGGCACGGCGCAACGTCGCGGGAGTCGAGAATCTGACGCTCGTGCTCTCCGATCTGAGAGAGGCCTTCCCCGAGTTGGACGGCACGGCGACGGTCGTGATCTCGAATCCGCCGTACGTTCCCGATGAGGCGATCCCGCGCGACCCCGAGGTGCGGCTCTTCGATCCCGCGCTGGCGCTCTACGGGGGACAGGACGGCCTCGACGTGGTGCGGGCGCTCAGCTCCCGCGCGCGGCGTCTGCTGCATCCCGGGGGACTTCTGGTCATCGAGCACGGAGAGCTGCAGGGGGAGTCGATCCGCGACATCCTGGCTGCGGACGGATGGCGGGCGACGGCGACGCATCGCGATCTCACCCTGCGCGACCGCACCACCACGGCGCTCAGGCCCTGATCAGCAGCCTCCGAGCATCCGACATACCCGCGCCGCATAGAATCGAACCGTCATGTCCACCATCTTCGACTGCCGCGACGAATCGCAGCTGCTCGCCGGCATGCGCCATGCGCGCCAGGCGATCGGCCGTGGCGACCTCATCGTGATGCCCACCGATACCGTCTACGGCGTCGCTGCCGACGCCTTCTCACCGGCCGCCGTGCAGCGGCTCCTCGATGCGAAGGGGAGGGGACGCGATCAGCCGCCGCCCGTTCTCATCGGCACGAAGGAGACGCTCGCCGCCCTCGCCGAGTCCGTGCCGGAACCGGTCGAGCGGCTGGTGGAGGCGTTCTGGCCCGGTGGGCTCACGATCGTGCTCCCCGCACAGCCCTCGCTGGTGTGGGACCTCGGCGAGACCCAGGGGACCGTCGCCGTCCGCATGCCGGAAGGCCGCGTGGCGTTGGAGCTCCTGGCCGAGACCGGACCGCTCGCGGTGTCCAGCGCGAACCTCACCGGACGGGCGGCGGCGATCTCGGCGCTCGATGCGGAGAAGATGCTGGGTGACAGTGTCGCCGTGTACCTCGCCGATGGACTGAGCAAGGACGGCATCGCCTCCACGATCGTCGATGCCACCTCCCTCGTGCGCCGGGGTGGGGATGCAGATGCCGGAACGGTGCGCATCCTCCGCGACGGTGCGGTGACGCGTGAACAGCTGCACGACGTGCTGGGTGACCTCCTCGAGCCGGAGGAGCAGCACGAGGGGCACGAGCACGCGGAGGAGCAGCAGGACGCGGATTCGTGAAGCAGTATCTCGCCACGGTCATCCTCACGGCAGCGATCACCTTCGCGCTGACCTGGGCGGTCTGGCGACTGAGCCTTCGCTTCAAGCTGTATCCCGGCATCCGTGAGCGTGATGTGCACACCACGCCCACGCCACGACTCGGCGGTGTGGCGATCTTCCTCGGCATCGCGGCCGCCTTCGGGTTCTCCGCCATCAACCCGTTCTTCCAGAGCATCTGGATCCCCCCGCAGACGATGTGGTCGATCCTCGGCGCTTCGCTGCTGATCGCGATCATCGGGGTCGTGGACGACCTCTGGGACATCGACTGGATGATCAAGCTCGGTGCGCAGTTCCTGGCCGCCGGCCTCATCACGGTCGGCGGGGGGCTGCAGATCCTGTCCCTGCCCTTCGGCGATCTCATCGTGGTCTCGAGCTGGCTGAGCATCACGATCACGATGTTCGCGATCGTCATCGTCATGAACGCGGTGAACTTCATCGATGGGCTCGACGGCCTCGTCGCGGGCGTGTGCCTCATCTCCAACGGTGTCTTCTTCGCCTACTCGTACATCTTCACGCGTGACTCCGGCGCCTCCAGCTACTTCAACCTGTCGACCTTCCTCGCCGCCGTGCTGATCGGTGCCTGCCTGGGCTTCCTCCCGTTGAACTGGAGCCCGGCGAAGCTCTTCATGGGCGACTCCGGCGCTCTGGTGATCGGGCTGCTGATGGCGACCTCGGCGATCGCCATCACCGGGCAGATGGACCCGTCCGCCTTGGAGCCCGAGCGTCTCGGACGTTCGCAGCTCGTCGGTGCCTTCCTGCCGATCCTGCTGCCCCTGCTCGTCGTCCTGCTGCCGCTGCTCGACTTCGGTCTCGCGGTGCTCCGTCGCATGAGTGCGGGGCGTTCGCCGTTCTCGCCCGATCGCAAGCACCTGCATCACCGGATGCTCGACCTCGGGCACCGGGACCGCGACGCAGTCCTCATCTTCTACGCGTGGACGGCCGTCATCTCGATCGCCGTCCTCCTGATGTACGTCGGTGCGCGGGAGGACTGGCCGGGACAGTACCTCCCGGGCGTCGGCTTCGGCATCGTGGGCATCGCCGCCTGCCTCGTCGTCACCCTGAGCCCCACCCGCCGCAGGAAGAACCCCGCGGCCGCCGAAACCGACCCGACACCCGTGGAGTCCTGATGAGCCCGAGCCCCGTTTCCAGCACGCCGATCCTCCGGCGCACACTCATCGCATCGGGCGTGGCCACCGCCGTGCTCGCGATCATCGCCGGTGGCGTCGGCTACCTCGTGGCCCAGGGGGAGGGGCTGGTCAGCGGACTGCTGGGCGTGCTGCTCGCGGCGCTCTTCCTGGCCATCACCGGGATCAGCATCCTCATCGCCAACCGCTGGTACGGCGATCCGATCTACGTGCAGCTCTTCTTCGCCATCGTCCTCGGGGGGTGGCTGCTGAAGCTGGGTCTGTTCGTGGTGGCGATGATCCTGCTCGCGGGGCAGCCGTGGCTGCACCCGATGGTCTTCTTCCTCTCGATCGTCGCCGGCGTGCTGATGTCGCTCGCGATCGACGTCATCGTCCTCACCCGCATGCGGTTGCCGAACGTAAGCGATATATCGCTTCCGACGGAGGTGCCGGAGGACCGTGCCCCCGGAAGGGCCAACGACATCGGAGAAGGGCCCGTCGACGAGGCCCCGCGGTCTTAGGGTCCCCTCAGATTCTGATACTGTTGAACCGTGCCCGCCGCTCGCCCGCGAGCGCTTGCGCTGTGTAGCACACCGACCATCGTCGCCCCGGTTTAGACCGGTGCCCCGAAGCTGGAGCCCGCGCTGTTTAATCTTGCTGCGACCCTGACCCCCCGACTTGCCTCCGACGGTGAGTTCCACGGCCCTTCGATCGACGATTTCTTCCCGGAGATCCTCTTCCACGTCGGCCCCGTCCCCGTGAACCGGATCCACCTGGTCCAGTTGCTCGCGGTGATCGCCGTGGTGCTGATCCTCTGGCTCGGAACCCGCCGCATGAAGGTCGTCCCCGGACGCTTCCAGAGCCTGGTGGAGATGGGCCTCGGCTTCGTCCGCACCAACGTCGCCCACGACATGCTCGGGCGCAAGGATGGCGATCGGTTCCTGCCGATCCTCACCACGATCTTCTTCATGGTGCTGTTCATGAACATCACGGGAATCATCCCGTTCCTGAACATGCCGGGCACCGCGATCATCGCGGTTCCGCTCACGCTCGCGGTGGTCAGCTATGTGACCTTCATCTACGCCGGCATCAAGCGCCATGGCTTCAAGTTCTTCAAGAACTCCCTGTTCCCGCAGGGTGTGCCGGTCGCCGCCATGCCGATCGTCGCGGTCATCGAACTCATCTCGACGTTCATCCTCCGCCCCGTCACGCTGACGCTGCGTCTTCTCATGAACCTCGTCGTGGGGCACATGATCCTGGTCCTCGCGTTCTCCGCGACCCAGTTCTTCTTCTTCACCGCAGGCGGCGGCTGGGCCGCGCTCGGTGTCGGAACCCTCGCCTTCGGCGGCGCCTTCACTCTCTTCGAGATTCTGGTCGCCGTCCTCCAGGCATACGTCTTCACCGTCCTCACCGCGGTCTACATCCAGCTCGCGGTCGCAGAAGAGCACTGAGCGGGCAGGCATACGCCTTCCCACCCAACGAAAGGAAAAACCCGTGGACGCTACTACGGTTCTCGCTGAAATCAACGGTCACCTCGGAGCGGTCGGCTACGGCCTCGCAGCCATCGGCCCGGCCATCGGCGTCGGCATCGTCGTCGGCAAGACCATCGAGGGTGTCGCCCGTCAGCCCGAGCTGGCCGGTCGTCTCCAGGTCCTCATGTGGATCGGTATCGCCTTCACCGAGGCGCTTGCGTTCGTCGGCATCGCCGTCGCATTCATCCCCTTCCCGTAATCCTCACCGACTTCTGAAGGAGACAGGATGCTGAACGCTCTTGTCACGAACCTCGCAGCAGAGGGTGAGCCGAACAACCCTCTCATCCCTGCGTGGTACGACATCATCTGGTCGGGCCTCTGGTTCATCGTCATCCTTTTCGTCGTCTGGAAGTTCGCGCTTCCGCGTCTGACGGCGATGCTCGACAAGCGGTCCGCCGCGATCGAGGGAAACATCGCGAAGGCCGACGAGGCTCAGAAGCAGGCTGAAGCTGCGCTCGAGGAGTACACGCGTCAGCTCGCTGAGGCGCGCACCGAGGCCGGCGAGATCCGTGAAGCCGCCCGTGAGGACGGCAAGAAGATCGTCGCCGAGGCGAAGGAAGCTGCGGCTTCCGAGGCCGCTCGCATCGCCGCCACCGCGCACACGCAGATCGAGGCCGAGCGGCAGACCGCTCTCGTCTCGCTCCGCAGCGAGGTCGGAACGCTCGCCATCGACCTCGCCGGTGGCGTGGTCGGTGAGACGCTCTCCGACGACGCACGTGCGACGGCCGTCGTCGACCGCTTCCTCGCCGAGCTCGAGTCATCCGAGAAGGCGGCTCAGTAATGGGCAGCGCGACCACTCAGGCACTCGCGGCATCCATCAAGACGCTTGCCGCAGCGAAGGACCTCTCTCTCGACACCGCACGGGAGCTGCTGGCTGCCGCGCGTGCCGTGAGCGAGTCGTCCCAGCTGAGCGGCGCGCTTGCTGACCCTTCCGCTCCCGCCGTGGCACGACAGAACGTCGTCACCGCGGTGTTCGGCGGGTTCTCCGCAGGTGCTCAGGACGTTCTGAAGACCGTCGTCGCTGAGCGCTGGTCGAACGCGGGTGAGCTCGTCGACGGTATCGAGGAGCTCGCGATCCGCGCGGCAGCGATCGCGGAGCCGGGCGTCGACATCGAGGGGGAGCTGTTCGGCTTCTCCCGGGTGATCGCCGCCAACCCCGAGCTCGAGCTCGCTCTGGGCAGCCGCGTCGGAGGAGAAGATGCCAAGAGCGCGCTCATCGAGCGTCTCCTGGCCGAGGGCTCCACGAGCGCCGCCTCGACGCTGATCATCACCTCGTTCGTGCGCGAGCCGCGCGGACGCCGGATCCGGCGACTGCTGAACCGGGCGATGAGCATCGTCTCGAGCCAGCGCGGTCGCGTGGTCGCCACGGTGCACACCGCGGCACCTCTCAGCGATGCGCAGCGCACCCGTCTCAGCGACTCGCTCTCGCGTCGCTATGACGGTCAGGTCTCGCTCAACGTCGTCATCGACCCTGCCGTCGTCGGAGGTCTGCGTGTGCAGATCGCCGATGACGTCATCGACGGCAGCATCTCCGCACGACTCGCCGACCTTCGCCAGAAGCTCGCGGGCTAACACGACTTCGCGCGGGGAACCGCGCACCCAGATACAAAGGGAAGACAATGGCAGAACTATCGATCAGCCCCGACGTCATCCGTGACGCGCTGAAGGACTTCGCCGCCGCATACGAGCCCTCCGGGGCCGGGGCGACCGAGGTCGGCACCGTCATCGACGCCGCAGACGGCATCGCGCACGTCGAGGGACTGCCCGGCGTCATGGCGAACGAGCTCGTCATCTTCGCGGACGGCACCAAGGGTCTCGCGCAGAGCCTCAACGAGCACGAGATCGGTGTCGTCGTCCTCGGCGAGTTCACCGGTGTCGAAGCCGGACAGGAAGTCACCCGCACCGGCGAGGTCCTCTCGGTTCCGGTCGGCGACGGCTACCTGGGTCGTGTGGTCGACCCGCTCGGCAACCCGATCGACGGCCTCGGCGCCATCGAGACCGAGGGCGTCCGCGCTCTCGAGCTCCAGGCCCCGGGCGTCATGCAGCGCAAGTCGGTGCACGAGCCGATGCAGACCGGCATCAAGGCCATCGATGCGATGATCCCCGTCGGTCGTGGTCAGCGTCAGCTCATCATCGGCGACCGCCAGACCGGCAAGACGGCGATCGCGATCGACACGATCATCAACCAGAAGGCCAACTGGGAGTCGGGCGACGTCAGCAAGCAGGTTCGCTGCATCTACGTCGCCATCGGCCAGAAGGGCTCGACCATCGCTTCGGTGAAGGGCGCGCTCGAAGAGGCCGGCGCGCTGGAGTACACCACGATCGTGGCCGCTCCGGCTTCTGACCCCGCAGGCTTCAAGTACCTCGCGCCCTACACCGGTTCGGCCATCGGCCAGCACTGGATGTACGGCGGCAAGCACGTGCTGATCATCTTCGATGACCTGTCCAAGCAGGCCGAGGCCTACCGTGCCGTCTCCCTCCTCCTCCGCCGCCCGCCGGGCCGCGAGGCGTACCCCGGTGACGTGTTCTACCTGCACTCCCGTCTGCTCGAGCGTTGCGCGAAGCTCTCCGACGAGCTCGGTGCCGGTTCCATGACGGGTCTCCCGATCATCGAGACCAAGGCGAACGACGTCTCCGCGTACATCCCCACCAACGTGATCTCCATCACGGACGGCCAGATCTTCCTCCAGTCCGACCTCTTCAACGCCAACCAGCGTCCGGCGGTCGACGTGGGTATCTCGGTCTCGCGAGTCGGTGGTGACGCGCAGGTCAAGTCGATCAAGAAGGTTTCGGGAACGTTGAAGCTGGAGCTCGCGCAGTACCGCTCCCTCGAGGCGTTCGCGATGTTCGCGTCCGACCTCGACGCGGCTTCGCGTCGTCAGCTCTCCCGCGGTGCGCGTCTGACCGAGCTGCTCAAGCAGCCGCAGTACTCGCCGTACCCCGTCGAAGAGCAGGTCGTCTCGATCTGGGCCGGTACCAACGGCAAGCTCGACACGATCGAGGTCGAAGACGTCCTGCGCTTCGAACGCGAACTCCTGGATTACCTGCGTCGCAACACCAAGGTCCTCGACACTCTGCGCGACACGAACGTCCTCGATGACGCCACGGTCGCCGAGCTCGAGAAGCAGACGGATGCCTTCGTCCTGGAATTCCAGGGTGGCAAGGGTCACGCCATCGGCGCCCCCGGTCACGAGGAGTACGCTGCGGCTGAGGCTGAGGACGTCAACCAGGAGAAGATCGTCAAGGGTCGTCGCGCGTAATCGCGTGAGGTACTGACATATGGGCGCTCAACTCAGGGTCTACAAGCAGAAGATCTCTTCTGCTCAGACGACCAAGAAGATCACGAAGGCGATGGAACTCATCGCGGCTTCGCGCATCCAGAAGGCGATGGCACGCGTCAAGGCGTCCACCCCCTTCGCGCGAGCCGTGACGAGGGCCGTATCGGCCGTCGCGACGCACTCGAACGTGGATCACCCGCTGACCCGCGAGTCCGAGAACATCACCCGCTCCGCGGTCGTGATCTTCTCCTCGGACCGCGGTCTCGCCGGAGCCTTCAACTCGCAGATCCTCCGTGAGGGTCTCGAGGTCGCGGAGCTCCTGCGCGAGCAGGGCAAGGAGCCGGTCTTCTACCTCATCGGACGCAAGGCGGTCGGATACTTCCAGTTCCGTCGCCTCGCGGCCGCTGCGGAGTGGACCGGTGACACCGACACCCCGTCGTTCCACACCGCCGAGGAGATCTCCGCCTCGCTGCTCGAAGCCTTCGCCCGCGGGGGACAGGACGGCGGCGTCGACGAGATCCACCTCGTGTACAACCGTTTCGTCAGCATGATGACGCAGTCGCCGGAGTCCGTGCGTCTGCTCCCGCTGGAGATCACGGAAGCCGATGAGTCGGAGGCGGGCAACACCGTTTACCCGCTGTACGAGTTCGAGCCGGATGCCGAGACCGTCCTCGACGCCATCCTGCCGGTGTACATCCAGAGCCGCGTCTTCAACGCACTTCTCCAGTCGTCCGCCGCGAAGCAGGCAGCGACGCAGAAGGCGATGAAGTCGGCCAGCGACAACGCCGACAAGCTCATCACCGACTACACCCGTCTGCGCAACAATGCGCGCCAGGCGGAGATCACGCAGCAGATCGCGGAGATCGTCGGCGGCGCCGACGCCCTCTCGAGCAAATAGACCATCAGGAAAGAGACGAAAATGACCCTCACCGCTCCGGCTGACCAGCCGGCGACCGCGGTCGTCGGGCGCGTCGCACGCGTCAACGGTCCGGTTGTCGACATCGAGTTCCCGCACGACTCGATCCCCGACATCTACAACGCCCTGAAGACGACGATCGAGATGGGCGAAGAGTCCACCGAGATCACGCTCGAGGTCGCTCAGCACCTCGGCGACGACCTCGTCCGCGCCATCGCCCTGAACCCGACCGACGGTATCGTCCGCGGTCAGGAGGTTCGCGACACCGGTGAGGCCATCTCGGTTCCCGTCGGTGACGTGACCAAGGGCAAGGTCTTCAACGTCATCGGCGAGGTGCTGAACCTCGAGCCCGGCGAGACCTTCGAGGTCACCGAGCGCTGGCCCATCCACCGCAAGGCTCCGAACTTCGACCAGCTCGAGTCCAAGACTCAGATGTTCGAGACCGGCATCAAGTCGATCGACCTCCTCACGCCGTATGTGCTCGGTGGAAAGATCGGCCTGTTCGGTGGTGCCGGTGTCGGCAAGACCGTGCTCATCCAGGAGATGATCCAGCGCGTCGCGCAGGACCACGGTGGTGTGTCGGTGTTCGCCGGTGTCGGTGAGCGTACCCGTGAGGGTAACGACCTGATCCACGAGATGGAGGAGGCGGGCGTCTTCGACAAGACCGCCCTCGTCTTCGGCCAGATGGACGAGCCGCCGGGGACGCGTCTGCGCGTCGCGCTGTCGGCTCTGACGATGGCGGAGTACTTCCGTGACGTGCAGAAGCAGGACGTGCTGCTCTTCATCGACAACATCTTCCGCTTCACGCAGGCCGGTTCCGAGGTCTCGACGCTGCTGGGCCGCATGCCCTCGGCCGTGGGTTACCAGCCGAACCTCGCCGATGAGATGGGTGTGCTCCAGGAGCGCATCACCTCGACGCGTGGTCACTCGATCACCTCGCTGCAGGCGATCTACGTGCCGGCCGATGACTACACCGACCCGGCTCCGGCGACCACCTTCGCCCACCTCGACGCCACGACCGAGCTGTCTCGTGAGATCGCCTCGAAGGGTCTGTACCCCGCCATCGACCCGCTGACCTCGACGTCGCGCATCATGGACCCCCGCTACTTGGGCGAGGACCACTACCGCGTCGCGACGACCGTCAAGCAGATCCTCCAGAAGAACAAGGAGCTGCAGGAGATCATCGCGATCCTCGGTGTCGACGAGCTCTCCGAGGAAGACAAGATCGTCGTGTCGCGCGCACGTCGTATCCAGCAGTTCCTCTCGCAGAACACCTACATGGCCAAGAAGTTCACGGGTGTCGAGGGTTCGACCGTCCCGCTCAAGGAGACCATCGAGTCGTTCGATGCGATCACCCGCGGTGACTTCGACCACGTCGCCGAGCAGGCCTTCTTCAACGTCGGTGGTATCTCCGACGTCGAAGAGCAGTGGGCGAAGATCCAGAAGGAGAACGGCTGACCATGGCGCTGCATGTCAGCCTCGTCTCCGCGGATGCGGAGGTCTGGACGGGAGAGGCGAGCCTCGTGGTCGCCAAGACCGTCGAGGGTGAGATCGGCTTCATGAGCGGCCACGAGCCGGTGCTGGCCATCCTCGCCGAGGGGCAGGTTCGCATCACGCAGTCGGATGGCACCAAGGTGCTGGCCAACGCGCAGGACGGCTTCCTCTCGATGGAGGGCGACACCCTGACGATCGTGGCCGGCAACGCGGCTCTCATCGGCTAGCTTTCTCCTTTCGACGCGTCCGCCTCGGTACCCGCTCGGGTCCCGAGGCGGACGCGTCTGCATCCACCGAGGTTTCATGAAGATCCTGCTCCCTCCGTCCGAGACGAAGCGAGAGGGGGGCGTCGACGTCCCGCTCGACCTGCCCTCGTTGGCCCTGCCCGGTCTGGCCCCGCACCGCGCCGCCGTGCTGGATGCGCTCGTCGACCTCGCAGCCGACGAGCAGGAGTCGCGGCGTGTGCTGAAGCTGAGTGAGCGTCAGGCCGGTGATATCGCCCACAACCGGCGACTGCGGACGGCACCGACGATGCCTGCCGTCGACCGGTACACGGGCGTCCTATTCGACGCGCTCGACGCCCCCTCTCTCTCGACGGCGTCCCGCCGGTGGTTGGGCGACCATGTCTGGATCCACAGCGCACCGTTCGGTCCGGTCGGCGCCCTCGATCCGATACCGACCTATCGTCTCGCGGCGGGAACGTCGCTCCCCGGCCTTCCCGCGCTGCGGCGCCATTGGGCCGATGCGACCTCTGCGGCGTTCGTGGAAACCGCTGTGTCGTTCGTGCTCGATCTGCGCAGCGAGGCGTATGTCGCTCTGGGGCCGGTTCCGGACAGCGTGCCGTCGGCGTACGTGCGGGTCGTGACCGAGCACGGCAGGGCATTGAACCACTTCAACAAGAAGTCGAAGGGGCTGCTCGTCCGCGCCCTCGCCGAGGATCGGCCCCGAAGCTCCTCTCTTCGTGGCTTCCGCACGTGGGCGCAGTCGCGGGGGATCACGCTCCGCGACACCGATCATCGGGGCACCATCGAACTCGTCGTCGCGGAGTAGCGGGCGCTTTCGGGCGCTGACGCGCTTCCGCAGACCTCGTTGCCCGGGGATCGCGCGCACCGCTAGTGTGGTGTCGCGGCGTCAATCGCGTCCGTACATTCAGATCCGGAGGGGATCATGGACTCCTATTACGACTCGGGATACCTCGCCGTAGTTTTCGGCATCGTCATCTTCAGCGTCATCATCGGTCTTGCCGGGTACGTGCTGGGCTCTCTCTTCTTGATGAAGATCTTCGACAAAGCAGGTGTCGAGGGCAAGTGGCGTGCGTGGGTGCCCGTCTACAACGCGATGATCTTCTTCAAGCTCGGTGACCTGAGCCCGTGGCTCGTCCTCTACGGAATCGCTGGTGCCGCGCTGCTCAGCTGGATCGGCATCGGCTACGCGTTCTCGCTCGCTCTCGGAGTCTTCTCCGCGATCGCGGCCTGGCGCATCGGCCTCAAGCTTCAGAAGGACGCCGTCTGGGTCGTCCTCTACGTGTTCCTGAGCATCGTGTGGCTCGGTATCAACGCGTTCGACAAGTCTCGCTGGAACCCGAACATCCAGCCGGCATCGTGGGCTTCGAACGGCTTCCTCGGCGACCGGACGGTCTGGAACGGCGTGCCCGTCCAGCCGGCCGCTGCAGCCCCGCAGCCTGGCTACGGTGCGCCGCAGGGATACGCTCCGCCCGCGCAGCCGGGCTATGCGCCGCCGGCCCAGCCCGGGTACGCACCGCCGGCCCAGCCCGGGTACGCACCGCCGGCAGGCCCTGCGGCGCCCGCGACCGGAGCCCCGGTTCCCCCGGTTCCTCCGACGACGCCTCCGGCACCTCCCGCGGCCCCGCCGGCACCTCCTGCCGGTCCGCCGGCACCGCCCGCAGCTCCGCCGGCGCCTCCTGCGGCTCCGCCCGCATCGCCGAACGATCCCACGCAGCCTCCGGCGTGACCGTCTGACACAGAGCCCCCGACTTCGGTCGGGGGCTCTGTGCTGTGTGCGATCGTCTCCGGGCCCGAGCGGACGCTAACGTGGAGACATGGTCTTGACGCAGCGCCGAGTCGGCGCATCCGGTCTTCTCGTCTCCGCGACCGGCCTCGGCTGCAACAACTTCGGGCGCGCGGGGACGGCCACCGAGACCCTTGCCGGAACGCGAGAGGTGATCGACGCGGCGCTCGCGAACGGCATCACGTTCTTCGACACGGCCGACATGTACGGTGCGGTGGCCGGCGCGAGCGAGACGCTGATGGGCGAAGCGCTCGAAGGGCGGCGCGATCGCGTCGTGCTCGCGACCAAGTTCGGCCACGAGCGGGACATGGGGTATGCGTTCCCCGCCGCCCGCGGCTCCCGTCGATACATCCGCCGCGCCGTCGAGGAGTCCCTGCGTCGCCTGCGCACCGACTGGATCGATCTTTACCAACTGCACCTGCCTGACCCGGAGACGCCGATCGCGGAAACCACCGACGCGCTCGATGAACTCGTGCGCGAGGGGAAGATCCGCTACTTCGGGCACTCGAACTTCCGCGGATGGGAGATCGCCGAGGCGGAGTTCACGACCCGTGCGCGTTCGTCCGGACGGTTCATCTCCGCGCAGAACCACTATTCGTTGCTGGCGCGTGCCGCCGAGCGCGAAGTCCTCCCCGCCGCCGAGCGGTACGAGCTGGGCTTCTTCCCCTACTTCCCGCTGCACAACGGTCTCCTCACCGGGAAGTTCACGCGTGATGGTGGGCCTGCGTCGAGCAGGATCATGTCCGCACGAAGGCATGTCTGGGAGGACGCTCCGTGGGAGGCGCTCGAGGACTTCCGGCGCTTCTGCGACGACCGCGGCATCACGATGCTGCAGGCGGCTTTCGGGTGGCTCCTCGCGCACCCGGCGGTCTCCAGCGTCATCGCCGGAGCGACATCGGCGGAGCAGGTCGAAGCCAACGCGGCAGCGGGTGATGCCTGGCGTCCGGACGCCGCCGACCTCGAGATCATCGACCATCTGTTCCCGCTGCCCGCAGACCCGGGCGCACGAGTGTGATCGCAGTGCGGGGGAGTTCTACTACGATGTGTGAGTATCCTGCGGTCGCCCGATCCGTCGCAGGCCCATCGGAGGCAGTACGTGGCTGAGACGAAGACGCATCGCGTCACGGTTGCGCAGCGCCCTCTGCTGCTGTCCTGGGCAGGGGCCACCGACCTCGGTCGCCGCCGCGAGATCAATCAGGACGCGTTCCTCGCCGAGTACCCGCTCTTCATCGTCGCGGACGGCATGGGGGGCCATGCCGGCGGCGAGATCGCGAGCAGCAGCACCGTCGCGCGGCTCCAAGCCGTGGTCGCTGCCGGTGAGGTCAACGGGCCGGCGATCGAGAAAGCACTCGAGTTGGCCGTGGCTGACATCGCCGACCACCCGGAGACGACCGACGAAGGCACCGGCACCACGCTCACGGGTGTCTTCCTGGTCGGTGACGGCGAAGATGCGCACTGGGTGGCGTTGAACATCGGGGATTCGCGGGTGTATCTGCTCCGCGATGACCGGCTCGTACAGGTGACGACGGATCACTCCGTGGTCCAGGAACTGATCGCGGCAGGCAAGCTCAGCCCCGAGGAGGCGGAAGGGCATCCGTACAGCAACGTGATCACACGGGCGGTGGGGGCGAGCGAACTCACTGCGCCGGACTACGTCACCGTGGACGTACGCGCGGGGGATCGGTTCGTGATCTGCTCCGACGGGCTCACGAAGGAGCTCACCGACTACGGGATCCAGCACTTCCTCCGGGCCAACAGCGATCCAGCGGCAGGCGTCGATGCCATGCTCGCGGCCGCCTTGGAGAACGGTGGGCGTGACAACGTGACGCTCATCATCGTCCAGATCGAGGACGACAACGACTCCTCCTCCCCACCCGAAGACACCTCGGAATAGTCGCTCAGCGCTGTGGAGAGCGCCGTTCCTCTGACGTCCGTGCGGTCCACTGGGTGGCATGGAATCTCTTCCGATCGTTCTCCCGGCGGCCCCCGCAGCCTCTCGCCGCGCTCCGCTGCCGTTTCTGGCGGCCGTCGTCCCGGTGGTCGGGGGTGTGGCGCTGTGGCTGATCACCGGTTCGCTGTTCGCGCTCTGCTTCGCGGCACTGGGCCCGTTGATGATGGCGGCATCGTTCCTCGATGCGGCCCGAAACCGCCGCCGCGAACGTCGGCAGAGTGAGGCTGATGCGGAGCGGAACTGGGCCGCGGCCGACGCAGACCTGATCCGCCGCCATCGGGCTGAGCGTGAAGCGCTGTGGCTCCGTCTGCCCGACGCTTCCGTCTGCCTCACGCAGCCGCCCCTCCGCGGGGCACAGCCGCCCGATGCGGAGACCTCCCTCGTCGTGGGCACCGGCAGCGTCGCGAGCGGGGTCCGTTGCAGCGGGGGAGACGACAGCCGTGGCCGCGACTTCCGCCAGCGGTCCGGCGTCCTCGACGACGCGCCGATCGTGGTCCGGCTGGGTGGGGGCGTCTGCATACGCGGGGCGCGACCGGTGATCTTCGCCGTCGCGCGGGCGTTGGTGGTGCAGCTCGGTCTGCGTTTCGGTGCCGCACAGCTGTCGTTGGTGGGCACCGCTCTCGACGATTGCGGCCTCGCCGCGCTGCCGCATGCGCGACATTCGCGTCGAAGCGGCTTTCGCCTCGGCGTCGGGACGCCTGATTCCGGTCGCGTGGAGGCGGATGCACTGATCTGGCTCGCCCCCGCCGACACCGAGGTGCCGGAGGGGATCACCACCGTGATCGACGTCATCGAGCCAGGACGAGCGAACCTCCGTACGCCGAACGGGACGTCGACGCTGGCGGTCGAGTGCCTGTCGCTCGCCCAAGTGGGTCAGGTCGCCGAAGAACACGCAGTGCGGAGCGACGGCGCCGACGTGCTCCCGGACGTGGTCTCCTTGCACGAGCTGGAACAGCCGCCCGCCGGCGAAGGTCTGCCCGCGGCGATCGGACGGAGCGCGTACGGCGATGTCATGCTCGACATCGTCGAGGACGGTCCGCATGCCATCGTCACCGGCACGACGGGGACGGGCAAGAGCGAGTTGCTCATCAGCTGGGTCACCGCGATCGCTGCGCACCACGGCCCCGACAGGGTCACCTTCCTCCTGGCTGACTTCAAGGGTGGCACGGCCTTCGAGCCGCTGAGGGCGCTGCGACAGGTCGCGGCGGTGATCACGGACCTCGATGAGGAAGGCGCACGGCGCGGCGTCTCGAGCCTCACAGCGGAGCTCCGTCGGCGTGAGGCGCTCTTGGCGGCCGCAGGGGCCCGGGATGTGCGTGAGGTCGGGATTCCGCGGTTGGTCATCGTCGTGGACGAGTTCGCGGCGCTGTTGGCCGAGCACCCCGATCTCGGGGCGGTGTTCATCGATGTGGCGGCCCGAGGACGCGCTTTGGGCATGCATCTCATCCTCGGTACGCAGCGTGCGACCGGTGTGGTGCGAGACGCACTCGCCGCCAATTGTCCGCTTCGCATCAGCCTGCGGGTGGGGGACGCGGCCGACAGCAGGGCGATGATCGGCACCGATGCTGCGGCCGAGCTTCCCGGAGGTGCTGCTTCCCGCGGGGTCGGGCTCGTGCGGCGACCCGCAGACTCGGAACCGATCGCCGTGCGGGTCGCGCTCACCGGAGCCACCGAGTTGCGCGGCATCGGATTGCGCTGGGCGGAGACCGCGTCACCACGCAGCCCGTGGCTTCCGGCGCTTCCCTCGCGGCTTCCGCTCGGCGATCTGCTCACGGCGCCTGACCGCGCGTCGGGTGATGCGGTGATCCTTGGCCGGGCAGACGAACCGGCACAGCAGATGCAACCGCTGGAGAGGTTGCACTGCGGGCAGGAGCGGGGGCTGGTGTTCCTCGGGGCGTCGGGATCGGGACGCACAACGGCCCTGCGAGTTCTCGCGGCGCAGCGCTCCGGCACGGACACCGTCTGGGTGCCGCGGGACCTCGAGGGCGCATGGGATCTCGTCGACGCATGGAGCTCGGGCGAGGAGCGGGTCCCCGCTCTCGTGCTCTGCGACGACCTCGACGCGCTCGTCGCGGGCTTCCCGCCTGACTACGGCCAGCAGTTCGCCCAACGCTGGGAACACCTGCTGCGCTCCTGCGCGGGGACGACTTTCGCCGTGACCGCCGGCCGATCGACGGGAGCGGTGGGACGCGTGCTCGATGCACTTCCGCGCCGCGCGCTCCTGCGCATGGCGACTCGGGTCGAGCACCTCGCGGCCGGAGGTGAGGCATCCGCGTTCCTCCGCGACCGCAGCCCCGGGCGCGCGTGGATCGGTGACCGGGAGGTCCAGCTCGCCTGGGTCGATGACGACCACGACGGCGTCGGCGAGCCGATCGAGCCGCCCGCGATGACGACGTGGTCGCCGTCGTGCGCCGTCACCGCGATCGTCAGCGCCGGCGCGAGGGCGACAGCGTCGCGGCTACGTGACGCGCACGCCGGCTTCGAAGTAGTTCTCGTCGGTGCAGAGCCGACCCTGCCGGACGGTCACCGCATCCTGATCGCCGATGCCGAGACCTGGCAACGCAACTGGTCGTCGTGGCAGCGCATCCGCGCCGAAGGAGAGGTCGTGATCCGAGCGGAGCAGCCGGCGGACCTGCGGCAGCTCGCGGGGGTCCGCGAACTCCCGCCCTTTGCACGGTCGCATGCAGGACGGGCCTGGTCCGTTCGGGGAGCGGAGCCGCCGCGCCGAGTGATCCTCGCGGAGCTGACGCCGTGAGGACCAGCGGATCTTCGAGAGCCCGTGAGCCGACCGCTCGCGCCTCAGATGGCGGCGCTCGGGCGGATGGTCCCGACGATCGAGCCACCGCCGGACACGCCCAGGGGCAGAGCCTCCGCCAGCGTCGCGACGTCGGTGTCACTCAGGCCGCCTGAGCGGGCGAGCAGCGTGGCGGCCACGATCGTCGCTGCGCGGGTCGCTCCGTCCAGGACCTTCAGCGCCACGGTCGTGCCGTTCGGGGCGACCATCACCATGATGCCCTCGGCTCCGAACTTGGCGAACACTCCGAGCTTCTCGATCGCGATGGTGTCGGGCCGACCAGGGCCCTCGATCGCCCAGGGGTTCTCCCGCACTGCGCGGACCAGAGAACCCGCCACCCGATGGAGGGCGAACGGCGAACGGTCGGATGCCGTGCCGATGCGATGGATCGAGCGCGCCAGGCCCGTGAGCGTGATCGCGTGCACGGGGGCGCCGCAGCCGTCGATCGCCGTGTGCGCCACCTTCTCGCCCGTCAGGCGCTCGACGACGTCGCGGATGTGCGCCTGGAGAGGATGAGCGGGGTCGAGGTAACCGTCCGTCGGCCAGCCGGTCGCCACGCAGGCGCGCAGCATCGCGGCGTGCTTTCCCGAACAGGGCATCCGGACCCGCGAGGGTTCGCCGTGCTCGCGGACGAGTTCGTCGCGGCTGGCGGAGTCGGTCGGCCACGACGCCGGGCAACCGAGGTGGTCTTCGGTCAGCCCGCCTTCGGTGAGCATGTCGCGCACCACGGAGGCGTGCCGATCGGTGCCGACGTGACTCGCGGTGGAGATGGCGAGCTGCTCGCCCTCCAAGACGGCACCGGCGGTGATGCAGGCGACGGCCTGCAGGGGCTTGAGGCTCGAACGAGGGAGGATCAGGGCGTCGACGTTGCCGTGGCGGGCGATGACATCACCGTCGGAGGACAGCACGACCGCGGCTCCGACGTGACGCGATTCGACGAAGCCGCTCCGCTCGACGACGGCGAGTTCCACGGAATCCTGAATGGTGAGAGTCTCCAGCACCCGTCAACTCTATCGCCGCAGGCCTGGTCGCTCCGCCGACGTCGCACGGGGCTGGCAGACTGGCGACATGGCACAGTCGACTTCCCGCGCCCTCGGCGAACACCACTACGCACTCACCGCGACGTGGACCGGCAATCTCGGAACAGGCACATCCGGCTACCGCGACTACCGCCGTGACGTGACCATCGAAGTCAGCGGAAAGCCGGAGCTCCTCGCATCCGCCGACAAACCGTTCCGCGGGGACCCTGCACGGTGGAATCCGGAAGATCTGCTGCTGGCATCTCTCTCCGAGTGCCACCTGCTGTCATACCTGCATGCCTGCGTGACGCTGGGTGTGGTCGTCGTCTCCTACAGCGACGACGCCAGCGGGATGATGCGCGAGGACGGAAAAGGGGGAGGGGCCTTCGTGGAGGTGATGCTCCGCCCCGATGTCGTGGTCGCGGAGGCGTCGATGATCGAAGCCGCAGAGCGGGCGCACGAGTTGGCGAACCAATGGTGCTTCATCGCCAACTCGATGAACTTCCCCGTGCGCCACGAGGCGAAGATCAGCGCGCTCGCGTAGAGATGCGGTGGACCGTCAGCGACGTTCGTGGGGGAGCGCCTGCTTGATCTTCTCGATGGTGCTCTGCGCCGGTGCCTCGTTGTAGGCCCCCGCGAGCTCCTGGCCCGACAATCCGTGGATCGCGGCCATGATCTCATCGGTGGCGAGGCGGCGCGCACGTCCGCTCGTCGCGGGACCGTGCGGAGACAGATCGAGTGGCTCGCCGAAGCGGACCGTGATGCGCTCCGAGAGCGTCGGGACCTTGGCCCCCACGGGCATCACCTTGTCCGTGCCGATCAGCCCGACCGGGACGACGGGCGCGCCCGTCTGCAAGGCGAGGAAGGCGACGCCGGTGCGGCCCTTGTAGAGTCGACCGTCCGTGGAGCGTGTGCCTTCCGGATACAGCGCCACCGCGAGGCCCTCATCGAGGAGCTGCCGCTGCAGATCCAGCGCGTCCAGTGCTGCTTGGCCGGCCCCGCGTCGCACCGGGATGGCTCCGATGGACTCGAAGAACGTCTTGCTCATCCAGCCTTGGAAGCCGGTGCCCTCGAAGTAGGCGGACTTCGCGAGGAAGTGCACCGGACGGGGCGCGGCGACGGGGATCGCGATCGAGTCGATGAACGAGAGGTGATTGCTCGCGAAGATGACGGGCCCGGTCAGCGGCACCCGATCGCGACCTTCGATACGCGGCCGGTACACGAGGCGGGCGAGCGGGGTGATGAGGCTGCGGCCGAGGGTGTACGCGAAGCCGGCATGGCGTGGTTTCGCGGCCTCAGCGGGCGAGGATCCCTCTGCGGGCGACGATTCGGGCTCGACGGACTGCTCAGAGGTCATCAGAGCAGGTTACTCCCGGATCCATGCTCGTGTGGGAATGAAGAGTTCCGCCGCGCCTCCCAGCCGGGGCAAAGGGGTATGGGGGAGTATGGGGTGTCCCGCCCGCGATCCCGAGGTCTCACTGTGCGCAAGCGTCCGCTCATCGTCCTGTCCACCGTCGCCGCGGCGACCCTGCTGCTGGCGGGCTGTTCCGGCAGTTCCGCGCCGTCGAGCTCCGGCACGCCTGACCCGTCGGCTTCGAGCACGTGTGCTCTGGACGCGCAGCCAGGTGAGACCTCGGATGCCGTCGTCGTCGAGGGAGAGGGCGCCGACACGAAGGTGACCGTCCCGTCTGACGCGGCTTTCGCGGGCGTCGAGCGGACGGTCGTCTCTGCGGGCGACGGGGACGACGTGCTCGTCAACGACCTGGTCTCGGTCCAGTACCAGATCGTGGATGCGACGACCAACGAGGTGCTCGATTCCTCCGCTCGCGGCGAGGGAGGGGTGCTGCCCGTGCTCCTCGACACCAACCAGTCCTCGCTCTTCGTCGCCGCTCTCGAGTGCGAGCCGGTCGGCTCACGCGTCGTGCTCTCGCTGCCCGGCAGTGCCCTGGGCGAGGGCGCGAACAACGTGGTCGTCTACGCACAGGCCGTCGAGCAGCTGCCCGAAATCGCCACCGGAACCCCCGTCGACCCGACCCCCGGCATGCCGACGGTCACGCTCGATGATGACGGCAAGCCCTCGATCAAGATCCCCGAGGGTGACGCACCGACCGAGACCAAAGTTGCTGTCCTCACGCAGGGCGACGGACCGACCGTCGGAGCCGGCGACCTCGTCGTCGTGCAGTATCTGGGCGTCAAGTGGTCGGACGGCGAGGAGTTCGACTCGAGCTGGAGCCGCGACGCTGCACCGGCACAGTTCCAGACCACCGGCGTCGTCGCGGGCTTCCAGAAGGCTCTCGAAGGGCAGAAGGTCGGCTCGCAGGTCATCGTCGTGATGCCGCCGTCCGACGGCTACGGCGCGAGTGAAGGTCACGAGCTCCAGAAGGAGAGCCTCGTCTTCGTCGTGGACATCCTCGCCACCACGCCCGTCCAGCAGTAGCAGGGGCGGTATCCAGGACGTGTCCTAGGCTGGCGTCATGCGTCGCATCATCGTCCTCGGCTCCACCGGCTCCATCGGCACCCAGGCGCTGGATGTCATCCGCGCCAACCCCCGGCGATTCGAACTCGTCGGTCTCGCCGCAGGATCCAACCGCGAGATGCTGGAGGCGCAGGCTGAGGAATTCCGCGTCGAGCACACGGCGCTCGGAGCCGTCGACGCCGAGCAGCTCGTGCGCGACGTCGAGGCCGACGTCGTTCTCAACGCCATCACGGGTTCGATCGGTCTCGGCTCGACGCTGGCCGCGCTGCACGCGGGGCGCACTCTCGCGCTGGCGAACAAGGAATCCTTGATCGTCGGCGGTGACCTCGTCCTGGCCGCTGCCGCGCCGGGGCAGATCGTCCCGGTCGACTCCGAGCACTCGGCGTTGGCGCAGGCGCTCCTCGCCGGCACCCACGCCGAGGTGCGGCGCCTCGTGGTGACCGCATCCGGCGGCCCGTTCCGAGGGCGCTCCCGCGCAGAACTCACCGAGGTGACCCCCGCCGAGGCTCTGGCGCACCCGACCTGGGACATGGGGCGCATGGTCACGACGAACTCGGCGACCTTGGTGAACAAGGGGCTCGAGGTGATCGAGGCACACCTGCTCTTCGACGTCGCCTACGACGACATCGAGGTTGTCGTGCATCCGCAGTCGATCGTGCACTCGATGGTCGAGTTCATCGATGGTTCGACCATCGCGCAGGCGTCACCGCCCGACATGCGCCTGCCCATCTCCCTGGGGCTGGATTGGCCGCACCGTGTCGGGGGCGTCGGACGGCCGTTGGATTGGACGCAAGCGACGTCCTGGACGTTCGAACCGCTCGACAGAGAGGCTTTTCCCTCCGTCGCCCTGGCGAAGGCGGTCGGTCGCGCCGGCGGGACCTTCCCCGCGGTCTACAACGCCGCCAACGAGCAGGCCGTCGACGCGTTCCACGAGGGACGGCTGTCGTTCCTCGGCATCGTCGACACGATCGCCCGCGTCATCGACGCCCATGACGCTCCCGACGCCTTGACCGTCGAGACGCTCGCGGCGGCCGAGACCTGGGCGCGCGAGACGGCCGATCGAATCATCGCGGCGGGCTGAGCCCGGGGTCGGAGCGACCGGCGCCGCCCCGACGAGGTCAGTCCTCGTCGGGGTAGGGAACGGGCCAGCGCGGCTCCGGAACCGGCCATCCCGCCGCACGCAACGCGCGACGGGCGAGTTCACGAGCGGAGTAGGGCGTGCGGACGCCGCGGATGTCCCGGTAGTCCTGGTGGCCGGGGCCGGCCCAGAGGATCGCGTCGCCGTCGCCGACCAGTCCGACAGCGGTGATGATCGCGTTCTCGGGCGGTGAGGCCTCGTGGATCTCCGCGTCGGGCCGGGCCTGTCGCGCGCCGGCGATGAGCGTGGCGCGGATGGATGCCGGATCCTCGAACCGCGGATGGTGATCGGTCACCACGAGGATGTCGCTGCCTTCGACCGCCGTGCGCGCCATGTCGAACCGCTTGCTCGCATCGCGGTCTCCGTCGGCGCCGAACAGCATCAGCACTCGGCCCGGTGTCACCCGACGGACGGCGGCGAGCGTCTTCTCGAACGCGTCGGGGGAGTGCCCGAAGTCGACGAACACGGCGGGACCCCGCTCGCCGGACACGAGTTGCGTGCGGCCGGGGAGATACGCGCGGATGCCGTCGTCCTGAGCGAGCGCCGTGACGATGCGGTCCCACGCGTAGCCGCCCTCCAGGAGCATGACGATCGCGAGCGCGGCGTTGGCGGCCATGTGCGGACCGATGACGGGGACCGTCGTCGTGAGTGAACCGGAGGGGCCGGTCATGGTGAACGTGGTGCCGGCCGCTCGCTCGTCGTCGATCACGACGACCCAGTCCGCCGCGGAGGCCGCGGCGGGGTCGGCTGCGATCGACGGTGTTCCGACGGTCACCACGGGGATCTCTGCGCGTTCGACCACGATCGCCCCGGACAGCGAGTCGAGGCAGATGACGCCGCGTTTCGCACGGTCGGGTCGGAACAGCGGCAGTTTGGCCTCGAAGTACTCCTCCATGTCGGCGTAGTCGTCGAGGTGATCATGGCTGAGGTTGGTGAAGCCGGCGACGTCGAAACGGAGACCGTCGACGCGGTGCCGGGACAGCGCCTGAGCGCTGACCTCGACGGCCACCGCTTCGACCGCTCGTTCTCGCATGAGGGCGAGAAGGGCATGCATCTCGGATGCCTCGGGCGTCGTCAGTCGGGAGACGATGACCTCCCCGGCGATGTGGCGCTCTGCTGTGGAGGAGAGCCCGGTCACGACCCCGAGCTGGTCGAGGATCCCCTCGAGGAGGTGCGAGACGCTGGTCTTCCCGTTGGTCCCCGTCGTCGCGAACAGCAACGGCAACGGATCATCGGCGCCCGTGCCGTGCACCCAGGCGCTCAGGTCGCCGAGGACGGCGCGGGGGTCGTCGACCACGATGATCGGCAGCCCTGTGGACTCCGCGATGGCCGCTCCCGGCTCGTCCGTGATGACGGCCACGGCGCCCTTCTCGGCAGCGGCGAGCGCGAAGTCCGCGCCGTGACGGTTGACCCCCTGAATCGCCACGAAGGCCTCACCCGGACGGAGGTCCGCCGTGGCCAAGGTGATGCCGGAGAGGGTGATCCCGTCGATGTCGCCGCGTACGGAACGGGCGAAACGGGAAGCGAGTTCGGACAGCTCACGCCGGGGCGGGTTCGCGGGGCGGAGCACGGGAGGCAGGCTCGGTTGTTGTTCAATCGACATGTCGCATCCATGATCTCATGACGGCGCGGCGAACCCTCCTGCGGCACGACTCCCCGCACGCCCGGAACACAGCGCGCGAGGAGTCGTGCGCGGCGTCAGGCCTTTCGGCGGTAGGCGAGGACCGCGACGACGAGAGCCGCGACACCGGCCACGAGCCCGCCGGCGCCGAGGGCGATGCCCACGGGGTCACTCGCAGCGGCCTGGGTGCTCTCCTCCGTCGTCTCAGCAGCCTCGTGGTCACCGTGACCGGAGGTTGCGGCCTCCGTGACGGACACGACCGGCGCCGGTGCGTCGAGACTGTGCGGGTCCTCCCCGTTCTCGGCGAGCTGCGTCCACTCGGTCGACCCCTCGACGCACTCCTGCACGACGGGGAACGCCAGGGTGTCGGGGGTGCTCTCGTCGAGCCCGACCGACATGCTCACCGCACCGCGGAGGTCGTTCGGCACCGGTGTGACAGCGGTGTAGGTCACCGCGCTGACGAGGCCATCGCCCCCGCGCTCCACCTCGATGTTCCAGTCGCCGTCCATCGTCGGCGCGACGGAGGCGAGACCCTCGGGCATCGTGATGCGCAGGGCGGTGGTCGGCGAATTCTCGCAGCCGTGCGAGAAGGAGAAGGTCAGGACGCCGTGGTCTCCGGCGACGAGTTCATCGGGGCTGACGCCCACATGGGCGCTCGCCATGGCGGGAACCGCGAGGGCGAGGAGCGCACCGCTGAGGAGGCCGGTGGTGGCGAGGACGGTGCGGCGCGTGCGAGAGGGGGTGTTGCGGGACATGGTGTATCTCCTGGTGCTCAATGTGCGGGCGCGCCGGACGGCGCGAATCCGCGAAAGGGTGAGGCCGCTCGGGAACGAGCAGCGGACTCCGTGCAACCGATCGGTGCGGATCAGTCGCGGATGAGCGCGGGTGGACCCCGTCGCGTCACGGCGGCCGCGAAAGCGACTTCGAGGACAGGAAGATCGAGGGAACGCAGTCCGGACGGCCTGCGGTGGTCGGTCGGGGTGGTCGTGACGGAACGCCGGAGAAGGGCCTCGACCCAACGGGCCACCGCTCGCACGACCGCTTCGCCGTGCCAGATCAGGAGCATGGTGAGGACGGCGGCGACGACGTGGGCGACGAGCATGGGGGCACCGGCGGCCGATGCGGACGGCGTGGAGGCGAGCAGCGCGAGATCGAGGTGGTGCACGTGGCCGAGCCCGCCGGGGGACGATGACGCGACCGGGGAGCCCAGCACCTGGAACAGCACGTGGAAGGCCGCCTGTGCGAGAAGAACGGTGACCGCGACCCGGCCACGCGAGGGGCGGGCACCGATGAGCAGTGCGGACAGCGGCGTGACGAGTGTGGCGACCGCGAGGATCAGCAGCGGATGAGGGGCGGAACCTCCGCCGAGCGTGTGGGAGACACCGGCGAGCAGCGTCGCGATGGAGGAGACGGCGGCGGCGCGCACGAGTCGCAGCTGCCGGGCATTCACGCTCACAGCCTAGCCGGGACGAGCGTGCCGGGCGGATTCCTAGCTCGGGGCAGTAGCGTTGGCACGTGGAATTCCTGCTCTATCTGGGCGGCATCCTCTTCATGCTGATCGGCCTCGGCCTGTCGATCGGCCTGCATGAGGTCGGCCATCTCGTCCCCGCGAAGCTCTTCGGCGTGCGCGTCGGCCAGTACATGATCGGCTTCGGGCCGCGTCTGTGGTCGAAGCGGATCGGAGAGACCGAGTACGGGTTCAAGGTGCTGCCGCTCGGTGGCTTCATCTCGATGTCCGGGATGTACCCGCCGTCGAAGAGCACCGGACCCGCATCCGGCGTGTTCCGGTCGTTGATCCAGGACGCGCGCTCCGCCAACGACGAGACCATCGCGGAAGGCGCAGAGGACCGAGTCTTCTACCGTCTGCCCGTGTGGAAGCGTGTCATCGTGATGTTCGGCGGCCCGCTGATGAACCTGATCCTGGCGACCGTCATCTTCACGGTGCTGGTGTCCGGTATCGGCGTCCAGCAAGGGACGACGACGATCGCTTCGGTCACCGAGTGCGTCGTCCCCGCAGGATCCACCCAGACCGAGTGCACCGCGGACGACCCGAAGTCGCCCGCTGCGGAAGCCGGGATCAAGCCGGGGGACGTGCTCGTCTCCGTTGACGGCCAGCCGGTGTCGGACTTCGCGGAGGCGACGGCGATCGTGCAGGCGGCGCCCGGTGAGACGCTCGACCTGGTGGTCCTGCGGGACGGCACCGAGCAGAGCCTGAGCATCACCCCGGTGGCCGCCGAGCGCACGATCACGGATGCCTCGGGCCAGCCCATCCTGGACGACGCCGGTGATCCCGTCGTCAAGGAGGTCGGCTATGTCGGCATGGGATCGCAGATGGGATACGTGCAGCAGCCGCTGAGTGCGGGACCGCAGATGGCGGCGGAGAACGTCGCCAGGGTCGGCTCGTTGCTCGTCACGCTCCCCGTGCGTCTCTGGGACATCGGCGTCTCCCTGGTGACCGGGGGTGAGCGGGATCCGAACGGACCCTTAAGTGTGGTCGGTGTCGGGCGCCTGGCGGGTGAGGTCGCGGCGACGGATGCCCCCGTCCTCAATCGCTTCGCGATCCTGCTCGGACTGCTCGGTTCGCTCAACGTCGCCCTGTTCGTGTTCAACCTCATCCCGTTGCTCCCGCTCGACGGAGGGCACATCGTGGTCGCCCTGTGGGATGGGATCAAGCGGGCCTGGGCGAAGCTCTTCCGGCGGCCCCCTCCTGCACCGGTCGATGCGACCAAGCTGGTGCCGCTGACTGTGGTGGTCGCGGTCCTGCTGATCGCGATGGGCGCACTGCTCCTGATCGCCGATCTCTTCAATCCGGTGAATCTTCTCGGTTGACGTGTCGAATTCGTCCTTGCTCGTTCGCTGTGGGGGTGAAACGGTTCTCAAGACGAAAGGACGAACCTCATGAAGTACGTCATCATGTTCACCTCGACTCCACAGCTCGACGCCGCCATCGCACCGGAGGTCGCACAGGACGTCTACGGACGCGTGTTCCAGTGGTTCCAGGACAACGCCGAGGTGATCGACGACAGCGGTGCCGAGTTGCAGCCGGTGGAAACCGCGACCACCGTCCGGCACGGTGCGCGGGGAGCGGTCGTCGTCGACGGGCCGTTCACCGAAGCCCGGGAGGCGGTCGGCGGATTCACGATCATCGACGTGCCTGACCTCGACGCGGCGATCGCTCTCGCGAAGAGCTGGCCGATGCTGGAGATGGAGGGCACGTCGGTGGAGGTCCGGCCCATCGTCACCGACTACAGCCAGTTCGAGCAGTGACCGCATCGGATGCCGCGTCGCCGTCGGGCGCGGCATCCGATCGTGCCCTCGAACGCGTGGTCCGCGCGGAGTCTGCTCGCATCGTCGCGGCGCTCACCGCCTCGCTGGGCAACCTCGATCTCGCGGAGGAGTCGGTGGCCGAGGCGGTGGCCGAGGCGCTCGTCTCCTGGAGGGAGGTCGGTGCGCCTCCGAATCCGGGCGGCTGGCTGACCGTCGCGGCTCGGCGCAATGCGCTCGACCGGCTGCGGCGCGACCAGCGATATCGCAAGAAGCTCGAGCTCCTCGCCGGCGCACCCGCCCCCTCCGAGAGTGCGATCGATGAGCGCGTCTCGCTGCTGTTCGGCTGCTGCCACCCTGCCCTGACCGAGTCGGCACAGCTCGCCCTCACGCTCCGCGCCGTGTGCGGACTCACGACGGAGCAGATCGCTCGGGCGACGATGAGCACCCCGACCGCGGTCGGGCAGCGCATCGTCCGGGCGAAGCGCAAGATCGGCGCGGCCGGAATCCCGCTGCGTGTTCCGATCGGTGCGGAGCGCTCGCCCCGGCTCGACGTGGTTCTCACGGTGATCTCGGTCATGTACAACGAGGCACATCTCACCGCCGGTGGCGGTGCGGAGGCGAATCGCGACCTCGCGGAGGATGCGCTCTGGCTCGCCGATGTGGTCGCTCACGCACTTCCGAGTGAGCCTGAGGCGCTCGGGCTGGTGGCCCTGCTGAAGTTTCATCGCAGCCGGGAGCCTGCGCGATCGGTCGCCGGGCGCATCGTGCTCCTCGCTGACCAGGACCGCTCACGATGGGATGTCGGTCTACAGGCGGAAGCGCATCGGGCGCTCGCGGCAGCGGCGGCGCTTCGGCGACCGGGGAGGTGGCAGCTCCAGGCAGCGATCGCAGCGTGCCATTCCGACGCCCGCGTGTTTTCGGAGACCGACTGGGAGCAGATCATCGTCCTCTACGACATGCTGCTCGCCTACGACCCGTCGCCGGTCGTCCGTCTGAACCGTGCCGTCGCGCTCGGGGAGACCGGCCGACGAGAGGCTGCGCTGGCCGAGGTCGAGGCGCTGGAAGATGAGATGGTCCGCTTCCACCTCTGGCATGCGGTGCGCGCCGAACTGCTGCGCGGGCTCGGCCGAGAAGAGGAGGCGATCCGCGCGCTTCATACGGCGCACGGCCTGACGACCAACGAAGCGGAACGGCGGCTGCTCCGCTCGCGAGAACTCTGCTGAGCCGACTGGGCGTCCGCTCAGCTGAGGGCGTGGGAGACGAGGCGTTCGAGGGTGTGGATGCCGTCGCGCGACAGGATCGATTCGAGATGTCCCTGCACCGAGGCGAAGTGCGCGCCGCGCAGGGCGTAGACGTCGCCCGACGCGTCGTCTGCGGACACCTCGGCCGATGCGACGGTCGTCGTCCCCGGTGTCACTCGCGCCGTGAACGTGTTGTAGAAGCCGATCGATGCGTCCTCTCCGAACACCGGGACCGCCTTCTGCAGGCCTTGGTGCGGCGCAGCGAGCGGTGTCAACGCGATGCCCAGCCGGTCGGCGAGGATCTGATGGCTGAGGCAGACCGCGAGCAGCGGAGCTTCGGCCTCGAGGCGGCGTCCCACGATCTCGCGCATCCGCGAGATGCGAGTGCTCGTGGCGTCCCGCGGGTCGCCGGGGCCGGGGCCGGCGACGACGAGATCCGTGGTGTCGATGTCGGCGTCCGTCACCTCGTCCCAGGGCGCGATCGTCACGGCGAGCCCGAGGTGTCGCAATTGGTGGGCGAGCATCGTCGTGAAGCGATCCTCGGCGTCCACGACGACAGCCGTGTGCCCCGCGAACGGTCCGGTGAAGTCCTCGCCCTGCGGGTTGAGCCAGAATTCGGCCAGGCGTGCGTTGCGCGAAGACAGCAGTGCGGCGATCGCCGGGTCGTCGGCGAGGGCGCGTTCCCCACCCGGCGCATCGGCATCGCTCCGGGCCTCCGCCACACGATCGCGATCGATCGCACCGATCGCGCCGAGCACGCCGGCCGCCTTGCCGTGCGTCTCCGACACCTCGCCCAGAGGATCGGAGTGGCGGACCAGTGTCGCACCGACGGGAACGCGCAGCGTGCCGTCCTGGAGGTACACGGTGCGGATGAGGATGGGGGCATCCAGGTCATGTCCGCCGTCCGCGTTCGGGGTGAACAGTGCGGCCACGCCGGAGTAGTAGCCTCGCGGCTGGCACTCATGACGCCGGATCACAGCGCAGGCGTTCTGCATGGGTGATCCGGTGACGGTCGGTGCGAACATCGTCTCCCGCAGGATGTCGCGCGGGTCGAGGGCACTGCGTCCGCGAAGCATGTACTCGGTGTGCGTGAGCCGCGACATCTCCTTGAGGTGCGGGCCGGTGATGCGCCCGCCGTCGGAGCAGACCGCGCTCATCATCTTGAGCTCCTCGTCCACGACCATGAACAACTCCTCGGTCTCCTTGGTGGAGGCGAGGAAATCGATCAGTGTGTCCTTGGTCGCGCCCCCTGCGGGGTGGCGGAAGGTTCCGGAGATCGGGTTCATCGTGACGACGCCCTCACGCGCGACGACGTGTGCTTCCGGGCTCGCGCCGACGGCGATGTGCCCCGGCGTGAAGACCGCGAACGTCCAGTACGCGCCGCGCTCGTGCGTGAGCAGGGCGCGGAACCAGGTGAGCGCCGCGGTGCGGTCGTCGACATCGATGTTCGCGGTGAAGTCGCGGCGGATCACGAAGTTCGCGCCTTCGCCGCGCCCGATCTCGTCTGCGATGACCTTCTCCACGATGGCCGCATACTCGTCGTCCGCGATGTCGAAGCCGTCGTCGCGGAGAGGCACCGGGGTGTTCGGGAGCTGCTCGAGGAGAGCGGGAGTCGGAAGGTGGAGGTGCTCGTTGACGATCACGCACCGCAGCGGTGCGCCGTCGTCCTGTGCGACGAAACCACGCTCACGCACCTGGCGGTAGGGGACCAGGGCGAAGATCTCGCGCGGGGTGCCGTCGAGCATGAGCGGGATGTCGGCGAGCAGGTCGACATCGACCACGTCGCCGCTGAGCAGCTCGACGGTGTCGGCACCGTCGCGGGCGATCAGCACGAAGGATGCCGTCGGGTCGGCGCTGAGCTCGGCGAGTCGTGAGAGGGTCATCGATGTCTCCTGTGCAGTGCTCCGGCTCGGCGCAACGAAAAGACCGCCCCGGAGGCGGTCTGGATTCGTGGGAACGCGAACACACCGCCTAGAAGGCGGGCCACCAGGTGAAGTTCGCGAGCATGGGCCTGAAACTACCACATCGCCCGTGCCCGTCTGAGCGGCAGGGCCTCACCAGAGACTGCCGCCGGGCCGGGTCACCTCGGCATCGAGGGCGTGATCGACGACGAGGCGCACGGCGCGTGCGAGATCCTTGTCGGCGAGGTGCGCTGCGCCGGCCGGTGCGGTGCTGGTGGACCAGGGCAGATGCACGAATCCGGCTCGCGCGTCCGCCCGAACAGCGCCGAGGGCTGTGTAGAGCACGTGATTGCAGACGTAGGTCCCCGCCGACAGCGAGAGGTGCGCAGGCAGCCCCTCCTCGGTCAGCACCTGGAACAGACGCTTGGTCGGGAGGCTGGCGAAGCGAGCGGCGGGGCCGCCGATCTCGCTCGGAGCATCGAACGGCTGCGCGCCGTCGTTGTCGGGGATCCGTGCGTCGATCAGGTTCACGCCGATGCGCTCGACGGCGATCCGCTGGCTGCCTCCGGCGAGCCCGGTGGCGATCACGGCATCGGGGGAGTGCATCGCGATCAGGTCGCGAAGGCGGAGCGCCGAGGCATCGAAGGCGACGGGCAGCGTCGCGATGACGAGATCGTGCGGGCCGTCGTAGTCTGCCGCCACCGCGCGGACGGCGTCCGCCGAGGGGTTGCGTGCGGCGCCGTCGAAGGGCTCGAAGCCGGTGAGGAGGATGACCGCCATGCGACCAGCGTAGGTGCGTCCGTCCAGCCCTCTCGCATCCGGGCGGCGTAGGCTGGTGGGGTGCCAGCAGTGAACCTCGGAATGCCGAAGATCCCCGAAGTCCTCGCCCCGCGCCGGAAGTCTCGGCAGATCAAAGTGGGCAAGGTGCTCGTGGGCGGCGACGCTCCCGTCAGTGTGCAGTCGATGACGACCACGAAGACCACCGACATCAACGGGACCCTTCAGCAGATCGCCGAGCTCACGGCGTCCGGTTGCGAGATCGTGCGCGTCGCCGTGCCGCATCAGGACGATGCCGATGCGCTCAAGATCATCGCGATGAAGAGCCAGATCCCCGTGATCGCCGACATCCACTTCCAGCCGCGCTACATCTACACGGCCATCGATGCGGGGTGCGGGGCCGTCCGCGTCAATCCCGGCAACATCCGGGAGTTCGACGGCAACGTCGGCAAGATCGCCGAGGCAGCCAAGGCCGCCGGCGTCTCGCTGCGCATCGGCGTCAATGCCGGATCGTTGGACCGTCGCATCCTCACCAAGTACGGCAAGGCGACGGCCGAGGCTCTGGTCGAGAGCGCCGTCTGGGAGGCGTCGCTGTTCGAGGAGCACGACTTCCACGACTTCAAGATCTCCGTCAAGCACAACGATCCCATCGTCATGGTCAAGGCCTACCGTCAGCTCGCCGAGCGCGGCGACTGGCCCTTGCACCTCGGGGTGACCGAGGCGGGGCCGGCGTTCCAGGGCACGATCAAGAGCGCCACGGCATTCGGCATCCTGCTCGGCGAGGGGATCGGCGACACCATCCGCGTCTCCCTCTCGGCGCCGCCGGCGGAAGAGGTGAAGGTCGGGCACCAGATCCTGCAGTCGCTCAACCTCCGTGAACGCAAGCTCGAGATCGTCTCGTGCCCGTCGTGCGGACGCGCTCAGGTCGACGTCTACACACTCGCCGAGAACGTCACCGAGGGGCTCAAGGACATGACGGTGCCGTTGCGCGTCGCCGTCATGGGCTGTGTCGTCAACGGTCCGGGCGAGGCCCGTGAGGCCGACCTCGGCGTGGCATCGGGCAACGGCAAGGGGCAGATCTTCGTCAAGGGCGAGGTCATCAAGACCGTGCCGGAGGCGGAGATCGTCGCGACCCTGATCGAAGAGGCCACCCGGATCGCCGCCGAGATGGGCCCGGAAGCGCCCCTCGGCACCGCGCAGGTCGTCACCGCCTGAGTCCTGAGGAGCACGAACATGTCCGAAGCCGCTCTTCCCGCCCCCGTTCAGGCGATGGTCGATGCGATCGGGATCTTCGTGATCGAGGGCGACAAGCTGGCCGGCTTCACCATCCCGCCGTCGCACTGACCCCGCCGCCACAGGCCGCCGACCGCACTCCGGCAGCACCGTCGAATCCGAGGAGATCCATGTCGACGCCCACCATCGTGACCTTCGCCGAAGGCGCTGTAGACGGTGACGGCGTCGTCACCCGCATCGAGCAGGGCTCGCACGGAACGGTGGTCGTGGTCGACGCGACTCCTTTCCACCCCGTCGACCACACCTGGCCGGATCAGCCGGGCGACAGCGGAACGATCACGTCGGGCGGGCAGGTTCTCCCGGTCGCGGAGGCCGTGATGGCCGCTGCCTCCGCGGAGGGCGCCTTCGCCGTGGGCAGCGACATCCCCGTCAAGCGTGGCGCGGAGGGGTGGACGTGGCTGGTCGGGCACCGCATCGATGCCGAGGTGCCCGACGGGCTGGCGGAGGGCACCCGCGTCCGCCTTTCCGTCGACGAGACGCGCAGAGCCGGATTCAGTCGTGGTCACACGGCCTGCCACCTGGCCTCCCTCGCGCTCGACCTCGCCGTCTCCGACCTGTGGCGGAAGGACCCGGGAGTGGATGCGCTCGGGAATCCCGACTTCGAAGGCCGCGCGAACCAGTCCAGCCGTATCCACGAGAACGGCGCCGTCGACGAGTACCGTCTCGGCAAGAGCTTGCGCAGAGCTGGATTCGACACCGAGACCTTCGCCGCGACGCTCGCCGATCGTGAGGAGCAGATCAACAGCCGGCTCGCCGCGTGGGTGGCGTCGGGCGCAGCCAGCTTCATCCGGACGGAGGGGCCCACGATCGTCGACCGCCGGCGGTGGCACTGCGACCTGCCGGAGGGCCACGCGGCGATCCTCTGCGGCGGCACCCATGTCGACAGTCTCACGGAGTTCTCCGCGATTGTGGTCGAGCTCGATCTGAGCGACCCGCAGCTCCTGGTGATGACCACGACCGCGACCCCGGCGGTCTGACCTCAGCGGACGAATCCCGCCTGAACGCGACCACCCGCTCGCCGCAGTTCGGTCTCGACCTGTGCGGCGAAGCGCGCGATGTCTCCTGCGAGCAGCGGGTCGCCCAGGAGGTCGGCCCGTTCGGGGCTCAGGGAACGCAGTCGACGGGGAAGCCATTTTCCCGTCGCGACCCAGTGGCCCTCGGACAGGAGCATCAATTCTGCGATGCGCTCGAACAGCAGGTTCGCCACGACCCGTTGTTCCAGGGGATCCTCCGCGTCGTGGAGGTCATCGAGGAGGTCGGTGATCACGTAACGACGGAAGGCGGACTCTTCAGCGGTGAGTGTCGGCCCCGCGGCCAGGAGTCTGCTCCAGTGCGCACGGAACTCATCCAGCGACCCGTCATCCCGGATCGGCATTCCTTCCACGAGCATGTGGACGATGACGGGGCGGTGGTTGTCGAGCCCGCGATCCGCCCACTCGGCGAAGCCGTCCGGAGTGTAGGCGAACACCTCGAAGATCTCTCCTTCGAACTCGTGGGTGGCCGCCTCGCTCGACTGCGTCGGGTCATCGAAGAGCGGATCGCCGATGAGCAGGAGGTCGGTGTCGCTGGTTGCCGTGCGCTCCTCACGGGCTGTGCTCCCGGCGACGATCGCGATCCGCGCGCGGGGGTAGGTTCCGGCGATGAACCGCTCGGCGCGTTCGGCATGATCCATGCCGTCAGAGTATCCCCGATGTCGTTCGTGCCCGGTGGCCTCGCCTCGGCGAGCGGTCACCAGATCGCGCGGAGGACCCGCTGCGTGTCTGCGAGCGTGAGGCCCTCCGCCCGGGCGACGGCGGCGAGCGCGTGGGCGGCGTCGGCGATGCCGCCCGCGACGGGGCTGGCCGTATCGCTCACCCGCGTGCCGGAGCCGATGCGCGAGGTCGCGAGCCCGTCTTCCTCGAGCAGGCGATACGCCTTCGCCACGGTTCCGGGGGCGATCGACAGGTCCGAGGCGAGTTGACGCACGGACGGAAGGCGGTCACCGGCCAGGAGCCGACCGGTCGTGATCAACCCCCGGATCTGATCGTGGACCTGTTCTGCAGGCGACTCTCCGGTATCACGGCGGATCGTGATGATCATGACGTGCGCACCCGACTCGGTGTCCGCGCGCCCATCGGTACACCGCTGAGGGCGGTGAGCAGCCAGAGCGCGATTCCCGCCGTGGTCGAGAGGGCCCACGCCACGAACAGTGCGGGCTCCATCGCGGCGAACGGGGTGCCGAGGGAGACCATGCCGAGGGGACCCGCCTGCACAGACAGCATTATCGACGCGGTGCCGCGGAGCGAATTGAATACGACGGCGAGGTGCAGCAAGACGGCCCCGCACGCGATCCGCGCGATGTTGGCGGCCCGTAGGCGCCGGTTCGCGGTGTCCCGCTCGATGTCGTGGCTCCACGCCGGACGCGGGATCAGGAGCCAGCCGATCGCGGTGGTGAGGAGGAGTAGGCCGAGCAGTGCCAGTGCCGGCAGCGAGTAGTGCCAGCCGTAGATCCCGGTGGAGGCCGACGTGGTTCCCGACGTTCCCAGGTTGATCGAGAACTGCGTGTACTGCCCCCGCTCATCCGTCTCCGACGCGGCCCCGGCGGCAAGAGCGAGAATGACGGCGACGGCGGCGAGGACCCCGAGGAGGATGGGCTGTCTCGGGCGGAGGAACGTCCGGACCGTACGCGGGACGAGCTGTGCCGAGGCGTCCATCTGCGTCGACCGTGAGGGGAGGCAGAGCAGGATCACGCCGACGATACCCAGTATCAGCGGAAGTGCCGTCCGGCTCCCGAGGTCCCACCAGAGCTGCGGGCCGAAGCCGAGATCTCCGGCGAGGGGAGCGAGGAACACGATCACCGGCACTCCGCCCGCGATCGCGGTGAACACCGCGTCTCTGGTCGGGAGCCGTGGGGTTCCGCGCAGGAGAGTCAGCCGGAGGGCGAGCGCGATCACTGCGCCGAGCACGCTGGGCCCCCAGATGAGAAGCAGGAACAGGATCATCGTCGCCTCTGTTGGTGTGTCATCACGCTGATACATTATGTACCAGGCTGATGACACACTTCAAGGCTCGTTCAGACGGCGAACTCGACCTCGGCCGCGGCGATGTCCGCGTTGACGACCTGCAGGCGCACGAGGTCTCCCGGCTTCACGCCGGCGGGAACGGGTGCTGTCGCCGTCACCGCGGGGTCGGCGATCTGCACGCTCGCGCGCTCACCGCGCAACTCGATGACCGTCGCCTCGATCTTCGTGCCGATCAACGGAACGAGCAGCGCGGCTTCCACGGTGTTGATCGTCGTCGAGTTCAGCTGCGACGCGCGCTGACCGGACTCCTGCATGCGAGCAGGGAGCTCGGGAAGCGACGCGCGGGCCCACTCCGGTACCGGAGCGCCACTCGATGCCGCAAGGCAGATGACGAGGGTCCAGCGGTCGACGAGTCGGCGCAGGGGAGCGGTCGCGTGCGCGTAGGGAGCGCCGATCGCGGCCTGCACCGTGTCCGTCGGGGGCGCTCCGTCGAAGACGACATACCCTGCGCCACGAAAAAGCGATGCTGCGGCTTCGAGCACCGGGAGAGTGACGGGGTCGGCGCGATCCAGCCGGCGCAGGTACTCCCCGTAGGTTCCTGACGTCCACGGTTGCCCGAGGGCTACCGTCTGGTGCTGGAACGTGGTGAAGGCCGCGTCGTCGGGTTCCGGCATGGTGCGGAGGACACCGATCCCGGCGTCGAGCATGAGTGACGCCGCCGCCATCCCCGTCATGAGGGACAGTTGAGCGTTCCACTCCTCGACGGGGAGAGGACTGCGGCGTTCGATCGAATACGCGCCGTCCGCGCCCTGGACGACCTCTTCATCGGGGAGGTTGAGACTCGCCCCGCCCCGTGACCGTTCCTGTTCGAGGCGCCGCGCTCCGATCTCCGGCAGCAGAGCCGCGGGTCCGTCGTCGCCGCGGTCCAACGCCTGCTGCGTGGTCACGTACTCGAGCTGGGCGCGAGAGCGGATGAGTGCGCGTTCGAGGCGGAAGTCCTGCACCGAGGCCGCCTCGTCGAGGTCGAAGGTCCAGACCAGCGCAGGGCGGTCGACGTTTGCGAGCAGCGAGGCGCGATCCTCGCTCAGTGCTCGAGGATGTAGCGGGATCGACCCGTCCGCCGCGTACAGCGTCTGTCCGCGGCGTCGAGCCTCGGTGTCCACCGCTCCGCCCGGCACGACGAATCCCGGAACGTCGGCGATCGCGTAGCGCACCGTGTAGCCGGTGCCCGCACGAGCCAGGTGGAACGCCTGGTCGAGGTCGCGGGAACCCGCCGGATCCAGCGTCGCGAACGGCACGTCCCGGAGGTCGAGCTCCGGGGCGGTCGCGGTGCTGGTCTCTGCTTCGGCGAGCGCCTCGGGTGGGAATTCGAGCGGCGCCTCCGAAGACTCCCGCAGCGCGGCCAGGGCGGCCGCGAGCTCGCTCCGAGTGGCGGAGGAGGACACATGCGATCGGCGCTGCGGCATGGCTCCACACTATGCGGGCTCCCTCATCGATGCCGGATCCGCTGGAGCCGCCCCGACCGTCCGCGGGTCGCGTTACCGTGGTTACATGACCACTGCAGCCAAGGCCCAGACTCTTGTCGGACTCTATGACGCTCCGGAGATCCTCCGCGTCGTGAATGTGTGGGACGTCGTCTCCGCGAAGGCCGTCGCCGCGCTCCCGGAGACGAAGGCGCTCGCCACCGCGGGGCACGGCATCGCCGCCTCGTTCGGCTACGAGGACGGAGCCACGCCGCGAGAGCTGATGATCGACATGGTCGGGCGGATCGCCGCCGCTGTGCAGGTTCCCGTCACCGCCGACCTCGATGACGGCTACGGGGACGCGGGGGAGACCGCGCGTCTCGCCATCGCTGCCGGTGTCGTCGGTGCGAACGTCGAGGATCGGCTCAAGCCGCTCGACGAGTCCGTCGCCGCCGTCGAGGCGATCGTCAAGGCGGCAGAGGGCGAAGGAGTGCCCTTCGCCCTCAATGCGCGCACCGACGCCTTCGTCCGTGCCGGTGGGCGGTCCGTGAAGGAGAGCGTCGCCGATGCCATCCAGCGCGGTCGTGCCTACCTCGACGCCGGTGCGACGGCGGTCTTCGTCCCCGGCATTCTCGACATGAACGTCACCCGTCAGCTCGTCGAGGGCATCGGCGAGCGCAAGGTCAGCGTCATCGGTCTTCCGGGAGCGCTCGCCGCCTCGGAGTACGAGAAGCTCGGCGTGGCTCGCATCTCCTACGGTCCTCTTCCGCAGCGGGTCGCTCTCACCGCCCTGCAGGAACTCGCGGCCGACCTGTACGCCGGTGGGGTCGTCCCCGCGAACCTCCCCGCGCTCAACTGACGCGAGACGAGTGACCACGGCTCACTAGACTTGCTCCGTGGTCACTCGTCTTTCGAATTTCTTCCTCCGCACGCTCCGCGAAGACCCTGCAGGCGCAGAGGTCGCCAGCCACCGGCTGCTGATCCGGGCCGGGTACATCCGGCCGCAGGCCGCCGGGATCTTCGCGTGGCTGCCACTCGGTCTGCGCGTCAAGGCGAAGATCGAGTCCGTGGTGCGCGAGGAGATGGCCGCGGCCGGTGCGCAGGAAGTCCACTTCCCCGCACTGATGCCGCGTGAGGCGTATGAGGCGACCGGTCGCTGGGAGGAGTACGGCGATCTGCTCTTCCGACTCCAGGATCGCAAGGGGGGCGACTATCTCCTCGCCCCGACGCACGAGGAGGCGTTCACGCTGCTCGTGAAGGACCTGTACTCGTCGTACAAGGACCTCCCGCTCACGATCTACCAGATCCAGGACAAGTACCGTGACGAGGCGCGTCCGCGGGCCGGCCTGCTCCGTGGCCGCGAGTTCACGATGAAGGACGCCTACTCGTTCGATTCCTCCGACGAGGGTCTGGACGTCAGCTACCAGGCGCAGCGCGATGCCTACGAGCGGATCTTCCAGCGTCTCGGTCTCGAGTACGCCATCGTCCAGGCGGATGCCGGCGCGATGGGGGGATCCCGCAGCGAGGAGTTCCTGCACCCGACGCCGGTCGGAGAGGACACGTTCGTGCGCAGCGCGGGCGGATACGCCGCCAACGTCGAGGCGTTCACGACCGCGGTGCCCGAAGCGATCGAATTCGACCCGGACGCAGAGCCGGTCATCTTCGACTCACCCGACACCCCGACCATCGAGACGCTGGTGGCGCACAGCAACCGCGAGCTCGACGGCGACTACACGGCGGCGGACACCCTCAAGAACGTGGTTCTGGCTCTCACGCATCTCGACGGGACCCGTGAGCTGGTCGTCGTGGGCATCCCCGGCGACCGCGACGTCGACGAGAAGCGTGCGGAGGTGGCGTTCGCTCCCGCTGAGGTCGAGACCGCCACGGCCGACGACTTCGAGAAGAACCCGCTGCTCGTGCGGGGCTACATCGGCCCGTGGTCACCCACCGGCGCCGTGTTGGGCGAGGAGTCCGCGACCGGCATCCGCTACCTCGTCGACCCGCGTGTGAGCGAGGGGACGACCTGGATCACCGGGGCGAACATCGACCAGAAGCACGCCCACTCCGTCGTGGCCGGACGAGACTTCGCCGCCGACGGCATCGTCGAGATCGCGAACGTGCGTGCCGGAGACCCGGCTCCCGACGGATCCGGCCCCGTCGAGCTCGCGCGCGGCATGGAGATCGGTCATGTGTTCCAGCTCGGCCGCAAGTACGCCGAGGCGCTGGGCCTGAAGGTGCTGAACGAGAACGGCAAGCTCGTCACCGTCACGATGGGCTCCTACGGAATCGGTGTGACCCGCATCCTGGCGATCATCGCCGAGCTCAACAACGACGACAAGGGGCTCATCTGGCCGGCCTCGATCGCACCGTTCGACGTGCAGGTCGTCGCAGCCGGTCGTGACCAGGTCGCGTTCGACGTCGCTGAGGGCCTCTCCGCTCAGCTCGAGACCGCTGGGTTCGACGTGCTCTACGACGACCGTCCCAAGGTGTCGCCGGGAGTGAAGTTCGGCGACGCCGAGCTCGTCGGCGTGCCGAAGATCGTGATCGTCGGACGCGGCGCGGCCGAGGGGCAGGTCGAGCTGTGGGACCGGGCGACCGGTGCCCGCGACGCCATCTCGGTCGACGAGGTCGTCGAGCGTCTCACGGCCTCGCGGTGAGACCAGGGCCGCGTCGTCAGCAGACGATGCGGCCGTGGTTCATGATGTCGTCATCCGGTGTATCGCGGGTGACGAGGGACTTGAGTGCCCCCGCGGCGAGAGCGAGTTTGCCCTTGGCGGGCTCCCAGAACTCCGTCACCTTCGGCGTCACCTTGAGCAGCGCGATTCCCGGTGTGTCGAGTCCGTCGGCGAACCAGATCTCCAGTGACGCGGAGTAGAGCTCCTCCATCTTGGCGCGGTCGTGCACGATCTCAGCTGTCCCGGCGACGGACACATAGCGCATTCCCTTGGCATCGCAGTATGCGAGCCCGACGTCGTGGTTCTGTCGAGCCTCGTCCACCTTCTCGGTGTCCTCAGCCGTGAAGAACCAGATGTCCCCGGCATCGTCCATCTGCCGGGTCGACATCGGCCGGCTGACGAGGTTGCCCTCGTCATCCGTGGTGGTCAGCATCGTGATGTCGATGTCCTGCACGAGCTCGGCGACGCGGGCGAGGGCTTCGGGTCCTGTGATCTCCGTCATGGCATCAGCGTGCCCGCTGCCGGGATGGTGGTCACGGGCATTGACACCGCCGCGGTGTCGTGCTCAGGGGATGACCGACCGTGTCGGTCCGGTGCCCGGCGTTGCGGCCCCCACTCCTCGCGCCGCATGACACGCTGGGGGCATGAACGACGAACCTCTGCCGGAAGCGCTCAGTGCCGAGATCAACACCGTCCTCGACGACGCGGGCGTGCACGCCGATCGACGATTGGTGATGCGGATGCTGCGGACCGCGATCCTGCTGGGTGAGGACGGTGCCGACCGACTCGACCTGAAGATCGCCTCCGCGGCACTGGCGGAGATGCGCGACGCCTTCCGACTGTTCGCCCCGTTCCGCGGCGTGCCCAAGGTCACCGTCTTCGGTTCGGCGCGCACCAGGCAGGATGATCCGCTGTACCTGACCGCCCGCGATGTCGCCGCGGCACTGGCCGGTGATGGATGGATGGTCGTCACCGGCGCCGGTCCCGGGATCATGCAGGCGGCGTCCGAAGGGGCGGGGCCCGCGCTCTCGCTCGGTGTATCGATCCGACTGCCCTTCGAGGAGAAGCCGAACGGCTTCGTCGCCGGCCAGGATCACGTGGTCGCGATGAAGTACTTCTTCACGCGCAAGCTGATGCTCATCAAGGAGTCGCTGGGATTCATCTGCCTCCCCGGCGGTTTCGGCACCCTCGACGAGATGTTCGAGCTGCTCACCCTCCAGCAGACTGGCAAGGCGGAGCCCACGCCCATCGTGCTCCTCGATCAGCCGGGCGGGACTTTCTGGCAGGGGCTGCGCAGCTTCATCGACGACCACCTCGCTCCGACCGGCGTCATCTCGGAGGGGGACTTCGACCGTGTCGTGATCACCGACTCCGTGGAGGAGGCGCGCGCGGAGATCACCGGCTTCTGGCACAACTACGACTCGCTGCGGTGGGTCGGCGACGCGCTGATCCTGCGCCTGCGGGAAGAGCCGACGGATGCCGAGATCGAAGCACTCAACGAGCAGTTCGCCACGATGCTGGCTTCGGGGCGTATCGAGAAGACGAATCCACGGCAGCCCGAGGTCGCCGACGACGACCGACTCGAACTGCCGCGACTGGCGCTCCACTTGGATCAACGCCAGGTCGGAAACCTGTTCCGCTTGATCGGGGCGATCAACGCCCTTCCTTCTGCTCCCGCGCGGTGATACCGGCGGCGAACTCGCCGAGGTCGACGGTGCGGCCGAGGATCCGTTCCGCCGCTCGGTGGCCGGAGTAGAAGGCGGCGCCGACCGTCGCGGGTTCGTCGCCCCAGGTGGCCTCGCCCGCGAAATGCAGCACGTCATCCACCGGACCGGCCAGGGCATCGTGGTCGTGATGCGTCGATCCGACCGCGAGGTGCGAGTAGGAGCCGTTCGAGAACGCATCCGGCCCCCAGTGCGTGATCCAGTGGGCGCGAGGTTCGCCGACCGCGTCGCCGTACAGTCTGCGGAGGGCGCGCAGGACGTCAGCGACCACCTCCTCGTCCGGCAGCTCCTGCATGTGCCGCCCGAAGGGCCCGGCCGCGAAGGTCAGCAGCGTGGGCAGTCCGCTGACGGCGGAGACGTCGTACCAGGAGTGCCAGTGCTCCCCGGCCTCGCCCAGAGCACGGATGACGTAGCTCTCGTCGTTCCAGAAACGTGCGGGGAACTGCAGGAAGATCTTGTTGAAGACCCCCATGCCGAGCCGGTCGATCGGGCCTGCGACCGCGTCCGGCAACGCCGGTTCGAACTCGATCGTTCCCGCCTTCAGGACACCGAGTGGCACGGTCACGATCACGCGGTCAGCGGTGTACTCGGTGTCGCCTGCCTGCACGGCGACGCCGTCCGTCGAGCGGGTCACACGTGAGACCGGCGTCTCGGTGCGGACATCGAGCCCGGCACCGATGCGCCGGGGGAGTTCGTCGTACCCGCGCGGGAAGATCACCTCGTCGCCCTCGATGGCATCCTCGTCGAGGCCGTGCGCATCCAGGTCGCCGATCCAGGCGCCGCACTGCTCCTCCACCCGGTGGCGGAAGAACTCACGGATCTCATCGATGCGCTCGGGCGAGAACCCGGAACGATCGAGGGCCCGCTCGGTGACGTCGAGGTACGTGTCACCCGAGGAGGATGCCGCGATCTCCTCGACGAGCAGGCGATCGGCCTCATCGACATCCGCGATCCACCGGGCGGTGGCGGTGTCATCCATCGCCCGCCCTTCGCCGTCGAAGTTCTCGATCGGTCGCCCGCCGACCTGGAAGCTGCCCACCGTGTACTCGATGGTCGGGACACCGAGGGCCTGGACGAGGTCCCACAGGGGAGAGCCGTCGATCCCGTGGATCCATGACGCGCCGAGGTCGACGGGGAACCCCGCGCTCCGATCGGTGTGCATGCGTCCGCCGATGCGGTCCCGTGCTTCGAGGACGACGACGCGCTGGCCGGCGTCTGCGAGCATGCGGGCGCTCGTCAGCCCCGACATGCCTGCACCGATGACGATGGTGTCGAATGCGCTCACGTGGTCCTCCTCGGGCCGGTCCGCGGCCGCCTCCGCTGCCGCCGTGGCAGGGGCCGGTCGGCACAGGGTATCGTGGTACGGATGTCGCGCGTGCGAACAGGCGCGACGAGAGCTGAATAGAGAGGCCGTCATGGACATCGAACTGAGTCTTCTGCGAGGGATCGAGAAGGAGAAGGCGATCCCCTTCGACGAACTCGTCGCGATCATCGAGCAGGCGATCCTGACCGCATACTCCAAGCACGTGTCCGAGGATGGTGTGACCCCCGAGGGCGTCCGCGTCGACCTGGACCGCAAGACCGGGCACGTCGCCGTCCTCCAGGTCGTCCGGGATGAGGAGGGCGCCGTCATCGGCGAGGAAGACGCCACCCCCGACGACTTCGGACGCATCGCGGCCTTCGCGGCGAAGCAGGTCATCAGCCAGCGTCTGCGGGACATCGCCGACGACGTGGTGCTCGGTGACTTCAAGGACAAGGAAGGCGACATCGTCGCCGGCGTGGTGCAGCAGGGTCCGAACCCGCGCATGATCCACATCGATCTCGGCGCCGTCGAAGCCATCCTGCCCCCCGAGGAGCAGGTGCCGGGCGAGGAGTACACGCACGGGTCGCGCCTGCGTGTGTACGTGACGAGCGTCGCCAAGGGGCTCAAGGGCCCGCAGATCACGGTCTCGCGCACGCATCCGGGACTCGTGCGCAAGCTCTTCGCCCTTGAGGTTCCGGAGATCGCAGCCGGTCTCGTCGAGATCGTGGCTCTGGCCCGTGAAGCCGGACACCGCACCAAGATCGCGGTGAAGGCGAATGATCCGTCGATCAACGCCAAGGGTGCGTGCATCGGCGAACTCGGACGGCGCGTACGCGCGGTCACCGAGGAGCTCGCGGGGGAGAAGATCGACATCGTCGACTACGACGCCGACCTTCCGGTCTTCGTCGCCCATGCGCTCTCGCCGGCGAAGGTCACGAGCTCGTTCGTGCTCGACGCGGGAACCAAGGCCGTCCGTGCGCTGGTCCCCGACTATCAGCTGTCGCTCGCGATCGGCAAGGAGGGTCAGAACGCGCGTCTGGCCGCCAAGCTCACGGGTGCGAAGATCGACATCCAGCCGGACAGCATCCTCGACTGAACGGCTCCGGACTCCCGGCTCGCCCCGCGTACGGGCAGGGCGGGGCGAAACGCAGGTGTAAGATGGAACCCGTACGAACGTGCGTCGGTTGTCGCACGCGTGCTCCCCGCTCCGCCCTCCTCAGGGTGGTGTCCCAGAACGACACCCTCATCGTCGATGAGAGTGCTGTCCTGCCGGGGCGAGGCGCGTGGGTCCATCCGACACGCGAATGCATGGATGCCGCTCTGCGGCGCCGCGCATTCGGACGAGCACTGCGCGTGACCACTCAGCTGGACACGCGGAACTTCGAACAGCATCCACCAAGAAACAAAGGCTGAACAGCTATGGAAACAAAGTGAACGGCTCGAAATGAGACCCGTCCGCGACTAGTGGTCTGCCCTGTCTGGGTGGACCGACTCAGACAGGAGAATTGTGGCTGGTAAACCACGCGTACATGAGATCGCCGCCGAACTCGGCGTCGACAGCAAGGTCGCACTTGCAAAGCTCAAGGAACTCGGCGAGTTCGTGAAGAGCCCGTCTTCGACCATCGAACCGCCGGTGGCGCGCAAGCTGCGTGCGGCGATCGAGGCCGACGGTTCGCTCAAGGCTGCGGCTGACGCCGCTCCCGCCGCGAAGCCCGCTGCGGCGAAGCCCGGCGCCAAGCCCGGTGCCAAGCCGGCACCGACCCCGGGTCCCAAGCCCGGTCCCAAGCCTGCCCCCGCAGCAGAGGCTCC